>QFQY01000007.1 GCA_003248805.1 Chelatococcus sp. | reverse complement strand
GCGCCATCAGCGGGGCGCCGAACAGGTTGTCGGTCGGGATGTCGAAGAAGCCCTGGATCTGGCCGGCATGCAGGTCGAGCGTCAGCACGCGGTCGACGCCGGCATGGGTGATCAGGTTCGAGACGAGCTTGGCCGAGATCGGCGTGCGGCCCGAGGCGCGGCGATCCTGCCGGGCATAGCCGAAATAGGGAATCACCGCCGTGATGCGCTTGGCCGAGGAGCGGCGCAGCGCATCGGTGATGATCAGGAGCTCCATCAAATGGTCGTTGGTCGGGAAGGAGGTCGACTGGATGATGAAGACATCCTGCCCGCGCACATTCTCCTGGATCTCGACGAAGACCTCCATGTCGGCGAAGCGCCGGACGGATGCCTTTGCCAGGGGAATGCTGAGATGATTGCAGATCGCCTCGGCCAGCGGCCGGTTGGAGTTTCCGGCGACGACTTTGAAATGAGGGGCCATGCCGCGGCGTACCGTGTGCTCGAAAGCGGAACAGGGCCGGCAACCGCCAGCCGATTATGCAGGGCTCTTAACAGCCGCGTGACGGCGAGTCGACCGTTGCGCTGCGTCATTGCGCGACGCGATGCGATCTCCGCCCTTCGGGCCCGTCTCGCAGGCGACGACTGGATCACTGAGGGAAATACACCCATGTTGGGTGCGGTGCAGCATGGGCGGGCCTGTACGAGCGTCGTCCGGGCCGGCGGCGGCTGAAGCGACAGGAGGATGACGATGGCGGAAATTGCCGTGAAGCCCCGAATTGTCGTCGTCGGAGCGGGGTTCGGCGGTCTCGCCGCGGTCAAGGGACTGAAGCGGGCCGAGGCCGAGATCATCCTGATCGACCGCTACAACCACCACCTCTTCCAGCCGTTGCTCTACCAGGTCGCCACGGCCGCGCTCTCGCCCGCCGACATCGCCACCGCGACGCGCGCGCTGCTGCACCGGCAGCCGAACGTCTCGGTGCTGCTGGCCGAGGTCGCGAATGTCGACGCCGCGGCGAAATGCGTGCGCCTCGCCGATGGGCGCGACATCGCCTACGACTATCTCGTGCTGGCGACGGGCGCCGCCTACAGCTTCTTCGGCCGGGATGACTTCGCGCAGCATGCGCAGGTCCTGAAGACGCTGGGGGACGCGCTCTCGATCCGCCACAGGCTGCTGTCCTGTTTCGAGCTCGCCGAGCAGTCCGACGACCCCGCCGAGATCGCCCGCCTGCTGACCTTCGTCGTGGTCGGCGCCGGGCCGACCGGGGTCGAGATGGCGGGAACCATCGCGGAGCTCGCCCGCTCCAGCCTCGCGAGCGATTTCCGGCGGATCGACCCGCGCTCGGCGCGCGTCGTGCTCTGCGAGGCGGGGCCGCGCGTGCTGTCGTCCTATCCCGAGGCCCTCTCCGCCTATGCACTCGGCGCGCTGGAAGAGCTCGGCGTCGAGGTCCGGCTGGGCCGGGCGGTGGAGGAAATCTCGCCCGCCGGCCTCGTCATCGGGGGCGAGGCGCTGGCGAGCGCCAATGTGGTGTGGTGCGCCGGGACGCAGGCGCGGCCGGCGGCACAGTGGCTGGGGGCTGCCGCCGCGCGCAACGGCAGCGTCGTCGTCGAGCCCGATTGCTCGCTCGCCGGCCATCCGGAGATCTTCGCGATCGGCGATGTCGCGTCCTGCACGGACCCGTCGACGGGCAGGCCCCTGCCTGGGCTGGCGCCGGTCGCGAAGCAGCAGGGCCAGTATGTCGCGAGGCTGCTCGCGGCCAAGCTCGTGGGCGCGCCCGCGCCCGGGCCGTTCCGCTATCGCAATCTCGGAACCATGGCGGTGATCGGCCGCTCGCACGCCGTCGCCGATTTCGGCTGGCTGCGCTGCACCGGCTACCTGGCCTGGCTCGCCTGGTCGCTGGTGCATCTGATGCTGCTCGTCGATTTCCGCAGCCGCCTCAGCGTCTACGTCAACTGGTCCTGGGCCTGGTTCACTTATGGCCGGGGCGCGCGGCTCCTGACCGCGCCCGTCGGCAGCCAGCCGTTTGCGGGGGAGCAGGCCGGCGAGGCCGAGCGCGAAGGGGCTTCCTAAAGCCTCTCGATCAGAGACGCTTCTCTCGCTCAGAGACGCTTGCCGCCGGCCGGAGCGGCCTGGGCGGTCTTGCCCTGTCCCCGGTCCTGGGCGGGCGCGGTCCCGCCCTCTGCGGCAGGCGCCGTCACGAGAAAGCTCGCGATCGCGTCCATCGAATCGGCGGCGGCCTTGGCGACGATGGTGCGGTCGACACCCGACCAGGGGTCCGAGCCGTTGCCGCCGCGTCCGAGGCTTTCGCCCTGCACGCGCTGGGCCCGCTGCTTGGCGGAATCATAGACGTCCCAGACGAAGGCGAGCGCCGTCTGGCCGTCTTCGGTCGGCTGCGCCGTCAGGTAGCCGCGCATCCGGAAGCGCGCCGGCTTGTCGCCGGGCACGATCTCCATCCTGCGCTCGGCCGCCGCCTCGCCGAGGAGGCTCGCGAAGTTCGTGGTCACGGATTCGGGCGCACCGGAGATGCTCTGCACCGAAACCGGGATTCCCGGCGCGTCGACGCGCGGGCGGGCCGCCGTCGTGGTTTCCTGGCAGCCCGCGAGCGCGAGTGCGAAGGCCGGCCCCAGCACGAGGCCGCCGATAGCTCTGTTCATGACGCCTCCCGCCTATTTTTCAGGTCGTGGAACGTTTTCCCTGCGCGATTCTTCTAGGCGGAACACTCCGGCAGGTCCAGACCGGGGCCCTGGGAGATTGCGGCCCGCCCGCGCCTCGCCCATATGTCTCGCATGTCCGCTGAAAGCGGAGCCGTTCCGGAGAGCCGCCATGGTCACGACCAGCAACCGTATCCTCGACGACATCGCCCGCCTCGCGACCGATGCCGCCGGCGCCGCGCAGGGCGTTCGCCGCGAGGTGGAAACCGTCGTGAAGACGCAGATCGAGCGTCTCCTGCGCGATCTCGACGTCGTCACCCGCGAGGAATTCGAAGCCGTGCGCGAGATGGCGATCCTGGCGCGCGAGGAGAACGAGAAGCTCGCCGCGCGGCTGGCGGCGCTCGAACTCAAGGACGAAGGCGGGCGGCCCTGAGCGGGCGGGCGCGTCCACAGCCATGTGCTGTGGACAGTCGATGCGGGGGATTGAGTGCCGACCCCGAATCCGGGGAGCGTCGGCGTGTTGGGCGCGTCGCCGTGCCTGCGTTATCGTCGCTGGAAAGAGTTGATTCGTCAGGCGTATCGGGACGGGCGCGGACAAGGGCGGGCAGGCTCTTGCGCGCGGGTGCCGGGAGTGAGTTGCGTCCTTCGGATTTCCAGTCGCCGTGTTCCCGTTCTCGAACGCGTCGTGCCCCATTGGCGCCGACGGTTGGATGCTAGGGCATGATAGACCTCGATTTGGACGCCGATCAGGATCGTCCCGGCAATCCGCTCGATCTGATCGAACGTCTCGCCGCGCTCAACGACTGGAGCTTCGACCGGGACAGCGAAGACGAGCTCTCCGTTTCCGTCACCGGCGGATGGTCCGAATACCATGTCGCCATCACCTGGCTGGGGGAGGTCGAGGCGGTCCACATCGCCTGCGCCTTCGACCTGAAGGTTCCCGACCGGCGGCGCAGCGAGGTGCTGCAACTGGTCGCGCTCGTCAACGAGCAGCTCTGGCTCGGGCATTTCGACCTCTGGAGCAGCGAGAGCGTGGTGATGTACCGGCACGCGCTGCTGCTCTCCGGCGGCGCTGAGCCGACCGAGGAGCAGGGGGCGGCGCTGATCCGGGCCGCCATAGATGCCTGCGAGCGCTATTATCAGGCCTTCCACTTCGTCGTCTGGGCCGGAAAGACGGCCAAGGAAGGGCTCGAGGGCGCCATGCTGGAGACGCTCGGCGAGGCATGAGCCGGCCGCGGGCGTCACCGTCGGGCTTGACCTCCCGGCCTCATGACGGGAAGTCTCCGGCGAAGAGAGTCGCGGGGCTAACCCGGACCGCAGCCACGCGAGAATCCTCATGTCGACATCGCTTCCGCAATCCCTCGTTCTCATCGGTGCGGGCAAGATGGGCGGCGCGATGCTGGAGGGCTGGCTGCGCATCGGCCTGAATCCGACCGGCATCAGCCTCGTCGACCCGCACCCGTCCGACGAGGTGGTCGCGCTGGCCACCGAGAAGGGCATGCGGCTCAATCCCGCCGCCGCCGAGGTTCCGCCGGCCGATGTGGTGCTGCTCGCCACCAAGCCGCAGATGCTCGATACGGCGGCTCCGGCGGTGCAGGGCTTCATTCATCCGGGCACGCTGCTGATCTCGGTGCTCGCGGGCAAGCGCCTCGGCGATCTCGCGGCGCGGCTGCCGAACGCCACGGCCATCGTGCGGGCAATGCCGAACCTGCCGGCCGCCGTGCAGCGCGGCATCACCGCCGTGGCCCCGGGGCCCGGCGTCACCATGGCCCAGCGTGCGACCACGGATGCGCTGCTCGCGGCCATCGGCAAGGTCGAGTGGCTGGATGACGAGACTCTGATCGACGCGGTCACGGCCGTGTCGGGTTCGGGGCCGGCCTATGTCTTCCATCTCGTCGAATGCATGGCGGCCGCCGGCGTCGCCGCCGGTCTGCCGGCCGAGACCGCCGAGCGGCTGGCGCGCGCGACGGTGGAGGGCGCCGGCGAACTGCTGTTCCAGTCGCCGCTCTCGCCGGCGACGCTGCGCCAGAACGTGACGTCGCCCGCCGGCACGACGGCGGCGGCTCTCGAGGTTCTGATGGCGGGAGACGGCCTGCAGCCGCTGATGACGAAGGCGGTCGCCGCGGCCAGGCGCCGCGCCGGCGAGCTTTCGGGCTGAGGGGCCTTCCGCCGGCCATGATCCGTCCCTAGATTCCGCTGGTCCCGCAGCGAGAGGAGCATGCCGATGGCCCGCAAACCCGTTGTCCCGCCCGTGGAGCACGCCGCCCCGGCCGAGCCGCGCAAGGCCGCGGTCGAGGCGCTGATGCGTCTCGCCGCCAGCCGTCGCTGGAGCGAGATCGAGCTCGGCGACATCGCCGCGGAGGCCCGCCTGCCGCTCGCCACGCTGCGCGGCCTGTTTCCGTCGAAACTCGCCATGCTCGGCGGCTTCATCCGCCAAATCGACGACATCGTCCTCGCCGGCGCCTCCGACGACCTCGCCGGCGAGCCCGCGCGCGAGCGGATGTTCGATCTCGTGATGCGGCGCCTCGACGCCATGTCGCCCTATAGGCAGGCTTTGCGCCGGATCGCTCCCGCCTTGCGCGGCGACCCTCTGGCGATGGCGGCACTGAACCGCGCTGCGATCAATTCCTGGCGCTACCTGCTCGCCTCGGCCGGGATTCCGACGGAGGACGCGCTCGGGCCCGTCCGCCTGCAGGGCGCCGTGCTGCTGGCGGCCCGCGTGACCGAGACCTGGCTCGACGACGACGAGCCGGAACTCTCCCGGACCATGGCGCGGCTCGACCGGGAACTGAAGACGGCCGGCTGGGTCCTGAGCCGGGCGGAGGACGTCCATCGTCTCACCGCGCCGCTGCGTGGGCTCGCCCGGGCACTCTGCTCGGGGCGCCGCCCGCAGGTCCGCCGTCGCGAGCGTTCCGACGAGAGTCTGCGCCGCGAAGGCGAGGACTACGCCCCGGCGATCTGAGGCGGCGTCGGGAAAGAGCCTTTCCACTTCCTTAGCGTTAAGCGTGTATTAGCCACTTCCTGCGACCTTTGGGAATCTCCTTTCGCAAGGGCCTGCCAATGTCGCTGACGAAGAAGCTCGCCACCCTGTCGATCAGTCGCTCATTCGCGCTGATCGCAGGCCTCGCCGTCTTGATAGCAGTCGGGAGTGTCGGTTTCACGCTGACCGAGGCCCGTAACGAGATGGTCGAGCTCAAGCGCCAGGAGGTGCAGAACGCCACCGACATCGCGCGCACGATGGTGGAGTTCTATCGCGACAAGGCGAAGAAGGGGGAGATTTCGGTTGCCGAGGCTCAGAAGCTCGCCATCGACGCCGTGGCGGGCGCGCGCTTCGACGACGGCAACTACTTCTTCCTCTACACCTTCGACGGCATCAGCGTCACCCATCCCCGCGCCGACATGATCGGCAAGAACCTGCTGGGTCTGAAGGACCCGACCGGCAAGCCCATCGTTCAGGAACTGCTGTCGATCGCGAAAGCCGGCGGCAAGGGCGGCTATCTCGACTTTCTCTGGGTGAAGCCCGGCGACAAGGAACCCACCCGCAAGATCGCCTATGTCAGCGGCATCGCCGACTGGAACTGGGCCGTCGGCACCGGGCTTCACGTCCACGATGTCGACGCCAAATTCCTCGGCCTGATGGGTGACGTCGCCAAGGTTCTGGTGCCGCTCGGGCTGCTCATGCTCGGGCTCGTCATCGTCCTGAGCCGGCGCGCTTCCGCCATGCTCACCTCGCTGTCGGGCACGATGAACGCGCTCGCCACCGGCAATCTTCAGGCGGCCATCGCGCATCAGGACCGGCCTGACGAGATCGGCCAGATGGCGCGCGCGCTGGTGGTTTTCCGCGACGCCGCCGTCGCCAAGGATGCGATGCAGGCCGACAAGGCGCGCGCCGAACAGGAGGCCGCCGCCCATCGCGACGCCGCCGATGGCCAGCGTCGCCGCAGCGAGGCCGAGAGGGCCGAGCTCTCCCGGACGCAGGAAAGCGTCGTCGCCGCGCTCGCCACCGGCCTCGAGCATCTGGCCGAGGGCGACCTGACCTACCGCATCACCGACAATTTCGGCTCCGACTACGCCAAGCTGCGCGACGATTTCAACGCCGCGATCGGCAAGCTGCAGGAGACGATGCGGCAGATCGCGACCAATACCGAGAGCATGAAGGCCGGCTCGATCGAGATAAGCCAGGCGGCGGACGACCTCGCGGGCCGCACCGAGCAGCAGGCGGCCTCCGTCGAGGAGACCGCGACGGCGCTGGACGAGCTCACCGCCACGGTGCGGCAGACGGCGGAGAGTGCCCGTCAGGCCGATCAGGCGGCCACGCAGGTGAAGGCCGAGGCCGAGCAGTCGACGGCCATCGTCCGCGATGCCGTGGTCGCCATGGGCGGCATCGAGAAGTCGGCGAGCGAGATCGGCCAGATCGTCGGCGTGATCGACGAGATCGCCTTCCAGACGAATCTGCTCGCGCTCAATGCCAGCGTCGAGGCCGCTCGCGCCGGCGATGCGGGCAAGGGTTTCGCCGTCGTCGCCTCCGAGGTCCGGGCGCTGGCGCAGCGCTCGGCATCGGCGGCCAAGGAGATCAAGACGCTGATCGAGGCCTCCACCGTCGAGGTCGAGAAGGGCGTGTCGCTGGTCGGCGAGACCGGCGGGGCGTTGCAGCGCATGGTCGCCGAGATCGCGCGCGTCACCGGGCTCGTGGCGGAGATCGCCGGCGCGGCCCAGGAGCAGGCCTCGGGCCTGCAGGAGGTCAATGGCGCCGTCGGCGACATGGACCAGGCGACGCAGCAAAACGCCGCCATGGCCGAGCAGTCCACCGCGGCCGCGCATGCGCTGTCACAGGAGGCCGACCGCCTCGCGGCCCTGGTCGGGCGCTTCCAGCTCGGCGCAGGCGCGGGCGCAGGCTCGGGCGTCGGCGCGCAGGTGGCGACGCTGAAGGCGATGGCCGGCACCATGCAGGCCGCCGTCGCGCCGAAGCCGGCACCGGCACCGGCACCGGCGGCGCGGCCGGCGCCGGCGGCTCCCGCCCCGCGCGCCAAGGCTGCGAGTGGTAGCCACGACAGCGGGTGGGAAGAGTTTTGAGCGTCTCCGGCGAACCCGCGGCCCAGATCGGCTTCGACGATTTCCTTAAGGTCGACATCCGTGTCGGCACCATCATCGAGGCCGAGCCCTATCCCGAGGCGCGCAAGCCGGCTCTCAAGCTGGTGATCGATTTCGGCGGCACGATCGGGCGGAAGAAATCCTCCGCCCAGATCACGAAGCACTACCGGCCCGAGGACCTGCCCGGTCGGCAGGTCCTGGCGGTGGTGAACTTTCCGCCGCGCCAGATCGGCAAGTTCATGTCCGAGGTGCTGACGCTCGGCGTGCCGGACGCCGATGGCGAGGTGGTGCTCATCGGCCCGGGGCAGGCGGTGCCGATCGGCGGGCGGCTGTTTTAGGCGCGGTTAACGTGTTGAGCCCTTGGCGGGAAATATCGGTGTTCCGGACCGTTGCAGCCCCCGCCGAGAACTGCTTCCCTCGGCATGACAGAACGACACAGCGAGACCGATGGCGCACTTTTACGTGGTTACAGATTGTGAGTTCGATGGGCTGACGCCTGGTCAGAATTCTATGCTGTCCTTCGGTTCTGTTGCCGTCTCCTCAGACGGCAGCAGGATGGGCGAATTTGAAGCCGTTCTCGAACCCCTCGACAATGCCATGGCTGATCCTGGCGTTATGATGTTCTGGCAAAGGCACCCTGCTGCGTGGGCTGCCGCGACGAACAATCCGAAACCTGCCATCAACGTCATTGAGGACTTTGTTGATTGGATCAGGTCATTCAACGGCGAGCCCGTCTTTGCAGCCCACCCGGTTAGTCTCGATGGTCCTTGGATCGATTTCTATTTAAGGCGCTTTATTGGAAGGCCATTGCTGGAAGGCCCTTGGGTCACCGATAGGCTTTTTCGCCATGCTCCTCTTTGCTTGATGTCGATGGTTGCTGGAAGTACCGGCCGTGCCCATTGGGAATGCGACGCTGATACCTACCCTCCTGAGTGGCTGGGCGATGTCGAGCACACTCACAGGGCGATAGATGATGCTCGCGGCTACGCAAACCTGTTAAGCTTCGTTTTGCGAGATCGGTACGCCAGTTAAGGCTGCTTGATATCCTGAGCGCTTTCTAAACAGGCAGCCGCACCGTCGCCCTTAATCCCCCCAGCGGAGAATCCGCCAGCATGACGTCGCCGCCATGGGAGCGGGCGATGTCGCGGGCGATGGCGAGACCGAGGCCGGTGCCGCCGGAGTCGACGTTGCGGGCCTCGTCGAGACGGACGAAGGGGCGAAAAACCTCCTCGCGCTGCTCCGGGGCGATGCCGGGGCCGTCATCATCGACCATCACGATCAGGTAGCGTGCGTCATGGGCGGCGCTGATGGCGATGCGGTCGCCGAAGCGGGCGGCGTTCGAGACGAGGTTGGTCATCAGGCGCCGGAAGGCGTCGGGCCGGATGACGACGAGCGGGTCGCCGGCGACGCCGAGCTCGGTCTGGTGGCCCTGACGCTCGGCATCCGCCTTCAGCTCCTCCAGCAGGGCGCGGATGTCGGTCTCGACCGGCGCCTCGCCTGCGTCGCCGCGCGCGAAGGCGAGATAGTCCTCCAGCATGCGGCTCATCTCGTCGACATCCTTCTCCAGCGCCTCGGTATCGGGCGTGCGCTCGAGCAGGGCCAGAGAGAGCCGGAAACGGGTCAGGATGGTGCGCAGGTCGTGGCTGACGCCGTTCAGCATCGTGGTGCGCTCGCCGATGGCGCGCTCGATGCGCCGCTTCATCTCGATGAAGGCGTTGCCGGCGCGACGGACCTCGCGGGCGCCGCGCGGGCGGAACTCGGCCTCGCGCCCCTTGCCGAAGGCTTCCGCCGCGTCGGCGAGCGTCAGGATCGGCCGGATCTGGTTGCGCAGGAACAGCACTGCGATGGTCAGCAGGATCAGCGAGGTGCCGATCATCCAGAGCAGGAAGATATGGCTGTTCGAGGCATAGGCCTGGCTGCGCCGCGTCAGCACGCGCATGACGTCCTTGCCGAGCTTGATCCTGATCTCGATCAGGCTGGAGCGGCCGACCGTGTCGAGCCAGAAGGGGCGCGCGACCTGCTGGCTGAGCTCGGTCGAGAGCGCGCTGTCGAGCAGGGAGAAGAAGGGGCGCGGCCCCGGCGCCGGCAGGTCGGAATCAGGAATGATGTCGACATCCATGCCGAGCCTGTCCTGCGCGATGCGCGAGAGCACGCTGGCGTCGGCATCCTGCGGATAGCTCTCATAGACGTCGATCAGCATGGCGATGTCGGCCGAGACCGCCGAGGACAGGCGCTGCGTCACCGTCTGCCAGTGTCGCTCCATGAAGACATAGGCGATGACCGACTGCAGCAGCACGACCGGGGCGATGACGATGACCAGCGCGCGCGGATAGAGCCCCTTGGGCATGTAGCGCCCGAATGTCCGCAGAGGACGCTCGATGCGCCTGAGCACGGGCGAGAGCGCGGCGGTCGCGGCGCGCAGGGCCGGGAGGGCGGCGCCTGCGAGCCCGCGCAGGCGCGATGCCGCCGCCTTCAGCGATGCCGCGTGTCGCTTGCCGTGCTGGATCTGCGTCACGTCCTGTCCGTCATCAACCGATAGCCGACGCCGCGCACGGTCTGGAGATAGAGCGGGTCGGTCGGGTCGCGCTCGATCTTGCGCCGCAGCCGGTTCATCTGCACGTCGACCGTGCGGTCGTTGGCAGCCGTGCCCTGGGCGGCGAGTTCCTCGCGGGGAACGACCTCGCCGGCCCGCTCGGCCAGCGCCGTCAGGATCTCGCGCTCGCGCTCGGTGAGGCGGACGGATTCTTCTCCCTGGCGCAGTTCGCCGCGCGCCAGCCCGTAGAGAAAGGGGCCGAAGCGGACATAGTCGGGCCGGGTCGGAGCCTGGACGGCCTCGGCCGTGGCGCTGCGCTTGAGGATGTTGCCGAGACGCAGCAGCAGCTCGCGCGGCTCGAAGGGCTTGGCGAGGTAGTCGTCTACGCCGAGCTCGAGGCCGTTGATGCGGTCCTTGCCGTCGGCCCGCGCCGTCAGCATCAGGATCGGGACCGACGAACCGGTCCGGAAGCGGCGCGCGAAGTCGAAGCCGTTCTCGCCGGGCATCATGATGTCGAGCACGATGGCGTCGAAGACGAGGTTGCCGAGTCGCAGATCGGCCTCGGCCGCGTTGGCGGCGGTGGTGACGCGATAGCCGTTGTCGCCCAGGAAGCGCCCCAGCAGGTCGCGCAGGCGCCGGTCGTCGTCGACCACGAGGACATGCGGGGCATCGTCCGGAAGCGGCTTGCGCGCCGCGCGCGGGGCTGTCTCTGCAACGACCATGTCATGCGCCTTTCCGTTTCGGCGGGACCGGTCCTATAGCACAGGGCCGGGAGGCGGGCGCGCCCGGCGGCATGCTTTCACGGCCGGCTGGATGAACCCTTGCGCGCGTTCTGCCGTTCGGAGGAATCCATCAGGCCGCTCAGATAGCGCTTCACGACCTCGGCCGCCTCGGCCCCCGCACCATCCAGCGCGGCCGCGATCCGCTTCGCCTGCGGCTGGACGAGGCGCAGCGCGAGTTCCTGGCCCGCGAGCGTGGCGTGGAGATGGCGCTGGCGCTTGTCCTGCCGGCCGGTCCTCTGCTCGATATAGCCCGTCTCGATCAGCTCCTTGAGAACGCGGTTGAGGCTCTGCTTGGTGATCTGCAGGATGTCGAGCAGCTCGGCGATGGTGAGCCCCGGCCGGCGCTGGACGAAATGCAGGACGCGGTGATGCGCCCGCCCGAAGCCGTAGTCGGCGAGGATGCGGTCGGGATCGCCGACGAAGTCGCGATAGGCGAAGAAGAAGAGCTCGATCAGGTCATAGGGTACGGGCTCGTCGGCGTCCGGCCGCTTCGGTTCGTCCGGCGTTGTCTGGATGTCGGGCACCGCGACGCCTCATTTTTTTCGGTCAGTAGTGTTGACATATCTCAGACGCAAGATTACCGGTCAAGCGCGCTTCGCGACGGATTATGTCGCAATGCGATGTCGCAGCGCAGTTTCATTCCGGCCTTGCGCCCCCTCCCGCCATGGTGACGGTGTCCGGGCGCCAAAACGGAATAACAGGGCCGGACGTGCTAGAGGAGCACCCCATGTCAGTCATTCCTTTCGACCAGCGCGACGGCGTCATCTGGTTCGACGGCAAGCTCGTGCCGTGGAAGGACGCCAAGATTCACGTACTGACCCATGGGCTGCACTACGGCTCCTGCGTGTTCGAGGGCGAGCGCGCCTATGACGGTGTCATCTACAAGTGCACCGAGCATTCGCAGCGCTTCCAGAAGTCGGCCGAGATCATGGATTTCACGATCCCCTATTCGGTCGCCGAGCTCGATGCCGCCAAGTATCTCTGCCTGGAGAAGAGCGGTCTGAAGGAGGCCTATGTTCGCCCGGTCGCCTGGCGCGGCTCGGAGATGATGGCGGTGTCCGGCCTCAACAACACGATCCATACCGCCATCGCGGTGTGGGAATGGCCGAGCATGTTCGACATGGCGCAGAAGCTGAAGGGCATCCGCCTCGACGTCGCCGAATATCGCCGCCCCGATCCGGCCTGCGCGCCGGTCCACGCCAAGGCCGCCGGCCTGTACATGATCTGCACGCTCTCGAAGCACAAGGCGGAGCGGGCGGGCTATGCCGACGCGATGATGCTGGACTGGGAAGGCAACGTCGCCGAGTGCACCGGCGCCAACATCTTCTTCATCAAGGACGGCGTGATCCATACGCCGCTCGCAGACCGCTTCCTGAACGGCCTCACCCGCCAGTCGGTGATCGAGCTGTGCCGGGCGCGCGGCTTCGAGGTGGTGGAGCGGCGCATCCGTCCGGAGGAGCTCGAGAGCTTCAACGAGTGCTTCATCACCGGCTCCGCCGCCGAGGTGACGCTGGTCTCCGAGATCGGCCCGTACAGCTTCGTGACCGGCAATATGGGCCGGGTCGTCATGGAGGACTATTCGGCCGCCGTGAGGCCGCAGTCCAAGGCGGCCTGAGGCCGTACCATCATGCCCGGGCTCGTCCCGGGCATCTCCTTCCTGAGCGTCCCGGGCCTGCGCGCCGCGCGGCCCGGGAGCCTTATTTCATCGCGCTGCGATAGAGCGTGATCCAGTCGTCCGGCGCGATGCCGCGGCATTCGCCCATCATGGACAGGTCGGCGCGGACGAAGTCCGAGCCGGTCCAGACATCGCTGCCGACGACGCCGCAATCGCCGATCCCCCGGCCCTTGGCGAAGAAGCCGAGCCGGCCGGTGCGCGGATCGAAACTGGCATTGGTCAGGATATTGCCGTCCTTGCCGTCGCCGTCGGGCAGGCGCACGGGCTTCGCTGAGGCGAGGTTGCCGCCTTCGACCATCCAGAACGCCGAGGACAGGTTGTAGGCCCCGCGCGAGCAGCCGAGCGCGACGAGCCTGCGGCCGCCGGCATCGAGCGCCCAGGCCTCGTCCGCCTCTGACAGCGTGGCGTCGCCATCCTCGCAGAGATCCGGATCGAGCGTCTTCAGCCGCTTGCGCAGATCGGCCGCGAGGCGCTTGGCGGCCTTCTCGTCGAGCATCGGAGGCGTGGCGCGGGCGGCGATGACCGGCAGCGGCTGCGCCGGCGGAACCGCCGTGGCCGGGCCCTTGCGCACCAGCGCGGAGGTCGTGTTCAGCCGGCCCTGCTGCTCGTCGATCCAGAGCATCGCCGCCACCGAGCCGGAAAGCGAGATGCCCGCCGTCGCGCCGCCGGCCGTGACCGAGAGCTTCGAGGCCTTACGCGCGGCCTCGATCAGCGCGGCGGTCTCCGGCTGGGAGAACGTGATCGAGACCAGGTCGCCGTCCACGCTCGTGGCCTTGAACGCGCCGCCCCCGGCAGGGAAGGGCGCGGCGTCGAGCTTGAGCTGGAGGGCGGCCGGCGGCGTCTTCCACTCGCCGCGCAGACGCAGCACGAGCCTGACGGCGCCGTCGGGCCCCGCCGGTCGTTCGAGCCTCAGCCAGGCGACCGGATCGGCGTTCTCGGCGGGGAGCGAGAGTGCGGCGCAGGTTCCGACATTGTCGCAGCCGGCCATCCAGTCGCGGAAGGTCCTGGGGTCGGGCGCGGCTTCGGCCGCCGAGGCGAAAGCCAGCGCCGCGCCGAGCAGCGTTGCGGGGAGCGTTCCGGTCGTCGTCATCGGTTCAGTCCCAGCGGCTCGCGGCCGCGTCGTCGCTGGCCTTGGCCTCGACCCAGCCGCCGACCGTGCCGTCGACGAGGTGCTCGCGCTTCCAGAAAGGGGCGCGGGTCTTGAGGTAGTCCATCATGAAGTCGGCCGCCTCGAAGGCCGCCTGGCGATGGGCCGAGGCGGCCGCGACGAGGACGATCTGTCCCCCCGGCGCGATCAGCCCGTAACGGTGGATGGCGAGCAGTCCGTGGAGCGGCCAGCGGCCGGCCGCCTCGGTGGCGACGCGGCCCATCTCGTCCTCGGCCATGCCCGGATAATGCTCGAGCTCGAGCGCCTTCAGGCGCCCGCCCTCGTCGCGGCAGAGCCCGGCGAAGGTCACGATCGCGCCGATGTCGCGACGTCCGCCCGCCAGACCCGCGATCTCGGCGGCGATGTCGAAATCCTCGGACTGGATGCGGATGACGGGCGCCGTCGCCATCGTCATCCCCCGGTCATCGGCGGGAAGAAGGCGATCTCGCGCGCGGCGGCGATGGACGACGACGGCTTGACATGCATGCGGTCGACGGCCGCGCGCACCACGGTCTCGTCGGCGAAGGCGAGCGCATAGCCCTCGCCGCGCGCCTTGAGCCAGCGGGCGAGGTCGGTCACCGTCGCGAGATCGCCGGGGATTTCGAGCGTCTCCTCGCCGGTGCCGACGCGCTCGCGGACCCAGGCGAAATAGCGCAGCGTGATCGTGCGCCCCATGGTTGCGGCCTCGCTCATCGGCGCCTCGTTCACCAACGCCTCGTTCGCCAATGCCTCATGGGACCCGCGCATCCTCGTCGACGAGATGGCGGACACCCGCGTTGAAATAGTCCCAGCCGGTATAGATGGTCAGGCCGGCCGCGACCCAGAGCAGGACGATGCCGATCATCGTGTTGCCGGGCAGGACCTTGTCGCCGGCCGGACCCGCGACGAGGAAGCCGAGCGCCAGAAGCTGCGCCGTCGTCTTCCATTTCGCGACCTTGGAGACCGGGACCGAGACCTTGAGCTCGGCCAGGAACTCGCGCAGCCCCGAGACCAGGATTTCGCGGCAGAGGATGACGATGGCCGCCCAGAGGCTCCAGCCATGGATGGTGCTGTCGGCGACGAGCATCAGCAGCAGGGCCGCGACGAGCAGCTTGTCGGCGATGGGATCGAGCATGCGGCCGATCGCCGATTGCTGGCTCCAGGCCCGGGCGAGCCAGCCGTCGAGATAGTCGGTGACGGCCGCGACGACGTAGATCGCCATCGCCGCCCACCGCATCCAGTCGTCGCGGGGCCAGAACAGCAATGCGACCAGGGCCGGAATCGCCACGATCCGGCCGTAGGTCAGGAGGTTCGGCAGCGACCAGGGGCCGCGGCGTCGGATGGCGTCAGGAAGTATCGTCACGGTGACCACCCAAACAGCCGGCACGGGCCAGCGTCAACACGCAAAGCCGCGATGGGCGCGAAACTCCTACGCATCGTGAAAGAACTGGTGCACGGCCTTGGCCGTCGCGGCGTTGACGCCGGGCGCCTGCATCAGGTCCTCCAGCTTGGCGCGCTGGATCGCCTTCACGGTGCCGAAATGCAGCAGGAGCGCGCGCTTGCGCGTCGGGCCGATGCCGGGAATCTCGTCCAGCGGGTTCTTCATCGTGTCGCGCTTGCGTTTGGCGCGGTGGGTGCCGATGGCGAAACGATGCGCCTCGTCGCGCAGGCGCTGGATGAAGTAGAGCGCCGGATCGCGCGGCTGCAGCTTGAAGGGCTCGCGGCCCTCCATGTGGAAGGTCTCGCGCATGGCGTTGCGGTCCTCGCCCTTGGCGATGGCGACCAGCGGGATGTCGCCGGCGCCGAGCTCCCGCATGATCTTGAGCGCCGCGCCGAACTGGCCCTTGCCGCCGTCGACGATGACGAGATCGGGACGGGACGGGAAGGGGGTGTCGTCGGGCTCGGCTGCTCGCGAGTCCGGCTCTTCTCTCCCCCTTTGTGGAGGAGAGGCAGAGAGGGGGGGCGTGCCGCTTGGCGAAGGCTCACCCGGTCGTTCGTCCCCCACCTCCAACTCCTCCCCACGAGGGGGAGGAGAGCCGGTCGCGGTGACCGCGCCCTCCTTCGCCAGCCGGGCGAAGCGGCGCGTCAGGACCTCGCGCATCATGCCGAAATCGTCGCCGGCGATGGTGTCGGTCGAGATGTTGAAGGTCCGGTAGTGGCTCTTCATGAAGCCGTCCGGCCCGGCGACGATCATGCCGCCGACGGCATTGGTGCCCATGATGTGGGAGTTGTCGTAGACCTCGACGCGGCGCGGAGCCTTCTGCATCCCGAAGGCTGTGCCGAGCGCGCCGAGCAGGGCGTTCTGCCCGGCATTGTCGGCGAGCTTGCGGGCCAGGGCCTCGCGCGCGTTCTTGCGCGCATGCTCGACGAGATCGGCGCGCTCGCCGCGCCTGGGATGGGCGACCTCGACCTTGCGGCCGGCGCGGGCGGAGAGCGCCTGGGCGATCAGCTCGATTTCCTCGACCGGGTGCGAGAGCAGCACGAGGCGCGGCGGCGGCTTGTCGTCGTAGAACTGGGCGACGACCGAGGCGAGCACCTCCTCCGGCGTCAGCGAGCGGTCGGCGCGGGGAAAGAGCGCGCGGTTGCCCCAGTTCTGGTGGTTGCGGAAGAAGAAGATCTCGACGCAGAACTGGCCCGCCTGCTCGTCGATGGCGAAGACGTCCGCCTCCTCGACGCCCTGCGTGTTGATGTCCTGCCCCGCCTGCACGGCCGAGAGGGCCGCCAGCCGGTCGCGATAGCGCGCCGCCTTCTCGAATTCGAGTTCCTCCGCCGCCTCCTGCATGCGCGCCGACAGAAGCCGCTTCACGGCGCTGGAGCGCCCCGACAGGAAGTCGCGCGCCTGGCCGGCCAGCGCCTGGTATTCGGGAATGCTGACCTCGCCGGTGCAGGGCCCGGCGCAGCGCTTGATCTGATAGAGCAGGCAGGGCCGGGTGCGGTTCTCGTAGAAGGAATCCGAGCAGGTCCGGATCAGGAAGGCCTTCTGCAGCGCGTCGATGGTGCGTTTCACCGCCCAGACCGAGGCGAAGGGGCCGAAATACTCGCCCTTGCGATGGCGCGAGCCGCGATGCTTCAGCAAAGCGGGCGCCGCGTGATCCGCGGTGAGCAGGATATAGGGGAAGGACTTGTCGTCCCGCAGCAGCACGTTGTAGCGCGGCCTGAGCTGCTTGATGAGGTTCGACTCCAGCAGGAGCGCCTCGGTTTCCGTGCCGGTGGTGACGAACTCCATGTTCGCCGTCTCGGCGATCATCCGCGCGACGGCGTTGGTGTGGGCCATGCCGCGCGCATAGGCCGTCACCCGGTTCTTCAGGCTCTTGGCCTTGCCGACATAGAGGACCTCGCCCGCGCGATCGAACATGCGGTAGACGCCGGGCTTGTTGGGCAGATGCCTGGCGAAGTCCTGGATGACCTCGATGCCAGCCCTGAGTGCACCCGGCGCCGCTTCGGCGAGATCGAGCGTCGGCGCGGCGAGGGAGTCCTCCTCGTCCTCGGTGTCGTCCTCCGGCAGGTCGTCCGGCTCGTCTGGAAATGGGTCTGGGCGTTCGCGACTCATGGCGTGCATGTAGGATGCCGGAGTGGCTTCGTCATGTCAGGATCGCGATCGACGATGCAGGCCCGCGGGCGGTGCAGCCGCCGGGACGGCGCCCCATATGAACTCCGGCATCCCGAGCGATGCGCTCCAGCGAGAGGAAAAAGCCCATGCCCGCCGCCGAGAACCGACGCATCGTGCTGGCGTCCCGCCCCGCCGGGCGCCCGAAACCGGAGAATTTCAGGCTGGAGTCCATGGTGCTCCCGCCGATCGGGGACGGACAGGTTCTCCTGCGCATTCTCTATCTCTCGCTCGATCCCTACATGCGCGGGCGGATGAGCGCCGCGAAGAGCTATGCCGCGCCGACCGAGATCGGTGCCGTGATGGAAGGCGGCACGGTCGCCGAGGTGGTGGAGAGCCGCCATCCCGGTCTGAAGCCGGGCGACGTCGTGCTCTCGCATTCCGGCTGGCAGTCGCATGCTGTCGCCGAGGGCAAGGGGCTGCGCAAGCTCGATCCCGCTGTCGCGCCCGTGACCACCGCGCTGGGCGTGCTCGGCATGCCGGGCTTCACCGCCTATGCAGGTCTGCTGACGATCGGCCAACCGAAGAAGGGCGAGACGGTGGTGGCGGCGGCCGCGAGCGGGCCTGTCGGCTCGGCGGTCGGCCAGATCGCGCGGATCAAGGGCGCGCGGGCGGTCGGCATCGCCGGCGGCCCGGAGAAATGCGCCTTCGTCCGCGAGACCTTCGGGTTCGACGCCGTCGTCGACCATCGCTCCGAGACCCTCGCCGAGGATCTCGCCGCCGCCTGCCCCGACGGCATCGACGTCTATTTCGAGAATGTCGGCGGCAAGGTCTGGGACGCGGTGTTCCCGCTGCTCAACAGCTTCGCGCGCATCCCGGTCTGCGGGCTGATCGCGCAGTACAACAGCGAGGGGCCGTTCGAGGGGCCGGACCGGCTGCCGGTGGTGATGCGTCAGGTGCTGTCGAAGAGCCTGACGATCCGGGGTTTCATCCAGCGCGAATTCGCCGATCAGCGCCCCGTCTTCGACCGGGAGATGGCGGAATGGATCGCGAGCGGTGCGGTCAAGTACAAGGAAGACGTGGTCGAGGGGCTGGAGAAGGCTCCGGAAGCTTTCATCGGGCTGCTCGAGGGCCGGAATTTCGGAAAGCTGATCGTCAAGCTCTGACGGCCCGTTCGACAATGCGACCCCTCATCCCGAGGAGCCGCGCACGTCTCGGCGGACGAGGGCTGCGGCCGTTTTCAAACCGTCTCCGAAAGCCCCCGGCGGGGCGTGGCAGAGCGCTCGGCCCCACGCCATTTCGGCGTTTGGCCGTCGCGGTGCCCGTCGCGTCGGGATGACGTATCGTCTCGATAATAATTCGGTTTGTTATCATGATGTTGGTGAGGAATTCGCGCCAAGATCAATCAGGTGTTTTTCTGAATTTCCCGGCCCGGATTTGACAAAATGGCGCTGCGCGCCCATATTTCGCTTTCGATGTTAGGCCGAACGACTTGGCCCTTCGTGCTTCGCCAGCGGAGCACGTCACGCTGACGACCTTCTCCTCTGATCGAATTCGTCGCTGTGTCGCAAGGCACGGCTTGATAAAACGCGAGCATGGGAGGCTTCAGATGAGCTCTGGTTCGGTCAAGTGGTTCAATTCCACCAAGGGTTTCGGTTTCATTCAGCCGGATGACGGCGGTCAGGACGTGTTCGTCCACATCAGCGCCGTGGAGCGGGCTGGCATGCGCGATCTGCGCGAAGGCCAGAAGATCGCCTACGAACTGGTGCAGGACAAGCGGTCGGGCAAGATGTCCGCCGACAACCTGCGCGCCGAATAAGGCCGAAAGGCTCGGAGCCCGCGCGGCTCACTGGCGACCACGGATGTACTGGCGCCCAGTCGCAGAACTCTGAGCCATCGGCTGACGAAGGGTCGGGACATCCATGCCCGGCCCTTTTGCTTTTCGAGAAAGGAATACCCGATGCAGGTCCTCGTCCGCGACAACAACGTCGAGCAGGCGCTTCGCGTGCTCAAGAAGAAGATGCAGCGCGAGGGCGTGTTTCGCGAGATGAAGCAGCGGCGCTCCTACGAGAAGCCGTCCGAGCGGCGCACCCGCGAGAAGGCCGAAGCCGTCAGGCGTTCGAAGAAGGCGGCCCGCAAGCAGGCGCAGCGCGAAGGCCTGCTGCCGGCGCCGAAGCGCAAGGTGCTGCCGGGCAGGGGCCGGCCGGGCGCGGCCGCCGCCGGTGCCACGCCGCGTCCGAGCTTCTGAGTCCAGCCCGTGAGTGAAGTGGAGGAAACGAAGATGTCGAGCCGCCACATGAAGCTGGACGAGATCAAGGCGCGCGCCGAGGCCTCCTTCGAGAAGTCGGAGCAGCGCAAGCGCGAGGCGATGCAGGCCTGGAAGGCGCAGGAAGACGAAGGCCAGCAGGTTCGGCTGAAGACGGAGCGCCTGCGGGCGCTGCGTCTCGCCCGGGACGCGGAGGAGGCGCAGGCCAAGGCGGCCGCGCCCGTCGCGATCAAGCCTGCGGCCAAGAAGACCGTGCGTCGGGTCGCGAAGGCCTGAACGGCGTCTCGATCCTGTTGCCCGCCGCTGCAAGGCGGCGGGTTTTGTCCTTGACCGCGCGGCCCGCAGGGCGGCATCAGGTGCCGCTCATCGGAGCCGCAGCCTCATGCCCGTTTTCGCCATCCCCTTCCCGATGATCGACCCGGTCGCGGTCCAGCTCGGGCCGCTCTCGGTCAAATGGTACGGGCTCGCCTATGTCGCGGGACTGCTCGGCGGCTGGTGGTATGCGCGCAGGCTCGTCTCCGCCGAGAGGCTGTGGGGCGGGCGGGCGCGGCCGACGCCCGAATCCCTCGACGACATGCTGCTCTTCGTCGCCTTCGGCGTCGTGCTCGGCGGGCGCATCGGCTTCGTGCTCTTCTACGACCTCGAACGCTATCTCGCCCGGCCGCAGGACATCGTCGCGGTCTGGCAGGGCGGTATGTCCTTTCATGGCGGGCTTCTGGGGGCGACGCTCGGCCTGTGGCTGTTCGCGAAACGCCGGGGCTATCCGGCGCTCAGCGTCTTCGATCTCGCCGCGACGGTGGTCCCGATCGGGCTCTTCCTCGGGCGCATCGCCAACTTCATCAATGGCGAGCTCTGGGGGCGGCCGGCGCCGGACTTTCCCTATGCGATGGTCTTTCCCAATGGCGGGCCGCTGCCGCGCCATCCGAGCCAGCTCTACGAGGCGCTCGGAGAAGGCCTGGTCCTGTTCGTGTTGCTCGGCCTGCTCGTGCGGGCGGGTGGCTTCAAGCGGCCGGGGCTCGTCGCCGGCGTCTTCGGCATGGGCTATGCCGTCGCGCGCATCGTCTGCGAGTTCTTCCGCGAGCCCGATCCGCAGCTCGGCTTTCTGTTCGGGCGCTCGGTCGACGCGCTCTCGGGCGGCGTGACCATGGGCATGCTGCTTTCGTTGCCGGTCTTCGCGGCCGGGCTCTGGCTCGTGCTGCGCTCGCGGCGCGCCGCGGCTTGAGCGCGCTCGGGGACGCCATCGTCAGGCTGATCCGGGACGAGGGGCCGATCCCCGTCTCGCGCTACATGGCGCTGTGTCTCGGCGATCCGCGCCATGGCTACTACATGACGCGCGATCCCTTCGGGGCGGGCGGCGACTTCACCACCGCGCCGGAGATCAGCCAGATGTTCGGCGAGCTGATCGGCCTGTGGGCGGCTCATCTCTGGCAGGCGATGGGGGCGCCCGGGCGCGTCAGGCTCGTCGAGCTCGGGCCGGGGCGCGGCACGCTGATGGCCGACGCGCTGCGGGCGCTGAAGGTCGTTCCGGCGCTGCGGGCCGGCGTCTCGGTCCATCTCGTCGAGACCAGCCCGGTGCTGCGCGCGGCGCAGGCGCGCACGCTTTCGGGCCTTGCCGAGCCGGTCTGGCACGACCGCATCGAGACGGCGCTGGAGGGGCCCGTCATCGTCATCGCCAACGAGTTCCTGGACGCCCTCCCGCTCGACCAGTTCGTCGCGACCGAGGCCGGCTGGCGCGAGCGGCTCCTCGGCCTCGGCCCGGCGGGCGAACTGGCGTGGGGGCTGTCGGGCGAGACCGTGGCGAGGCTGCCCGGGGCGCGTGCGGGCGAGAGCGGGGCCACCGCGCCCGGCACGGTCTTCGAGCAGCCTCAGGCGGCTCTCGATGTCGTGGCCGCCCTATCGCGGCATGTCGCCCTGGCGGGCGGTGGCGCGCTGTTCATCGACTATGGCGCGACGGCGTCGGGCTTCGGCGACACGCTGCAGGCGGTCAAGGCGCATCGCTTCGTCGACGTGCTGGCCGAGCCGGGCGAGGCCGACCTCACGGTGCATGTCGATTTCGCGCGCATGGCGCGGGCGGGCCTCGCGGTCGGCGCGGCCGCCCATGGGCCGGCGACGCAGGGCGATTTCCTGCTGGCGCTCGGCCTCGCGGAGCGTGCGCTGGCGCTGGCGGCGAAGGCGACGCCCGCCCAGAGCGAGGCGATCGCCACGGCCGCGGCGCGGCTGACCGAGCGCGGCGAGACCGGCATGGGCGATTTGTTCAAGGTTCTGGCGCTATCGCATCCGGCGCTGCCGCCCTTGCCCGGATTTGACCTTCATCGCCTGCCAGAGCGGACGTAAGCCGTCGTCGAATCGACGGCCGCAGGAGACGCCATGTTCATCACCTCTCCGGAGCTCGCAGCCGAATCCGGCATCCGCCACGCCTTCTTCACGCGGGAGGGCGGTGCTTCCGACGGCATCTATGCCTCGCTGAACGGCGGGCTCGGCTCGAGCGACGATTCCGCCGCGATCGCGGAGAACCGCCGGCGCATGGCGCGGCATATCGGCGTCGAGCCTTCGCATCTCGTCAGCCTCTACCAGGTGCATTCGCCCGATGTTGAGGTCGTCACCGGGCCGTGGCCGGCGGAGCGGCCGCGCGCGGACGCGATGGTGACGATCGCCCATGGCGTCGCGCTCGGCGTGTCGACCGCCGATTGCGGGCCGATCCTCTTCGCCGATGCGGAAGCGGGCGTCATCGGGGCCGCGCATGCCGGCTGGAAGGGCGCCTTCGGAGGCGTCGTCGGCGCCACGGTGACCGAGATGGAGAAGCTGGGCGCGCGGCGCGAGCGGATTCTGGCCGTGCTCGGCCCGACCATCTCCGCGCGGGCCTATGAGGTCGGGCCGGAATTCGTCGAGCGCTTCAAGGCGGAGAACGCAACCTATTCGCGGTTCTTCACCCCCTCGCAGAAGGCGGCGCATGCGATGTTCGACCTGCCGGCCTTCATCGCGCTCAGGGCGCAGGAGGCCGGCATCGGACGTTTCGTCGATCTCGAGCTGTGCACCTATGCCGACGAGGCGCGCTTCTTCAGCTATCGCCGCACGACGCATCGCGGCGAGCCCGACTACGGCCGGCTGATCTCGGCGATCGCGCTAGCCTGAAGAGCCGGGCGCGGCATCCCGAATCGACATTGCTCCCTCCGACGGGGGCAGGCATCGTCCCATCGTCACATGACGTGGCCGTGGAGATGTTCATGGAACAGCTTCTGATCAACCTCGTCGCCGGCGCGCTCGGCGGTAACGCGGCCGGGAAGGCGTCGCCGACCTTCGATCTGGGCACGCTGGGCAATACGATCTCCGGCCTGGTCGGTGGCGGCATCGTCGGCCAGTTGCTCCCGCTCCTCCTGCCTGCCATCACCGCCGCCGCACAAGGGGGCAATCTCAGCCTGGGCGGCATCGTGACCAATCTGATCAGCGGTGGCGCGGGTGGCGCCATCCTCACGGCCATCATCGGCGCGGTGAAGAACAGGGGCGCCTGAGGCGCCGTCGGCACGCGAGGCCGCAGCCGCAGCCGTGGCCGGCGCCTTTGCCGGAGCCTCCGCATGCCCTATTCAGGGGCTGGAACCGTGGCCAGGTCGCGCCACGGGCCATGATCGTTCCGATCGGAGAGCCCCGGACTTGTCCCGTTCCATCGAGTATTATTTCTCGCTGCATTCGCCCTGGACCTATCTGGGGCATCAGCATTTCCTCGCGGTCGCCGGGCGATATGGCTGCGCGGTGACCTACCGCCCCGTGCCCCTGCGCGCGGTCTTCGACGAGACCGGCGGGCTGCCCCTGCCGAAGCGCCACCCGGTCCGCCAGCGCTATCGCCTCGTCGAATTGCAGCGCTGGCGCGAGCGGCGCGGCGTGCCGCTCATCCTGCAGCCGACGAATTTCCCTTTCGACTCCTCGCTCGCGGATCGCTTCGTGATCGCCATCGCCGATTCGGGCGGGGATCCCGGCGGCTTCATGGGGGGCGTGATGTCGGCGCTCTGGGCGCGCGACCAGAACCTGGCCGCGCCGGAGGCGATCATGGCGCTGGCGCGGAGCGTCGGGCTCGATGGAGAGGCTCTGCATCGCGCCGCCGAGGCCGCCGATATCCGCCAGCGCTACGACGAGACGATCGCTCTCGCCGTGCAGACCGGCGTCTTCGGCGCGCCGAGCTATGTGCTCGACGGCGAGGTGTTCTGGGGCCAGGATCGGCTCGAACTGCTGGAGTCCGCGCTCGCCAGCGGCCGCGCGCCCTACCGTCCCGATACGGCGGCGTAGATGATCGCACCGAAGACGGTCGTCGGTTCGACGATCCCACTCGGTGTTTCAGACTCGGATTTCCCGAAGACCGCATTCCCGTCTTCGGGCCGCTTCTCTCGGCGAGGTCCGTGACGCTCCGGATCAGCCGACGATGTCGGGCGTCTGCCAGATCAGGTGCTGCCCCGCATCGACCGCGATCATCTGGCCGGTGACGGAGCGCGCGCGGGCGAGATAGAGCACGGCGTCGGCGATCTCGGCCGCGTCGACCTTCCGCTGCAGCAGCGTCGCGGCAGCCTCCTTCTCCATGGCGGCGGCCCCGTCATGGGGATTGGGGAACGTCGGCCCCGGGCCGACGGCGTTGACGCGGATGCGTGGCGCCAGCGCCTGGGCCATGGTGCGGGTCGCCGTGAGCAGCGCGGCCTTGGTCAGCGTGTAGGAATAATATTGGGGCGTCAGCTTCCAGACGCGCTGGTCGATGATGTTGACGACCGCGCCGTCGCACCCCTCCGGCAACTGCCGCGCCATGGCGCCCGCGAGCAGCGAAGGCGCCCGCAGATTCACGGCGAACTGCCTGTCCCAGACCGCTGCATCGAGCGCGCGCGGATCGTCGGGAAGGAAGACCGAGGCGTTGTTGACGAGCAGGGTCACGGGACCGAGCGCGGCCTCGGCCGCCGGCAGCAGGGCTTCGACCCTGTCGGCGTCGGCGAGGTCGGCGGAGAGAATCGCGATGCCCGCGCCCTGCCGCTGCAACCCCTCGGCGAAGCTCTCGGTCTCGCTTGCCGATGAGAGGCCGTGATGAATCGCGACCGCGTAGCCCGCCGCCGCGAGCCGTTCCACGATGGCGCGGCCGATGCGCCGGCCGCCGCCCGTCACAAGCGCGACCTCAGCCATTTCGCCCGTCACTTCCCTGTTGTGCCGCCGGTTGCCGGGACGCGCCCGCCCGCTGCAGGCGCCGTTCCCAATGCTTCGCCACCCGCAGATAGCGATAGAAGGCGAAGTTCATCGCGGTCATGAAGCCGTATATGCCCCGGAGCGCATGGCGCCGGCCGATATAGGCCTTGACGAAATTCGCTGGGAACTCGGCGACCAGCCGGAAAACCGAGACGGAGAGGCCGCGCGCGTCGAGGTCGTCGGCCTGCGCGTCGCTGTAGGCGTTGAGCTTCTCGATCTGCTCGCCGAGCGAGCGCACCGAATAATGGTGGACGGTGCCTTTCAGGCGCGCGACACGCGCGCCCGGTAAGAGATCGACGCGGTCGTGGACCGGAGACGGCGAATAGCGGCCCTTGTCCCGACGGTAGAGCCTGACCGGCGCCAGCGCATAGGCGAAGCGATGTGGCGCGGCCTCCCCGGGGAAGAGTTCGGCGATGCGGAGCTCGTAGGCGTCGGCCTCCGGTCCCTGCCCGGTGAAGAGGGCTGCGATCTCCGCCGCCAGACCGGGCGGGACGACCTCGTCGGCATCGAGGTTGAGCATCCAGCGATGGCGGCAGAGCTCCTCGGCGAAGCGCTTCTGCTGGCCATAGCCCGGCCAGGGATTGTGGACGACCCGTGCGCCGAGCTTCGCGGCGACCTCCTGCGTGCCGTCCGTGGAGCCCGAGTCGACGACGAGGATGTCGTCGCTCAGCCCCTTCACGGCCTCGATCGTGCGGCCGATTCTGTCCGCCTCGTCACGCGCGATGATGAAAATCGAAAGAGGCGGCACTCTCTGCATCTCGTCCAATGCTCTGATTTTCCAAGGCTTAAGCATGGGCGTCGTTCACCCGCAACCCGACATTGGCGAGATTGTCGCCGGCTTCGGGGAACCCTGAGGAGGGTGGAGCGTTATCTCCGCGCGTTAGGCGGAGGTGTGCAAAAGTATTAGTATTCGTCTTGTCCGGTCAGCATGCTTTAACAGACGTTAATTCGGGTTTACTCATTTGCCCCAGTCATCGCATTCGTGCCCCAATTTCGCCTCGGTCTGTGGAGGAGATGTGCTTCCGTTGCAACAGACAAAGCCGCTGCATCGTCTTATAAAGCCTCTCATCGGAATCAACGCCGGGCCTCCCGGCATGAGTGACGACCTAAGGAGTTCCAAATGAACAAGTTCCTGCTTTCGAGCGTTGCCGCGATCGGTCTTCTCGCCGCTGGCGCCGCTTCGGCCGCCGACCTGCCGTCCCGCAAGGGCCCGGTCGCCGCTCCGGTCTACGTTCCCGTCTTCACCTGGACCGGCTTCTACGTCGGTGCCAACGCCGGCTACGCCTGGGGCAACGTGAATGCCAACGGCTTCGCCAATGTCGGCAACCTCGACGGCTTCGTCGGTGGCGGCCAGGTCGGCTACAACTACCAGATCGGCCAGTTCGTGGTCGGCGCGGAAGCCGACTTCCAGGGCGCTGACCTGAGCAGCGGCAACAACCTCGGCCTCGTCGGCGTCAAGACCGAGTACTTCGGTACGGTCCGCGCCCGCCTCGGCTTCGCCGTCGACCGGTTCCTGCCCTACGTCACCGGTGGTTGGGCCTATGGCAACGTGAAGACCTCGATCCCGGCTCTCGCCTTCTCGTCGGACCGCAGCCACACCGGCGGCTGGACCGTCGGCGGCGGCGTCGAGTACGCCTTCACCAACAACATCGTCGCTGGCGTCGAGTACCTCTACGTCGACCTGGGCGAGAAGAACGTGCTGAACTCGGGCACCAAGGTCGGCACCGACTTCTCGGTCGTCCGCGCCCGCCTCAGCTACAAGTTCTGATTTCTCCTCACGGAGACAGAGCGAACCCGGTGGCCTCGGCCACCGGGTTTTTTGTTGCCTTGCGTGAACGACGCTCCGACGGAGCCGCGCAACAAAAAGCGCCGGCGGCCAGGGCCGCCGGCGTCGTTCGGTGTCTGGTCGGCGGATGAACGGGAACGCCGTCGCGTCCCGGCCGTCAGCCCTTGAAGCGCGTCGTCTCGAAGGAGGGGACGCGGGCTGCGAAATCCTCCAGCCATGCCACGAGCTTCGGATGGGCGGGACGCCATGTCCCCTCGAAGCGCAGGTCGAGATAGCCGAGCGCGCAGGCGAGCGCGATCTCGCCAATGCGCGGCTTGGCGGGGAAGGCGGGCGGGGCCGCTTCCAGGGCCGCCAGCGCGCGCTCGACCTTGCCGGCCTGGTGGCTGAGCCATGCGGCGTTGCGGCCTTCCTCCGGGCGGTAGCGGCTTTCATAGACCTGAAGCAGCGCGGCATCGGCGAGGCCGTCCGCCAGCGCCATCAGGCGAAGCTGGGGGAAGCGCGCCTCGCCTGCGGGGAAGATATGGCCGCCACCCGCGACATGGTCGAGATATTCCACGATCACGCGCGAATCGAACAGCGTCGTGCCGTCCTCCAGCACCAGCGTCGGGATCTTGCCGAGGGGATTCTGATGCCGCAGCGGATCGGCCGCGTCATTGGTGTCGGCGGGCACGATCTCGATGCGATCGGTCAGGCCGAGCACGGCGGCTGCGATCTTGACCTTGCGGCCGAAGGGAGAGGCAGGGGAGGAGCGCAGGACGAGCATCGGCATGACCTTGTGATCGGAAGGGGACGGCGTCAGCCGTCCGGACGGATGGGCTCGCATAGATAGCGGGGACGCGGGCCTTGCGCGAGGCGCTCGCCCAGCGCCGGCAGCAGGACGCTCATCTCCCCGGCGAGCAGCCAGGGCGGGTTGACGACGAGCATGCCGGTCGCGGAGAGGCCGCCGGCAGCCTCCGGCCTGTCGACATCGATCTCGAGCCGCAGCAGCCGGCCGATGCCGGCGGCGAGGCAGGCGTCGAGCATGTCCGCGACGGCGTCGCGATCCTTGATCGGATACCAGAGGGCATAGGTCCCGGTCGCCCATTTGCGATGGGCGGCGATGAACTCCTCCGTCAGGGTGCGAAACTCGTCCCGGTCCTCGAAGGGAGGGTCGATCAGGACGAGGCCGCGCCGCTCTTTCGGCGGGACATTGGCGCGCAGGGCGGTCCAGCCGTCGATCGCCAGCAGCTTGCAGCGCGAATCGCGGGGGAGCGACCTTGTCAGACCGGCATAGGTCTGTGGATGCAGCTCGGCCGCGATCAGCCGGTCGAAGGGGCGCATGAAGAAGCGGCAGAGCCAGGGCGAGCCGGGATAGGCTCCCGGTCCATGCTCGGCGCGCGCGGCGGCGACGGCCTCTCGCCAGGGCGCGAGTAGCGCCTCGGCTTCCGGCGCCAGAGGCGAACGATCGAGCCTGGCGACGCCATCCTTCCATTCGTTGGTGCGCTGCGCCTCGTCGGAGGCGAAATCGTAGCGGCCGGCGCCGGCATGGGTGTCGATGACACGGTAAGGGGTCGGCTTGGCGCCGAGATGGTGCAGGATGCGGGCGAGCACGACATGCTTGAGCACGTCGGCAAAGTTTCCGGCATGGAAGCCGTGGCGATAGTTCATGCGACGCTCATACGCGACCGAAGGGCCGCTGTCAGCGCGGTGCCGGCACGCTGATCTCGCGCGCCCGGCAGCCCGAGCGGTCGACCTCCGGGCAGGTGCGGAAGCCGCGCAGGTCCTTCGTGAAGCAGATGCGGACTTCCTGGAGCGTGTCGCGCCGGCAGGCGACCGACATCATGTCGGCGCGCAGGCCGGGATTGGCCGCGGCGAAGGCGCGCTCGATGTCGATCGCCGTCCAGCGCTGGTCGCGGTCCGCCCGCGCCAGCGCCGGAGGAACCGTCACCATCTCGCGGGCGCGGCGGACATCGGCGAAATATTCGCTCGGGCTCGAGCCGGAGCAGGTGCCGTGCTTGCGCCACTGGTAGCGAGCGAGGCTCTCCGTGGGGAAAAGGCCCTCGGCCTGTTGCAGCGCGATTCGCGAGGGCGTCCGGCCGGATGGGCCGCAATCGGTCGGGTAGCCCCGGTCCCGCTGCGGCCAGAGCCCGTGCACGACGAAGCGCAGCCCGGCTCCGTCGCCGCATTGCTCCCGGTTGCGCGAGTGGTCTCCGTCGAGTTCGCAGAAGCCCGGCGACCACGACAGGGCGAGGACGTAGAAGTCGAAATCCCCGGGCGCCGAGCCGCGGCCGAAGCCGTCCTGTGCCCTTGCCGCGAAGGCGAGGGTGGAGAGGGCGGCGGCGAGCAGCAGCGCGCGCAGCGCCGGCACGGTCGTGCTCTCCGGCTCAG
This sequence comes from Chelatococcus sp., assembly GCA_003248805.1. GTDB lineage: Bacteria > Pseudomonadota > Alphaproteobacteria > Rhizobiales > Beijerinckiaceae > Allobosea. The sequence goes on along the minus strand of QFQY01000007.1, from coordinate 72,280 downwards.
GGACGCGCCATCTGGCAGTCGGGCGCGTAGCTGCGGAGCCTGTCGAGGCCGGAGACGCACCAGTTCACGTTCCAGGTCCAGCCGAACAGGCCGAGCTTCTCGCGGATCGAATAGTCGACGCGGTGGATCGAGCCGTCATTGAGCGCGACATGGGCGGTGCAGAAGCGGCGCGGAATCAGGTCGTCCCCGAGCGGGCGGAAGCCGATGGACCGGACCTTGTCGTAGCCCAGCGCGCGGAGCGGGCCCCAGAATTTCGTCTCGCGCGAATCGAACGAGCTCGTGAGTTCGCCCAGAACGGCCGAGTCCTCGCAGGCCGGCAGGTTGCCGTACATCGGGATGATGCGGTTCTCGGCGGCATCGGCGGGGTTGACGTAGCGACGGCCGGCGGCTTCGGCCGAGGCACCGGCCGCGAACACGGCGGCGGAGAGCAAGGCAATTCGCAGCAGGGCGCGGCGCATGGGACTAAGCCTCGTGCAAAGTGGCTGGCAAGTATCGCGCACGATGGCTTCCGGGGAGGTTCCGGTCAAGCGAGCGGCCGGTCGTGGCGCAATCGTTCCGGGAGTGTTGCGCGCGTGCCGCCCCGGAGCCGTGGCCCCGGGGCGGCACGGCGAGGTCAGCGCCGGCTGCGCGAGCGGATCTGGTAGGCGTCGTAGTTGAACTCGGCGATCTGCTGCCAGAGCAACTGCTCGTTGCGATAGGCCATCATGTGGTCGTGCAGTTTCTTGAAGCCCGGGTTCTTGGCGCCGATCTCCTCGTAGAGCTCGGCCGCCGCCTTGGAGCAGGCATCCAGGATCTCGGGCGAGAAGGCGCGCAGCTGCGTGCCGGCCGCGATCAGCCGCTTGATCGCAGCTGGGTTGACGTCGTCGTATTTGGCGATGGTGAGGGAGTTCGCCTGATGTGCCGCGGCGACGAAGATCGCCTTGTCGGTCGGGCTCAGCTCGTCCCACTTCGCCTTGTTGATCATCAGGAAGATGGCGGAGGAGCCTTCCCACCAGCCCGGATAGTAATAATAGGGCGCGACCCGGCTGAAGCCGAGCTTCTCGTCGTCATAGGGGCCGACCCACTCGGCGGCGTCGATGGTGCCGCGTTCGAGCGCCGGGTAGATGTCGCCGGCCGCGATCTGCTGCGGCACGGCGCCGAGCTTGGCGATGACCTGGCCGGCGAGCCCGCCGATGCGCATCTTCAGGCCCTTGAGGTCGTCGACCGTCTTGATTTCCTTGCGGAACCAGCCGGCCATCTGGGCATTGGTGTTGCCGATCGGCAGGCCGACGACGTTGTACTGCGCCAGCAGCTCGTTGAAGAGCGCGAGCCCGCCGCCCTGGAAGAACCAGGCGTTCTGCTGGCGGGTGTTGAGGCCGAAGGGCATCGCCGCGCCGAAGGCGAAGGAGGGGTCCTTGCCGACATAGTAGAAGGACGCGGTGTCGCAGCATTCGACGGTGCCGTTCTGCACGGCGTCGAGCGCCTGCAGGCCGGGAACGACCTCGCCAGAGGCGAAGTGCTGGAGCTGGATGCGCCCGCCCGACATGTCCGAGACGGCCTTGAGGAAGATCTCGCCGGCGCCATAGACGGCGTCCAGAGCCTTGGGATAGCTCGACGTCATCCGCCAGCGGATCGTCGCGGCGGCCGGCTGCGCGTTGGCCGCCGTGGCGCCCGCGGCGAGCGCGGCACCTGCGCCGGCCAGCCCGCTCTTGAGCATGTCGCGTCTGTTGGTCATCTGTGTCTTCTCCCTTTGTGGCCCCTGGAACGTCAGCGTCGGCGGGCCTTGTGCTCGACGAGGCGCGGGCCGGCGGCCCGCGCGGCAATGGATCGGGTCACGTCAGTCGAACGAGGCCTCCAGCATGGCGGCGTAGTCGGCGGCGCTCGCGGCGCGCGGGTTGCTCGCGCTCGAATGGTCCTTGGTCGCGGCCTCGGCGATGGCGGGGATCACGCCGCGCGGCAGGCCCATGGCGGACAGGCTGCCCGGCATGCCGAGCCCGGCGACGAGATCGGCGATCCAGGCCGCGAGATCGGTCTCGGGCGCGAGGCCGAGCGCGCTGCGGATCGCGGCGTATTTGGCCTTCGCCTCCGGCTCGTTGAAGCGCAGCACGGCCGGCAGCAGCACGGCGTTGAGCGTGCCGTGGTGCAGGGAGACTTCCTTGAGCCCGCCGAGGGGATGGGACAGGGCGTGGACGGCGCCGAGCCCCTTCTGGAAGGTCAGCCCGCCCTGCAGGGCGGCCATCATCATCTCCTTGCGGGCCTCCCGGTCGGAACCGTCCTTGACCGCGCGGCCGATGAAGCCGACCGCGCGCTTGAGGCCGTCGAGTGCGATGGCGTCGGCCGGCGGGTTCTCGCGCGGGCTCAGATAGGTCTCGATGCAATGGGTGACCGCGTCCATGCCGGTCGCGGCCGTCAGCCAGGCCGGCATGCCCATGGTCAGCTCCGGATCGCAGACCGCGAGCCGCGGGATGAGGTGCGGCGAGATGAAGCCGAGCTTGCGGCCGTCCTTCAGCGTGATGAGCGCCGCGCGCCCGACCTCGCTGCCGGTGCCGGAGGTCGTCGGCACCGCGACGACCGGGGCCACCTTCGCGGTGACCTTGGGAATGCCGCCGAGGATCGCGGCATAGGTCGCCAGCGGTCCTTCATGGGTGGCGAGCAGGGCGACGCCCTTGGCGAGGTCGATCGGCGAGCCGCCGCCGATCGCGACCAGCCCGTCGCAGCCATGTTCGCGGTAGAGCGCGAGCGCGGCCTCGACAGCCTCCTCGGTCGGATTGGTCGGCGTGTCGGAGAAGACCGGCGCCGCTGCCAGAGCAGGCGCCGTCGCCTGAACGGTCGCGACGATGCCCGCCGCGACGACCCCCTTGTCCGCGACGATCATCGGCTTGCGGACGCCGAGGCCTTCGAGATCGGCGCCCAGGCCGGCGATCTCGCCGAAACCGAACTTCACGGTGGTCAGATAGGTGATCAGGGCCATGATGCTTCCTCGCCATCTGCCGGTGAGCGCGCATTTTCATGCTGCCCTGCCGGGCTTTGGTCTTACCGGTATGGCCACGGATTGACATGGAGGGCGGGAGCCGTCAACGGCTACGAATGTCGAGGAAGGGAGGCGGGCCATGCGCGTCGAGAAGGACAGGCGGCCGGTCACGACGCAGCTCGTGCAGCAGATCCAGCGGCTGATGACGGAGGCCGGGCTGAAGCCGGGCGACCGCGTGCCGCCGCAGCGCGAGCTGGCGCGGCTCCTCGGAGCGAGCCGGCCGACGGTGCGCGAAGCGGTCCTGCAACTGGAGGGCATGGGGCTCATCCGCATCGAGCCGGCGCGCGGCGCCTTCGTCGCCGAGGGCTTCGACAGGCCCGGCGCCGATCTGACCGGCTGGACCTTCGGGCAGCGCTTCTCGGAGGTCGAGATCTACCAGCTGCGCTTCGCGCTCGAGGGATTCACGGCCAAGCTCGCGGCGCGCCACGCCTCCCATGACGATATCGCCCGGCTCGCCGATCTGAACGAGGCCATGCGCGCAGCGATCGCGGAGGCGCGCTTCCACGACGCGATGGAGCACGACTTCGCGCTTCACATGGCCGTCGCCGAGATCGCGGGAAACCGCTCGATCCGCGATATCCTCGGGCTCTACCGGCCGATCATCACCCGCAGCCAGCGCCCGCCGGTGCAGGAGCCGAGCCGGTTGCAGGAGGCCTTCGTCGAGCACGGCGCCATCATCCGCGCGCTGGGCCGCCGCGACGGCGAGACCGCCGCGGTCGCCATGTGCCACCACATCGTCCAGTCCTCGGACCGGATGAAGGTGCCCTTCATCGCGAGCTGACGCTCAGGGCAGTGTCGCGCCCGGCTCCGCCGCCGATGGCAGGGGGCGCAGCGAGGCCCGCCGCTCGAGCAGGAGCAGGGCGAGGCCGGCCGCGACGATCAGCCCGGCTCCGACGAGCATCGCCGCGCTCGGGCGGTCGTCGAAGACAAGCCAGCCGAAAAGCAGGGCCCAGACGAGCAGCGTGTACTGGTAGGGTACCACCACCGAGGCCTCGGCCAGCTTCAGCGAGCGGGTGACGCAGAGATGCGCCAGCATCGCGACCACGCCGAGCAGGCCGAGGAGGGCGGTGTCCGTCAGGCTGGGCGTGACCCATCCGAAGGGCAGCAGGCACAGCCCCATCAGCAGGGCGCCCAGCGTCTGCCAGGCGACGAGCGTCACGTCAGGCGTGCCACGCAGCTTGCGGCCGGCGATCATCATGGCCGCGAAGAGGAGGCTGCCGAGAAGCGCGATCAGCGCCGGCAGGGACAGGCTCGCGCCCGTCGGATTCAGCGCCACCGCGACACCGGCGAAGCCGACCGCGACGGCGAGCCAGCGGCCGGCATCGACCCGCTCCCCGAGCAGCAGGGCGGCGAGGATCACCACCCAGATCGGGGCGGCGAGCCAGATCGTCATCGTGTCCGCCAGCGGCAGGTAGGACACCGCCAGATAGAACAGCGCGACCTCGCCCGAGCCGAAGAGCACCCGCAACACCTGAAGTGCCGGCCGCTCGGGCCTGAGCGTCCGCTCGACGCCCTGCATGAGCACGAAGGGCAGGATGAGCGCGAGCGCGGCCGCGCTGCGCATCACCAGGACCTGGCCGACGGTGTAGGTGGCGACGAGCCATTTCCCCATGACGTCGTTGACCGCGAACAGCAGGATGCCGATCAGCATCATGGCGATGCCGGCGAGGGAGGCGTTGCGGGTCGTCATTAGTCGCCGAGGCTGCGAAAGGGGTCGCCTATGTGGCCGAGCGAAGCGGTCCTGGCAATCCTGCGGCGCAGCATCGGCGTCCCGCGTCAGACGAGCGCGCAGGCTCCCGGGAGCCCGGCCGGTCGGTTCTCTACGGGCCGTTGCCTGCGGCTTTCCTGATCTCGGCGACGAGAAAGGCTTCCATGGCTGGCGGCAGTCTGACGAGCCCGTTCGCGCTCACGAGCAGATGGTGAGGATTGGCCTCGTAGCCGCCCGGAACGATCCGCCCCTGCGCGACCCGGTGGGCGCCGACGATATCCTCCGGCGGAACGCTGCCTGACGGTCCGTCGGGCGTCCGCTGGTCGATGATGTAGAGATAGCCGTCTCCCTGCTGTCTCGCGGCGGCGGCGATGCCCGGATCATGCTCGGCGAAGGCGGCGATGGCACGATGCATGAAGTCGATGAAGGGGCGGTTCGGGACGAAGCGCCGCTCGCCGCCCTCGTCCTGGATGAAGCCGCAGATCGCGATCGGGGGAAGGTTGCCGATCGCGTTCACGTCGTCGGGTTTCAGGAGCGAGACGGCCTGCGCATGCATCGGCGGAGTTCCTGGGGCGGTTGCTGATCGCTCTCAGGATCATGATGGCCGTGAATCGGACGGGCTTCATCCGAATAGGGGATGAACGGCGTCGGCAGCGCGCTCGCCTGTGGGCGCCGGCGGCGCGCGGATGAGACTACAGACTCGCGGCGGCGCGCGCCGCCTGGTCGTACTGGCCCGACAGCGAGCGCATCGCGGCGGCGATTTCCGAGAGGCGCCTGGGATCGGTTCCGGTGGCGAGCACCGATTTCACCAGCAGTTGCTCGCGGATCTGGGCGTAGCGCCGGCAGGCGTCCTCGCCGGCGGGCGTGACCGCGACGGTCTTCTCCTTGCCCTTGCGACCGGCCTTGAGCAGCTTGAGCTTCTCGAGCTTCTTCAGCGCGTAGTTCACCAGATGGGTGTCCTCGATGTTGAGGACGAGGCAGATGTCGGCGAGCCGCTTCGGCTTGCCGCGATGGTTGACGTTGTGCAGCACGAGCACGTCGAGCGGCGAGAGATCGGGCACGCCGGACGCCGCGATGCAGCGCACCATCCAGCGCTGGAAGGCATGCACCGTCATGCTCAGCGCGAATTCGAATTCCGACAGGGCCGGCAGCGCGCCCGCGGCCAGATGGCCGGAGGAGACGATGGGGCCGAGATCGTCGTGGGAGGGTTGCATCGACTTTGCCGAGAGAGGCGCGGGGAACCCCTCTCCTGTCAGGAGAGGGGCAGGGGTGAGGTGTGGGCCCTTCGACCAGTCGGGCGGCTCGCTTGAAACGAGAGGGCGGTGAGGGGTCGGCAGATCGACCAGCGGCATCCCCTCACACTCCCCTCTCCCGATGGGAGAGGGTTCCCCGCGCCCTTCCGGCAGCGGCGCGGGGCTCGGGCGTCACATCTTCTTGTAGGCGTCGACGACGGCCTGGCCGTCGGCGCCGGCCTTCTTGAGCCAGTCGGAGGTGAGGGTCTCGCCGGCCTTCTTGAAGCCTTCGGCGAGGGCGGGCGACGGGGCCTGCACCTTCATGCCCTTGGCCTTGAGCTGGTCGAGATACCAGCCGGCCTTCTCCTCCCACATCTTCCAGCCGCGTGCCTCTGCGGCGGCGGCGGCCTTCAGGATCGCGTCCTGGGTCGCCTTGTCGAGGGCGTTGAAGGCGGCCTTGTTGACGAAGGTCGCGTTCTTCGGAATCCAGGCCTGGACGTCGTAGAAATGCGTCAGCGACTCCCAGACCTTGGAGTCGTAGCCGGTGCCGCCCGACGACATGAAGGAATTCACCACGCCGGTCGCCAGCGCCTGCGGCAGTTCCGCCGCCTGGATGGTGACCGACTGCATGCCGATCAGTTCGCCGAGCCGCGTGGTGCCGACATTGTAGGAGCGCCACTTCAGCCCCTTCATGTCCTCGAGCGTGTTGATGTCCTTCTTGGCGTAGACGCCCTGCGGTGCCCAGGGCACCATGAACAGGAGCTTGACGCCCTGTGCGTCGAGCTTCTTCTCGACCGCGGCCTTGGAGGCCGCGTAGAGCTTCTTCGACTGCTCGAAGCTGGTCGCCAGGAACGGCACGACGTCGATGCCGAAGATCGGATCCTCGTTCTCGTGGATCGACATCAGCACTTCGCCCATCTGGGCCTGTCCGGTCTGCACGGCGCGCTTGATCTCGGGCGCCTTGAACAGCGAGGCGTTGGCGTGGATCGTGATCGAGAGCTTGCCGCCGGTTTCCTTCTCGACGTCCTTGGCGAAGAGCGCGAGGTTCTCGGTGTGCGGGTTGTCGGCCGGATAGGCCGCCGGCAGGTTCCATTTCGCCTGGGCGAGCGCCGCCGGCGAGGCGAGGGCGAGCGTGCCGGCCGCGACGCCGGCCGCGAGCATGCCCTTGATGAAATCGATGCGCTTCATGGTCTTTGCTCCGTTCCCTTTTCGTCGATGGCTTATCATTGGGGTGGAAAAGCTATTTCGGGCAAGATCATCACGATCTGCGGGAAGACGGTGATGATGGCGACGGCCGCGACAAGAAGGAAGAAGAAGGGCAGCGCCGCGAGCGCCACCGTGTTCGAATCCTTGCCGGACATGGTCTGAAGCACGAAGAGGTTGAAGCCGACGGGCGGGGAGACCTCCGCCATCTCGACGATCAGCACCAGGAAGATGCCGAACCAGACGAGATCGAAGCCGGCGGTCTTGATCATCGGAATGACGATGGCGGTCGTCAGCACGATCATCGAGATGCCGTCGAGCGCGGTGCCGAGGACGATGTACATCACCGTCAGCGCCGCGATCAGCGCGTAGGGCGAGAGATGCAGGCCGTCGACCCACGCGGCCAGCGCCAGCGGGATGCCGGTATAGGCCATCGAGGTCGACATGAACGACGCGCCGGCCAGGATCAGCATGATCATGCCGGTGATGCGCGTCGTGCCCATCACGCTCTGCCAGAACGCCTCCTTCGTCAGCGTGCCGGACCACCAGGCGATGCCGAAGGAGCCGAGCACGCCCCAGGCGGCGCATTCGGTCGCGGTCGCCCAGCCCAGCAGCAGGGAGAGGAAGACGAGCGCGATCAGCAGCATGCAGGGGATGAGCTGGGCCGATTCCCGCATCTTCTCGCGGAAGCTCATCTTGGGCTCCGGCGGGGGCGCCTTGTCCGGGTGCAGCAGGTGCCATACCGCGATATAGCCGGAATACAGCACCATCACGAGCAGGCCGGGCAGGAAGCCGGCGAGGAAGACCTGGATGATCGAGACGTTCGCCGCGACCGCGTAGACCACCATGGTGATCGAGGGCGGGATCAGGATGCCGAGCGTGCCGGCGCCGGCGAGCGAGCCCAGCGAGACCTTCTCGTCATAGCCGCGACGCTTGAGCTCCGGCAGCGCGATCTTGGCGACGGTCGCGCAGGTCGCGGCCGAGGAGCCCGAGACCGAACCGAAGATGCCGCAGGCGAGCACGTTGACGTGCATCAGCCGCCCGGGAAGCCAGTTGAGCCAGGGCGCCAGCCCCCGGAACATCTCTTCCGAGAGCTTCGTGCGGTACAGGATCTCGCCCATCCAGATGAAGAGCGGCAGGGCCGCGAGCGTCCAGGACGCGCTGTTGCCCCAGATGGTGGTGGCGAGCACGGCGCCCGCCGGGATTCCACCGGCCACGAACTGCATCGCCACCCAGCCGCAGGCCATCAGCGAAATCGCGATCCAGACGCCGCCGGCGAGGAAGACGACGAGCAGCAGCAGGAGCAGCCCGGAAATCTCGATCATTTCCATGAGGTCACACTCCGCTCGCCATGGCGCGCTCGACGATTTCCTCGTCCGATTGCGCGGGGGGCTTCTCGTAGCGGGGCTCCTGCCCACGCAGGACGACATGCACGAACTCGTCGGCCATCGCGATGAAGAGGATGATCAGGCCGCCGGAGTAGCCGAGCTGCGGAATCCACATCGGCATCGCCACGACGCCGCCGGCAATGTCGTTGAACTCGTAGGACTGCCAGGTCATCACCGCCGCGTGCCAGGCGAAGAAGCCGGTGAAGCCGAGGCCGAGCACGAGCGAGAAGGTCTCGAAATACCAGCGGGTGCGTCCCTGGAACCGGTCGATCAGCAGGCCGACGCGGATCATGTCGCCCGCCTTGAACGTGTGCGCGAGACCGAGAAAGGCCATGGCGGCCATGCACCAGGATGCGAAGTCGTCGCCGGCGGGGATGTTCAGGCCGACCTCCCGGCCGACGGACATGATCATCATCAGCAGGAAGATGATGACGAGGAAGACGCCGGCCGCGTAGCCGGCCCAGAGATAGAGGGCATCGAGCGCGCGGCGGATCATCGGCCGTGCTTTCTCGATGCGGCGGGGCGAGCCCCGCCGTCTGCCAGGACCGATCCCGTCATCACTTCCCCTCCACCAAGGGCGACCAGGCGCCACCTCACGACCGTCCGGCCCCTCAGCCATGTTCCAGCCACAATTCGGATCGTAGCCGGCGAAATCGTGTTGTCAACAACTCGCCGACAATTTATCGATGAAACGTCGGCGACATTTCCATCCGCTGGCGTGCAGGGGAGGGGAGTCGGATGTCGGCGGCGCGTTGGGACTTCTGGATCGACCGGGGCGGCACGTTCACGGACGTGATCGGCCGCGACCCTTCTGGCAATCTCCATGCCAGAAAGCTGCTCTCCGAGAATCCGGGCGCCTATCGTGACGCTGCCGTGCAGGGCATCCGCGACCATCTCGGCTTGAAGCCGGGTGAGCCCATTCCCGCCGGGCTCGTCGGCGAGGTCCGCATGGGCACGACCGTGGCGACCAACGCGCTGCTGGAGCGCAAGGGCGACCGCACGCTTCTGGTCACGACCAAGGGCTTCCGCGACGCGCTGCGCATCGGCTACCAGGCGCGGCCCGACATCTTCGCCAAGCAGATCGTCAAGCCGGAGCAGCTCTATGACGCGGTCGAGGAGGTCGCGGAGCGCGTCCTGGCCGACGGAACGGTCGAGCAGGCGCCGCACGCCGAAGCCGTCCGCGCCGCGCTCCAGGCGCGTTTCGACGAGGGTTTCCGCGCCGTCGCGATCGTGTTCATGCACGGCTATCGCTATCCGGCGCACGAACAGCTCGCCGCCGGCATCGCCCGCGAGATCGGCTTCCCGCAGGTCTCTGTCAGCCATGAGGTCTCGCCGCTGATCAAGCTGGTGGGGCGCGGCGACACGGCGGTGGTCGACGCCTATCTCTCGCCGATCCTCGGTCGCTACGTCCAGCAGGTCTCGGAGGAACTGGGGATTTCGACCGGGCGTGGCGCGACGGGCTCTCTCCCCCCTGGTGGGGGAGAGTTGGAGAGGCGGGGCGCTCGACCGGGTGAGCGGTCGCCAAGCGGCACGCCCTCCACCCCAACCCCTCCCCACGAGGGGGAGGGGCTCGCCTCGGCGCCCTTCGACCCCATCCGCCTGATGTTCATGATGTCGTCGGGAGGCCTCACCGCCGCCGAGCTGTTCCAGGGCAAGGACGCGATCCTGTCCGGCCCGGCGGGCGGCGTCGTCGGGCTTGCCGAGACGGGGCGCTCGGCCGGCTTCGACAAGGTCATCGGCTTCGACATGGGCGGCACCTCGACCGACGTCGCCCATTTCGACGGCGAGTACGAGCGCGCCTTCGAGACCGAGGTGGCGGGCGTGCGCATGCGCGCGCCGATGATGCTGATCCACACGGTGGCGGCTGGCGGTGGTTCGATCCTGCATTATGACGGCGCGCGCTTCCGCGTCGGCCCGGATTCGGCCGGCGCCAATCCCGGGCCTGCCGCCTATCGGCGCGGTGGGCCGCTCGCCGTGACCGATGCCAATGTCATGGTCGGCAAGCTCATTCCGGACTATTTCCCTACGATCTTCGGGCCGGGCCAGAACGAGCCGCTCGATGTCGCGACGGTGCGCGAGAAGTTCGCGGCGCTCGGCGCGGAGGTCGGCGACGGCCGTTCGGCTGAGGAGGTCGCCGACGGCTTCATCCAGATCGCGGTGGCCAACATGGCCGAGGCGATCAAGAAGATCTCCGTCCAGCGCGGCTATGACATCACGCGCTATGCGCTGAACTCCTTCGGCGGGGCGGGCGGGCAGCATGCCTGCCTCGTGGCGGACGCGCTCGGCATCGAGACCGTGCTGCTGCACCCGTTCTCCGGCCTGCTGTCGGCCTATGGCATGGGCCTCGCCGAGATCCGTTCGACACGCACGGCCGCGCTGGACGTTCCGCTCGACGGTGGCGCGAAGGCGGCCATCGAGGCGCGCGCCGCCGGGCTCGTCGCCGAGACGACGGCCGAGGTGGCGGGGCAGGGTGTCGAGGCCGACGACATCGTCGTGCAGACCCGCGCCCATGTCCGCTATGCCGGCACGGACACCGCGATCGCGGTGCCCGCCGGTGAGGCCGACGCGATGAAGGCTGCGTTCCAGGCGGCGCACAAGGCGCGCTTCGGCTTCATGGACGCGAGCAAGGCGCTCGTCGTCGAGGCGGTCGAGGTCGAGGCCATCGGCGGCGGAGCCCGGTTCGAGGAGGCGAGCGCGGTCGAGGAGCAGGGGGAGCCTTCGCCCCAGTCGCGGACGCGCTTCTTCTCCAGGGGCGCCTGGCACGACGCGGCGGTGGTCCGGCGCGAGGCCATGAAGCGCGGCCACGGCGTGGCCGGCCCCGCCATCATCATCGAGCCGAACCAGACCGTGGTGGTCGAGGAGGGCTGGGCCGCGAAGCTCACGGCCAAGGACCATCTCGTCCTGACGCGGACGAAGGCGCTGGCGCGGCAGGCGGCGATCGGCACCAAGGCCGATCCGGTGATGCTCGAGATCTTCAACAACCTGTTCATGTCGATCGCCGAGCAGATGGGCGTGACGCTGCAGAACACCGCCTATTCGGTGAACATCAAGGAGCGGCTCGACTTCTCCTGTGCGGTCTTCGACCGGACGGGCGCGCTCGTCGCCAACGCCCCGCACATGCCGGTGCATCTCGGTTCGATGGACAAGTCGGTCGAGACCGTCATCAGGAACAATCCCGTCATCAGGCCGGGCGACGTCTATTGCCTGAACGCGCCCTATAACGGCGGCACGCATCTGCCCGACATCACGGTCTGCACGCCGGTCTTCGGACCCGACGAGAAGGAGATCCTGTTCTGGGTGGCCAGCCGCGGCCATCATGCCGATGTCGGCGGCACGGCGCCGGGCTCGATGTCGCCGCGCGCGACGAATATCGAGGAGGAGGGCGTCTATATCGACAATTTCAAGATCGTCGATCAGGGCCGCTTCCGCGAGGAGGAACTGGTCGCTGTGCTGACCGGCGCGCGCTATCCGGTGCGCAACGTCGTTCAGAACGTCAACGACCTCAAGGCGCAGATCGCCGCCAATGAGAAGGGCCTGGCCGAGCTCCGGAAGATGATCGGCTCGTTCGGGCTCGACGTCGTCCAGGCCTATATGGGCCATGTCCAGGACAACGCGGCCGAGAGTGTCGCAAGGCTTCTCGCCAAGCTTCACGACTGCGAGTTCACCTATCCGATGGATCAGGGCTGCGCGATCAAGGTGAAGATCACCATCGATCGCGAGAAGCGCGAGGCGACGGTCGACTTCACCGGCACCTCCGAGCAGCGTCCCGACAACTTCAACGCGCCGGCGCCGGTGACGCGGGCCGCGGTGCTCTACGTCTTCCGCGTCATGGTCGACGACGCGATCCCGATGAACGCCGGCTGCCTGCGGCCGATCCGGATCGTGGTGCCGGAGGGCACGATGCTCAGCCCGCGCTATCCGGCGGCGGTCGTCGCCGGCAATGTCGAGGTTTCCCAGGCGGTGACGAATGCCCTGTTCGGCGCGCTGGAGGCCATGTCGGCCTCGCAGGGCACGATGAACAACCTGACCTTCGGCAACGACCAGTACCAGTATTACGAGACGATCTGCTCGGGTTCGCCGGCAGGGCCTGGCTTCGACGGGACGGCCGGCGTGCATGTCCACATGACGAATTCGCGCCTGACCGATCCCGAGATCCTGGAGACGCGCTTTCCCGTCGTGCTGGAGGATTTCCACATCCGCGCCGGCTCGGGCGGCAAGGGCGAGTGGAAGGGCGGCGACGGCACCTCGCGGACCATCCGCTTCCGCGAAGCGATGGATTGCGCGATCCTGGCCTCTCACCGGAAGGTGCGCCCCTTCGGCATGAAGGGCGGCGAGCCGGGAGAGCTCGGCAGGACGCTGGTCCGGCGCCTCTCGGGCGAGATCGAGGAACTTGCGCCCTCCGACCAGACGCTGCTCGCGGCTGGCGAGGCGGTGACGGTGATCACGCCGACGCCGGGCGGCTATGGAAACCCGAAGGGCTAAGGCTTAGGTGCAGGGTCCGACACGGAGACCCCGACCATGCCCCAGACCTGGATGATCACCGGCGCCAATCGCGGCATCGGGCTCGCGCTCACGATGGAGCTCGTGCGACGGGGCGACCATGTGGTCGCCGCGGCGCGCAATCCCTGGGGCGGCGCGCTCGCGGAGCTGGCGGCGGAGCATCCGGCCGCGATCACGCCGCTCGAACTCGACGTGACGGACGACGCCAGCGTGGCGGCCGCCAAGGACTCCCTGGCGGGGCGGCCCATCGACGTGCTCGTCAACAATGCCGGGATCTATGGGCCGCGCGACAGGCAGAGCGGGCTCGATGTCGATTTCGACGCCTGGCGCGAGGTGTTCGAGGTCAATGCCTACGCGCCGCTGCGCGTGGCGCAGGCCTTCCTGCCGAATGTCGAGGCCGGCGAGGGCCGCAAGATCGCGACCATTTCCAGCCGCATGGGCTCGATCGGCGCCGGTCCCTCGGGCTCGCTGATCTACCGCTCGTCCAAGACGGCGGTGAACATGGCGATGGTCGTGTTCGGCAACGCCGTGCGCGAGCGCAACGTTTCGGTGCTGCTGTTCCATCCGGGCTGGGTCCAGACCGACATGGGCGGCGGGGCCGCCGACATCCCGCCGAACGAGAGCGCTGCCGGGCTGATCCGCACCATCGACGCCTCGGGCATGGCGCAGACCAACAGCTTCAGGACCTGGCAGGGCGAAACGATTCCCTGGTAGGGGCCAGCGATTCTGCGGGGCTTGGCAAGCCGCTCGGACGCGACGTATCTCTCCTGCATCTTCACGGGAGACGCCTCATGATCCGCATCACGCTCGCCGGCTGCACCGGCTGGGTCGGCAAGGCGCTCGTCGCCGCGCTCGCCGCCGCTCCCGACCTCGAACTCGTCGCGGGCGTGTCGCGCAAGGCGGCGGGGCGCGACCTCGGCGAAGCGGCGGGGCTCCCGGCGAACGGCCTGCCGGTCTTCGCCAGCGTCGCGGAGGCCCTGGCGGTGCCGTCCGACGTGCTGATCGACTACACCAAGCCGGACAGCGTGAAAGGCAATACGCTCGCCGCGCTCGCCGCCGGCCGCCATGTCGTGGTCGGGGCGTCGGGGATGAGCGCGGACGATTATGCCGAGATCGACACCGCCGCCAGGGCGGCCGGGCTCGGCGTGCTGGCCGCCGGCAACTTCTCGATTACGGCGACGCTCCTGCGCCGCTTCGCACGCGAGGCGGTGAAATACGTCCCGGACGTGGAGATCATCGACTATGCATCGCCCTCCAAGCCGGACACGCCGTCGGGCACCGGGCGGGAGCTCGCCGAGACGCTCGGGGCCGAGCGCATGGCGGCGACCTCGAAGCCCGTCGCCGAACTCGGCGGGGTGCGCGAGACGCGCGGCGGCGCCATCGGGGCGCCGCATCCGGTGCAGGTCCACTCCGTGCGGATGCCCGGTTTCGTGCTGTCCTGCGAGGCCGTGTTCGGCCTGCCGGACGAGCGCCTCGTCATTCGTCACGATGCGGGCACGTCGGCGGCGCCCTATGTCGGCGGCACCTTGCTCGCGGCGCGGCGGGTTGCCGATCAGGCCGGCCTGCGGCGCGGGCTCGACAGTTTGATGGTATAGCCTCCGCATAGCCGATTATCCGGCTAAACTACTGATTTTGTTTATTTTTGTTTGGCCTCGTTAACGGCTTGTTGGTCGGTTTCTGTCACATGGACGCGCAGGTGACGGAGACTGCCTGACGATGCGGCGACTGGGTTTGACGGCGAAGATCACACTGCTCTTCGCCGTGACGGGCATCGCGGCCGGCCTGGCGCTCGCCGGCGCGGTGCGTGGGCTCGACGATGTCCACCGGATCGACCGCGAAGCCTTCTCGGGCATCACGCTGGCGGGGAATGCCTCCCTGCTCGCCAGCCGCGTGGCGCAGGCGTCCCTGCTGAGCCGTTTCGGGGAGGACGCCAGCCCGCGCGAGGTCGAGGCGGTCCTCGACGAGCTCGATGCCGTGATCAAGCTGGTCGATTCGGCGCGCGCGGGGCTCGTCGCCTCCCTGCCGCCGGCGATGCTGGCGGAAAACCCCGGGCTCGATCCGAGCATCCGGACCTTCATCGCCTTCCAGAAGGGAATCGTCGACATCGGGCGGCGCGTTTCGCCGAGGGCGGCGCTGCTCGAGTCGCGGGCCGAGGAGGCGCACCAGAATGTCGGCCAGATCATCGCGACGACCGCCGCGATGCGCGACAGGCTGGCCTTGCAGGCGGGCGAGATGACGGATCGCTCGAATGCCAGCGTCGCCGACATTCGCGTGCGGACCATTTCCATCGCCGTGCTGTTGCCGCTTCTGGGCGGCCTGTTCGCGGTCCTGGTCATGCGCAACCATCTGACGCGGCCGCTGGAGGATCTGGTCGCGTCGATCGGCCGCGCGACGACCTCCTCCGAGGTGATCGACGTTCCCCATGGCAGGCGCACCGACGAGATCGGGCAGCTCGCGCGTGCCGTGCGGGTGCTGAGCGAGGTGCGCGCGACGCTCGTCTCCCGCGAGGTCGAGGCCGAGCAGGCGCAGCACCAGCGCCACATCCGCACGCAGGAGCTCGAGCGCATCGCCCGTGACTTCGAGTCGCGGGTCGGCCTGCTCGTCGCCGAGATCGTGCTGGCGAGCCAGACCCTGCACGCCGCGTTGCAGGATGCCGCGGTGCGCGTGCATCAGGTGTCGGAGAGCGCGCAGCTCGCGGCCTTCTCGGTCAGCGGCGCGGGGGACGAGGCGCACAGGAGCACCGAGGCCGCGCTCGGCATGGAGCGGGTCACGACCCAGATCAGCACCGAGGTGCGCCGCGTTTCGCGCATGGCGACCGCCGCCGCGCAGGAGGCCGCCGGAACGCATGCGCTCGTCGCGCGGCTGACGGAAAATGCGACGCAGATCCGGGAGGTCATCGGTATCATCGAGGCCGTGGCGCGCCAGACCAACCTGCTCGCGCTCAACGCCACCATCGAGGCGGCGCGAGCGGGCGTGAATGGCCGCGGCTTCGCCGTCGTGGCCCATGAGGTCAAGGAACTCGCCGGTCAGACGGCCGCCGCCGCCGCCCGGATCGTCGGGCGGATCGCGATGGTCGACGAGGCCTTGTCGCAGGCGGCCGGCGCGGTCTCGGCCATCGCCGTCAGCGTGGGCGCGGTCGAGCAGACCGGCGCGGAGATCTCGACCATGGTCGGTTCGCATGCGGAGCTGCTCGGTTCGCTCGGCGAGACGGTCGCCCGGATCTCCGAGGTGACCGCGAAGGCGGCCGGTGCCATGGCCGAGATCGCCGAGGCGAACGCCCAGACGGAGATCCAGGCCGTGACGGGCGCGACGAGCGCGCGCGACCTCGACCGACGCATCGCCGCGTTGCAGGACGAGGCCTCCGAGTTCGTCCGCCGGCTGCGCGCGGCCTGACGAGGCGCGCCTGCGCGTCCGGCGCTCTTGCCATCGGCGCGGGATTCTGGCCCCCATCGCTGATGCCGTTCGAACCCGATTCCCCGCGATGAGCTGGTCGCCGCAGCAGGACGCCGCGCTGAGCGCCGTCGCGCGCTGGCTGCAGGCCGGAGAGCCGCAGCTCTTCCGCCTGTTCGGCTATGCCGGCACGGGCAAGACCACGCTCGCGCGCCATATCGCGGAAGCCGTCGACGGCGAGGTCGCCTTCGCCGCCTATACCGGCAAGGCCGCTCTGGTGCTGCGCAACAAGGGCTGCGTCGGCGCACAGACCATCCATTCGCTGATCTATCGCTCGCGCGGGGTCGAGGAGGAGAGCCCGACCTTCGTGATCAACCGCGAGAGCGCGGCGGCCAAGGCCAAGCTGATCATCATCGACGAATGCTCGATGGTGGACGAGGATCTCGGCCGCGACCTCCTGTCCTTCGGCACGCCGGTGCTCGTGCTCGGCGACCCGGCGCAGCTGCCGCCGGTCAAGGGCGGCGGCTTCTTCACCGAGCAGGAGCCGGACATCATGCTAACGGAGGTCCACCGCCAGGCGGCGGACAATCCGATCGTGCGCATGTCGATGACCGTGCGCGAGGGCGGCCGGCTCGATTTCGGCGACTATGGCGAAAGCCGCGTGATCCGCCGCAGCGAGATCTCGCCCGAAATCGTGATGGGCGCCGATCAGGTTCTGGTCGGGCTCAACAAGACGCGGCGCAACTACAATGCCCGCATGCGCCAGATCATGGGCCATACGGGTACGGCGCCGGTCGCCGGCGAGAAGCTGGTCTGCCTGCGCAACGACAAGAGCAAGGGCCTGCTCAACGGCGGCTCCTTCATCGTGCAGGAGATCAAGACCTCCAAGAAGGGCCTCGTCACCATGCGCGTGACTCCGGAGGACGACCCCGGCGGCAGGGCGGTCAAGGTTTCGGTGCTTCCCAATTTCTTCGACGGCACCGAGGAGGAGGTGCCCTGGGAACTGCGCAAGCACACCGACGAGTTCACCTATGGCTATGCGCTGACGGTGCACAAGTCGCAGGGCTCGCAATGGGACGACGTCGTGCTCTTCGACGAGGCTTACGCCTTCCGCGAGCACCGCGCGCGCTGGCTCTATACCGGGCTGACGCGGGCGGCGGAGCGCGTGACCGTGGTCGTGTGAGGCGCCGCGCGGGACGATGACCCCAAGGCTGTTCGCTGCCTCCATGACAAGCGCTCAGTCGCAACGACGAAGGATATGCCTGCATGGCCAGGGAATTCACCGGGAAGCGCGTGATCGTGATGGGCGGCAGCCGCGGCATCGGCCGTTCGATCGCGCTCGGATTTGCCGCGGGCGGCGCGTCCGTTTCGATCTGCGCCCGGAGCGCGGGCCCGCTCGAAGCGACACGCCGCGAGCTCGAGGCGCTCGGTGCGACGACGCATGCGGCCAGCGTCGATCTCGCCGATGCGGCTGCGATCGCCGCCTATGTGCCCGAGGCCGTGGCGGCGCTGGGCGGGCTGGATGTCCTCGTCAACAACGCCTCGGGCTTCGGCCATTCCGATGACGAAGCGGGTTGGGCGGCCTCGATCAATGTCGACATGATGGCGGTCGTGCGCGGCAGCCAGGCGGCGATCCCCCATATGAAGCCGGGTTCGTCGATCGTGAATCTGTCGTCGATCTCGGCCATGCGCGCCTCGTCACGCTCGGCGCCCTACGGCGCGATCAAGGCGGCGGTGATCCACTACACCGCGAGCCAGGCGAAGATGCTGGCGCGCAAGGGCATCCGGGCGAATGGGGTGGCGCCCGGTTCGATCGAGTTTCCCGGCGGCACCTGGGAAGATCGCAAGACCTCGAACCCCGAACTCTACCAGTCGACGCTGGCCAGCATCGCCTTCGGCCGGATGGGCAAGACGGAGGAGGTCGCCGAGGTCGTTCTCTTCCTCGCCTCCGACAAGGCAAGCTGGGTCACCGGCCAGACGATCGTGGTCGATGGCGGGCAGCTCGTCGGGCCTTGACCCGGCCCATCCTTGCTTCATGACCTCGAGGGAGCCGAGGCGTCGTCGTCGCGCCGGATAGCGGCGGGGCCGCGTCCGGTGCGCGTCGTGCGCTACAGCGCCCGCGATGTCGTTCCCTTCGCCACGATCGGTCCGGTCGGCCGCCCTGTGGGCGAGCCGGTGGCGTTCTCGACGGTGATCTCGAAGAGCTGGTCGCGCCCGAGCGGCAACTGGTCGAGGCGCAGGGGGGTCGAACGGGCGCGGTCGATCAGGCCGACCGAGCGCGGCCCGACCGCGCGGTCCCAGAGCGTCCAGATTTCCAGCGCCTTGCCTTCCGGAACGGCGATGTCCTGCAGCGGCAGGAGCTCGACGCGCCCGTCGGCGAAGGTGTTGACCACGGCCGCGGCGACATTCGCGTCGGTCAGCAGCACCGCGACCATGAGCGGCTGGCGCCGGGCGCGATCCAGCGCGCCGTTCAGCCCGATGGCGAGCAGCAGCGCGGCGAGCGCGCCGGCCAGGGCCGCGCCGCGCCAGACGGGGAGGCTGTTCCACCAGGCGGCCAGCGCGTCGCCGGCCTTGATCGCCTTGCCCCGCCCGCTTTCGGCAGCGGGCAGGATCGCGCCGATCTGCGCTTCGATGCGCTGCCACAGGCCGGGCGAGGGCGGAAACGGGCGTGCGGTCGCGTCGATGGCGGCGAGGTGCCTGCGCCAGCTCTCCACCTCCGCCGCCAGACCGGGCTCCCGGTCGAGACGGCGCTCGAAGGCCTCGCGCTCGGCGCCTTCGACCAGGCCGAGCACATATTCGCCGGCGATCGCAGCGCGATCCGGCGGCATCGTAGCGGGATCCCGGGAGGCGTTCATCCGAGACACTCCTTGAGCGTGAGCAGCGAGCGCCTGATCCAGGATTTGACCGAGCCGAGCGGCAGCCCGAGGCGGCCGGCGATCTCGCCATGGCTCAGCCCCTGCACGAAGGCGAGCAGGACCAGCCCGCGCCGCTGCGGCGGCAGCCGATCGAGGCAGGCATGGAGCGCCTTGGCGTCGGACAGCCGGGCCATCACGGTCTCGGGATCGTCCTCTTCGCTCGCCGTGTCTTCGGTCACGGGCGTGTCGCTGGTCTCGGTCCGCTTCTCGTCCCGCAGGATCGAGAGCGAACGGTTGCGCAGGATGGCGTAGAGCCATGTCAGCCCGGAGCCGCGCTGCGGATCGAACCGCGCCGCATGCCGCCAGACCAGCACGAAGGCGTCCTGTACCGCCTCCTCGGCCAGCGCCCGCCTTTTCAGCATGCGCAGAGCCACGCCGATCATACGCGGCGACTCGGCGTCGTAGATGCGCCGCAACGCCGATTTGTCGCCGGCCGCGCAGGCCAGAAGCGCAACCTCGATCTCGCCGAGTGTCTCGCTCGCCATCGCCGTTTCCTTCTCCCCCGTGCCGACGCGGGCCGGCCTTTCAATACGCGGCAGGGGGGCCTGCGGATGCAGGCTGCGGGAATCTTTCTCTCGCTGCATCCATCGTGCGGCTGCGCCCCTACCCACCGTGAGCGTCGTCATCGGCCCGGAGGCAGGCGACGCCCCGACAACGGATGGAGGACGACGACATGTTCAGGACCACACGCATCGCCCTGCTGACCGCCACGGCCCTCGCCGCCGGCCTCGGCGCGGGGCAGGCCGCCACGCTCGCGGCGCTGACCGGCGACGACGTTCTGACGATGATCGACACGGCCACGCTCAAGGCCGGCAAGTCGGTCAAGGTCAGCGGCATTTCCGGCAAGATCGCGGGAGTCGATGTCAGGCCCGCCGACGGCATGCTCTACGCGCTCACCACCGACGGCACGATCTGGACGGTCGATGCCGCCGGCAAGGCGACGATGAAGTCGAAGATGGACA
Source organism: Chelatococcus sp. (assembly GCA_003248805.1). Classification (GTDB taxonomy): domain Bacteria; phylum Pseudomonadota; class Alphaproteobacteria; order Rhizobiales; family Beijerinckiaceae; genus Allobosea. Next base: position 51,972 of record QFQY01000007.1, on the reverse strand, counting down.
CCGTGCTCGCGGCGAGCGCCATGGCGACGGTCGATTTCAACCCGGCCGCCGACCGCCTGCGCGTCATCGGCTCGGACGGCACCAACCTTCGCGTCAATGTCGAAGACGGCAAGACCACGGTCGACGGCAAGCTGAAATTCGCCGAGGCCGACATGCACAAGGGCGAGGCGCCGATGATCGTCGCCGGCGCCTACACCAACTCGGTCAAGGGCACCAAGGAGACGGTGCTCTACGACATCGACGGCACGATCGGCGCGCTCATCAAGCAGGCGCCGCCGAATGACGGCGTCCTCGGTGCCGTCGGGAAGCTCGGCGTCACGCCCAAGGCCGTCGCCTTCGATATCGAGACCGGCGCGGATGGCGGCAATGTCGGCTGGCTCCTCGGCGACGGCGCGCTCTACAAGGTCGACCTCGCCTCGGGCAAGGCGACGATGGTCGGCAAGATCACCGGGCTCTCCGGCAGCGTCCGCGACATCGCCGCGATGCCGGCGATGTGACGGCTGCCGGCGGGGCCGGGTATGGGCTGCCCTCGCATCGGGGGCGGCCTTTTTCCATGCGATTCCCTGTTTTGCCATAGTCCTCCGGCTCACTGCCCAGGTCGCGACCTTCGGGCACGGGAGCCTTATGGATGGCAAGCCCTTCTGAAACGCACGCGGGCAGCATCGGGTTGCAGCGCTTCGGGCTCGGCTTCGCGCTCGGCCAGAGCGAGGCGATCCGCGCGGAAGCCCGGGACCGGATGCTGGCCGAGGTTTCCGCCGGAGCCGTGCCCCAGCCCGTGGGGCTGGCCTATTCCGGCGCGGCCGAGATCGGCAACGCACTCTACGCCTTCGAGGACCAGGAGCGCCGCGAGCGCGAGGCGAAGCGGGGCATGCAGGTCGCACAGGCGTCGCCCGAGCAGAGCCAGATGGGGCAGGGCGTCCAGCCGAAGCGGCCGAACGAGCCGCAACTGCCCTACCGGACCTATCGCGACGAGGTCTTCGCCCGCGTCGATCTCGCGCTCGCCGCCGAGACCGGCTTCGGCGAGCGGCTGGTGCAGTTCTGGTCGAACCATTTCTGCATCGGCGCGACCAAGAGCAACATGACGCGCATCATGGCCGGTGCCTATGAGCGGGAGGCCATCCGCCCGCATGTCTTCGGCCGTTTCGCCGACATGCTGGTGGCGGCCGAGAGCCATCCCGCGATGCTCGACTTCCTCGACAACCGGCTCTCCATCGGCCCGAACTCGCCCGCCGGCAAGCGGCGCGGCCGCGGCCTCAACGAGAACCTCGCCCGCGAGATCCTGGAGCTGCACACGCTCGGCGTCTCGGGCGGCTACGGACAGGTCGACGTCACCAATCTCGCGCGCATCATCACGGGCTGGACGGTGGTCGGGCGGGAGGCCACGCTCGGGTTTCCCGGTTCCTTCGCCTTCAATGCCGGCCTGCACGAGCCGGGCGAGCCGCCGCTGCTGGGCAAGCCCTACGGTCAGCCGGGCAAGGAGAAGGGGCTCGCCGCCCTGACCGATCTCGCCAGCCACCCGGCGACGGCCGATTTCATCGCCATCAAGCTCGTCCGTCATTTCGTCGCGGACGAGCCGCCGCCCGCGCTGGTCAAGGAGATCGCGGCCGTGTTCCGGCGCACGGAGGGCGATCTCGCCGCAGTCTCGCGGGCGATGATCGAGTCCGATGCCGCCTGGCGGGCCGTGCCGGTCAAGATCCGCACGCCGCAGGAGTTCCTGATCGCGTCCTTCCGGGCGCTGGGGCGCAAGCCCGCCGATGGCGGGCAGGTCATCGGCCCCCTCGGCGTGATGGGGCAGCCCTTCTGGCAGCCCTCCGGCCCCAACGGCTATCCCGACACCAACGAGGCCTGGGCCTCGCCGGAGGGCATCAAGACCCGCATCGACGTCGCGGCCGGCTGGGGGCGGCAGGCGGCGGGCAGCGTGCCCGATCCGCGCCGGCTCGCCGAGGATATCCTCGGGCCGCTGCTCTCGCCCGAGACGCGGCAGGCGGTGGCGCGTGCCGAGAGCAAGCCGCAGGCGCTGGCGCTCCTGCTGATGTCGCCCGAATTCCAGCGGAGGTGAGCCCGATGGTCGATGACGACGACGATTGCGAACGCATGACACCGTCTCGGCGCGCCATTCTCGGCGCGGCCGGGGCGCTCTTCGCCTGGTCCTTCGTGCCGAAGGCGGCCCATGCCGCGCCGGGCGCGCGCGACAGCCGCTTCCTGCTGGTGGTGCTGCGCGGCGCGCTCGACGGGTTGTCGGCCGTGCCGCCCTTGGGCGATCCCGATTACGCCGGCCTTCGCGAAGGCATCGCGCTCGGCAAGGAGGGGGCCGAGGCCGCGCTGCCGCTGGACGGCTTCTTCTATCTGCATCCGGCGATGCCCAATCTCGCGCGGCTCTACGCCTCCGGCAACGCGGCGATCGTGCATGCGGCCGCGACGGGCTATCGCGAACGCTCGCATTTCGACGGGCAGGACGTGCTCGAGAGCGGCCAGCCGGGGCCGGGGCATACCGAAAGCGGCTGGCTCAACCGGCTGATCGCCAGCCTGCCGGCGGGCGAGGGCATCTCGCGCAAGGGCGTGCTCGGCGTCGGTGTCGTGCCGCCGCTGGTGGTGCGAGGCGAGGCTCCCGTGCTGGGCTGGGCGCCGCCGCGCATGGCCCGCGCCGGCGACGACCTGACGATGCGGCTCGCCGATCTCTACGGCCAGCGCGATGCCGGGCTGGCCAGGGCGCTGCAGCAGGCGATCGAGACGGAGGGCATCGCCCGGCGCAGCGGCATGGCGACGGACATGAAGGCCGGCGGCGGCCCCGATACCGTCGACGGCATGCGCCGGATCGCCGAGGGCGCGGCCGGGCTCGTCGGGGCCGACGACGGGCCGCGCATCGCCGCGCTGGCCTTCGAGGGCTGGGACACCCACGCCAACGAGGGCGGGGCGAAGGGCCGGCTGGCGACGCTGCTCTCCGGCCTCGACGGCGCGCTCGCCACCTTCGAACAGGGGCTGAAACCCGTCTGGAAGGACACGGTGGTGATGGTGGTGACCGAGTTCGGCCGCACCGCGCAGGTCAACGGCACGGTCGGCACCGACCACGGCACCGGCACGGTCGCCTTCCTCGTCGGCGGGGCGGTGAAGGGCGGGCGGATGATCGCCGACTGGCCGGGCCTCAAGCCCGAGCAGCTCTACCAGAAGCGCGATCTCAGGCCGACGACGGACATCCGCGCCGTCGCCAAGGGCGTGGTCTCGGATCTGTTCGGAATTTCGGGGCCGGTGCTGGCGGAGCAGGTGTTCCCCGGCACGTTCGACCTGCCGCCGATGAAGGGGCTGGTGGGGTAGGGACGGCTCCGGAGGCTCATCCTGCGCGAGCCCTCATCCTGAGGAGCCGCGTAGCGGCGTCTCGAAGGATGATCCAGAATACTCCGGACGCTGCTGGACGCGCTCGAGCGTCCGCAGGGACGGGTGAGTTGGCAATCCGCAATGCAGATGGCTGCTGGGTATATATCGTACGTTGCGCGGACGGTTCCTACTATACCGGCTCGACGCGTTCTTCGATCGAACAACGAGTCGCGGAGCACAATGACGGCCGATACGAGGCAGCCTGTACGGCGACGAGGCGACCGGTCACGCTCGTCTTTGCAGAGCACTTCTCTGTCATAACCGATGCGATCGGCATGGAGCGACGGATCAAGGGCTGGTCGAGAGCGAAGAAGGAAGCACTGATCCAGCGAGACTTCGAGCGTCTTGCTCAACTGTCACGGAGAAGCCAGCGATCCGCAGCCCCCGTCCTTCGAGACGCCGCTGGCGCGGCTCCTCAGGATGAGGGCTGCTGACTGCCGTCACCTCTCGATTCACGCCCATTCGCGCTGGGCGAGCTTGTCCTCGTAGCTCTGGATCTTGTCGGCCTTCTCCATCGTCAGGCCGATGTCGTCGAGGCCGTTGAGCAGGCAGTGCTTGCGGAACGGGTCGATCTCGAACGTGATCGTGCCGCCGTCCGGGCCCTTGATGGTCTGGTTCTCGAGGTCGACCGTCAGCGTCGCGTTGGAGCCGCGCTCGGCGTCGTCGAACAGCGCGTCGAGCTGCTCGGGCGTGACCTTGATCGGCAGGATGCCGTTCTTGAAGCAGTTGTTGTAGAAGATGTCGGCGAAGCTCGTGGAGATCACGCAGCGGATGCCGAAGTCCAGCAGCGCCCAGGGCGCATGCTCGCGCGACGAGCCGCAGCCGAAATTGTCGCCCGCGACCAGGATCTCGGCCTTGCGATAGGCCGGCTGGTTGAGCACGAAATCCGGGTTCTCGGAGCCGTCGTCCTTGTAGCGCATCTCGGAGAACAGCGCCGTGCCGAGGCCGGTGCGCTTGATCGTCTTCAGATACTGCTTGGGGATGATCATGTCGGTGTCGACATTGACCACTTTCAGCGGGGCCGGGGTCGAGGTCAGGGTGGTGAAGGGCTGCATGGCTGGGGTTTCCTGAATGAGCCGCGGCTTAGCCGGCCGCCTGTTCGATGGCTTCCATGTCGTCGTCGGAGAAGCCGAAATGGTGGCCGATCTCGTGGACGAGAACATGGGTGACGATGGAGCCGAGGCTTTCGTCGTTCTCGGCCCAGTAGTCGAGGATCGGCCGGCGATAGAGGAAGATGGTATTGGGCATCTGGCCGGTCTGCGGGGCGTAGCCCTGCTGCGGCAGGCCGACGCCGGAGAAGAGGCCGAGAATGTCGAAGGGGCTCTCGGCCTCCAGTTCCCTGACGACGTCGTCCTCGGCGAAGTCGGTGACGTTGAAGACGACATCGGCGCAGAGCGCGCGGAACTCGTCCGGCAGCCTGTCGAACGCCGCCTGCGCCAGCACCTCGAAATCGGCGATGGACGGCGCTTTCGCACCGTCCCAGCCGCCGGCCTCAAGCGTTGCGGACGAACCTTCCGGAGCCTTGATCGAGGGAACGCTCGCCATCACCAGACCTTCAACTGGTGGCCGAGCCACCAGGCCAGCAGGACGACGCCGACGAGCGAGAGGGAACGGCCGATGCGCCGCCCCCAGAGCTCGATGCGGTCGCCGGCGGGCGCGTCGCGACCTGAGAAATGGTCGGCGGCGCGGCCCATGGAGGAGCCGAGCAGGCTCTCGTCGTCGCGCTTGACGCGCTCGAGAGCCGCCTTGGCCTCGGCGGCGCGGGCGGCTTTGCGGGGATCGGCGCTCATTTGACCACGCCTGGTGCTGCGCGGCCTGCAAGCATGCCTTCGAGGGAGAGATCCTCGTCGACATCTGGCCAATGAACGCCGGCTCCGGTGCCGAGCAGTTCCCAATGCGCTCGTTGTTCCGGTGTCGCACCGAGGAGGCGCGGATACCAGAACAACGGCGTGCCCAGAGTCCGCCCGTCCGACAGATCGACGAACAGCATGGTCTCGTCGCAACGAACGTTGCGAACGACGACCCTATCCGTGGCCCTTGCAATGCTCATCCCATTGCTCCTGAAGACGGTTCCGGTGCTTGCGCGCCGCCGCAATTATGCGCGCAAGCTCCTTCGCGGAAAAGCCGCCGGTTTCGGCAAAGCTCAGATCGTGCAACCAGATCTTGGCGAGTTTGTCGTCCCGCTGGACATGCATGTGAGCTGGCTCGACGCAGTCCGCGCTGAAGAAGAGAAAGCGATACGGCCCTTCTCGCAGCGCGGTCGGCATGCTCCCGTCAGCCCAGCGTCCGCACGTCGACGAAGCGGCCCGTGAGCGCCGCCGCGGCGGCCATCGCCGGCGAGACCAGATGCGTCCGGCCGCGATAGCCCTGGCGACCCTCGAAATTGCGGTTCGAGGTCGAGGCGGCGCGCTGGCCGGGCTTGAGCTGGTCGGGGTTCATGCCGAGGCACATCGAGCAGCCCGGCTCGCGCCATTCGAAGCCGGCGGCGATGAAGATCTTGTCGAGGCCTTCGGCCTCGGCCTGTTCCTTCACCAGCCCGGAGCCGGGGACGATCATGCCGTAGTCGAGGCTCTCGTGCAGCTTCTTGCCCTCGACGATCTTCGCGACCACGCGCAGGTCCTCGATGCGGCCATTGGTGCAGGAGCCGATCCAGATCACGTCGAGCGGGATGTCGGTCATCTTCGTCCCGGCGGTGAGGCCCATATACTCCAGCGCGCGCTTCTTCGAGGCGCGCTTGACCTCGTCCTCGATCAGGTCCGGATCGGGCACCGTGCCCGCGACCGAGACGACGTCCTCAGGCGACGTGCCCCAGGAGACGATCGGCGGCAGGTTGCCGGCGTCGAGCTTCACCACGCGGTCGAAATGCGCGCCCTCGTCGGAGCGCAGGGTCTCCCAGTAGCGCAGGGCGGCCTCCCAGGCGGCGCCCTTCGGCGCGCGGGGGCGGTCCTTCAGATAGGCGAACGCCTTTTCGTCGGGCGCGACCATGCCGGCGCGGGCACCGCCCTCGATCGACATGTTGCAGACCGTCATGCGGCCTTCCATCGAGAGGCCGCGGATGGCCTCGCCAGCATATTCGATGACCGAGCCGGTGCCGCCGGCGGTGCCGATCTCGCCGATGATGGCGAGCGTGATGTCCTTGGCGCCGACACCCTTCGCGGGCGTGCCGTCGACCTGGACGAGCATGTTCTTCGCCTTCTTCTGGATCAGCGTCTGGGTGGCGAGCACATGCTCGACCTCCGACGTGCCGATGCCGTGGGCGAGCGCCCCGAAGGCGCCATGCGTCGAGGTGTGGCTGTCGCCGCAGACGATCGTGGTGCCGGGCAGGGTGAAGCCCTGCTCGGGGCCGACGATGTGGACGATGCCCTGGCGCCGGTCGCGCTCGTTGAAATACTCGACGCCGAAATCGGCGGCGTTCTTGGCCAGCGTCTCGACCTGGATGCGGCTCTCCTCCTCGACGATGCCCTTGGAGCGGTCGGTCGTGGGGATGTTGTGGTCGACGACGGCGAGCGTCTTGCCCGGCGCGTGGACCTTGCGGCCGGTCATGCGAAGGCCCTCGAAGGCCTGCGGGCTCGTGACCTCGTGGACGAGGTGGCGGTCGATATAGAGCAGGCAGGTGCCGTCGTCCTGCCGGTCGACGACGTGGTCGTCGAAGATCTTGTCGTAGAGGGTGCGGGGAGCACTGGAGATCATGGCTTGAAGCCCCTGTCGGGATAGTCAGCGATAAAACGGAAAACGGTCCGGCCCGGCCGGACTGGGACATGCGCGCGGTCGCCTGTCGCCGGCCGATCGGACGGCCGGTCTCAGGCGCCGGTAAGGCCCGCGGCGATCGACGCCGTGAAGCGCCCGAAGAAGCGCCAGGGCAAGCGGGCATGGTCGTGCAGCGCGACGAAATCCTGCGTCGTCGGCAGGGCGGGCAGGTGCCCCTCGGCCTGGACGGCGCTCAAGCGCTGGAATGACGGCACGCGGTGCGACATGGCATACCGTGTAGCAGTTCCAATCAAGCCGGACAATCGACGTCGTGCGCGGCGCCGATGCCGGCGGCTCATGCCCCTCCGGCTGGCATCTCGACAAACAAAAACGCGGCCCCGAAGGACCGCGTTTCGAAAGGATGGCGCTGAAGCGACGAGGCTTACTTGCCGGCGCCCTTGGCACCCTTGGCCGGACGGGCCTCGACGCGCTCGGCAATGCGGGCCGACTTGCCGCGGCGATCGCGCAGGTAATAGAGCTTGGCGCGGCGCACCTTGCCCTTGCGGACGACCTTGATCGAATCGAGGTTCGGCGAGAACAGCGGGAAGACGCGCTCGACGCCCTCGCCATAGGAAATCTTGCGGACGGTGAAGCTCTGGTTGAGGCCGCCGCCGTTGCGGGCGATCACGACGCCTTCATAGGCCTGGACGCGGCTGCGCTCGCCTTCCTTGACCTTGACGTTGACCTGCACGGTGTCGCCGGGCTGGAAATGCGGGATTTCCTTGCCTTCGCTGAGCTTGGCGATCTGCTCCTGGTCGAGCTGTTCGATGATGTTCATGGTTCTCTCCATGGCCGTCTTCGCGTGAGACCACGCGGGCGTTCCGGCGCGCTGTTTTCAGTTGAGTGCGCGGGCCATACAGGAGAGTGGCCGCCTTGTCGAGGGGCAAGGGGCTTCGAACAGGGCCTCGCAGGAGGGCTTTGCATCGCTTTTCGAGGCCCCCTATAGCCGGCCGCAACGACAATCAAAAGCAAGGGCAGGAACCATGGCCGACCCCACCAGAACCGCTCTTGTCACCGGCGCCGCGCGCGGCATCGGGCTCGCCGCCGCCCGGCGCTTCCTGGCGGATGGCTGGAACGTCGCGCTGCTCGACATCGACGGCCCCGCCCTCGAGGCGACGGTCGCGGCCCTGGGCGAGCCGGAGCGGACGCTGGCGCTGCCCTGCGACGTCTCCGACCCCGCCGCGCTGGAAAGCGCCTTCGCCCTGCTCGCCATCCGGTTCGGGCGGCTCGACGCGCTCGTCAACAATGCCGGCACGGCGGTGTTCAAGCCCTTGCTGGAGACCACGCATGAGGAATGGGCCCGCGTGCTCGCGGTCAACCTCACCGGGCCGTTCCTCGCGACGCAACTCGCGGCGCCGTTGATGGCGGAAGCGGGCGGCGGCGCCATCGTCAACATCACCTCCATCTCGGGCCTGCGCGCCTCGACGCTGCGCGTCGCCTACGGCACCAGCAAGGCCGCGCTCGCCCATCTGACGAAGCAGCAGGCGGTGGAGCTCGCCGGCCTGAACATCCGCGTCAACGCGGTGGCGCCGGGCCCTGTCGAGACGGCGATGGCGAAGGCGGTGCACTCGCCCGAGATCCGGGCGGATTACCGCGACGCCATCCCGCTCGCGCGCTACGGGCTGGAGGAGGAGCTGGCGGAGGCGATCTTCTTCCTCTGCAGCGACAGGGCGAGCTACATCACCGGCCAGACGCTCGCCGTCGACGGCGGCTTCGACGCCGCCGGCATCGGCCTGCCGACCCTGCGCGGGCAGCGCCGCAATCTCTGAGACGACCGCACCGCAGTGCAGCGGAACATTCGCTTGCACGGTGCCTGCAACCGCGCCAACCTCACCTCCTGAACCTTCTTCGACGGCCGCGCGCCCTGTCGGGGTTGCGCGACCGCCGCCCTGACCGGCGCGGACCGGAGCTTCCGAGCGCGCCGGCCGACTGCCGCCGGGGTCGCGCATCGCCTCCCCGCTCGGCCCGACGCAGGAGGCTTCCATGGCAGGAGCGGGAGGAGCGCCGGCAAACGGCGTCAGACCGGAGGGGCCGCGATGCATCGCCATCGTGGGCCCCTTCCAGAGCGGCAAGACGAGCCTGCTCGAAAGCATGCTGGAGCGCTGCGGAGCGCTCTCTCGCGCGGGCTCCGTCAAGACCGGCAACAGCCTGGGAGACGCCGTGCCCGAGGCGCGGGCGCACCAGATGAGCACCGAGCCGAACGTCGCCGCGGCGCGTTTCCTCGGACAGACCTTCCACTTCGTCGACTGCCCCGGCTCGGTCGAGTTCCTGCACGAGATGCGCCATGTCCTGCCGGCGGTGGATGCCGCCGTGGTCGTCTGCGAGGCCGACGACCGCAAGGTGCCGGCGCTGGAGCTCGTCCTGCGCGAACTGGAGGAGGCGGACATCCCGCGCTTCCTCTTCCTCAACAAGATCGACACGGCGACGCGCCGGGTGCGGGAGACGCTCGGAATCCTCCAGCGCGCCTCGCGGACGCCGCTGCTGCTGCGCCAGATCCCGATCTGGCAGAAGGGCATCGCGGTCGGCTTCATCGACCTCGCGCTGGAACGCGCCTTCGTCTACCGCGAGCATGCGCCGAGCGAGGTCGTGCCGCTGCTGCCCGACGAGGGCGGGCGCGAGAAAGAGGCGCGCTTCGCCATGCTCGAGACGCTCGCCGACCATGACGACGCGCTGATGGAGGACCTGATCGCCGAGATGGAGCCGCCGCGCGACCGTGTCTTCGACGATCTCGCCCGCGAATTGCGGGAGCGCCATGTCGTGCCGGTGCTGATCGGCTCGGCCGAGCGCGGCAACGGCGTGACGCGGCTGCTCAAGGCGCTGCGGCACGAGGCGCCGGACGTCGCCGCCACGCGCGGCCGCCTCGGCGTGATGCCGGAGGGCCCGCCGCTCGCCCAGATCATGAAGACCTGGCATTCCGGGCAGGGCGGCAAGCTCTCGCTGGCCAGGATGCTGCGCGGGCGGATGGCGGAGGGCGACGTCGTGACCTCCAGCAGTGGCGCGGAGGCCCGCATCGCCGGTGTCGTCTCGCTGATGGGGGCGGCGCAGGAGCGGCGGCCGGCGGTGGAGGAAGGCGAGGTCGCGGCCTTTGCCCGGCTCGAAGGCGTCGCGACCGGCGAGGCCGTGGCGCTCGGTCGCAGCCGCGCGGAAGCCGTCAGCGCGGTGGCCCCGCCCGAGCCCGTGCACATGCTCGGCATCGTCGTCCGCGACCGCAAGGACGATGTCCGGCTCGCCATGGCGCTATCGCGTCTGGCGGAAGAGGACCCGGCCCTGTCGGTGCGGCAATTGCCGGAGTTCGGGGAGATCCGCCTTTCCGGGCAGGGCGAGATGCATCTGCGCGTGGCGCTGGAGAAGTTGCGCAGCCGCTACGGCGTCGTGGCCGACATCCGGACGCCGCAGATCGGCTATCGCGAGACGATCCGCGGCCGGGCCGGCGCGCGCGGCCGGCATCGCAAGCAGAGCGGCGGCCACGGCCAGTATGGCGACGTGGTGATCGAGATCGCGCCGCTGCCGCGCGGGGAGGGCATCCGCTTCGTCGACCGCATCGTCGGTGGGGCCGTGCCCAGGCAATATATCGGCGCGGTCGAGGCCGGCGTGCGTGATTTCTGCGAGCACGGGCCGCGCGGCTTTCCGCTCGTCGACATCGAGGTCACGCTGACGGACGGCTCGTCCCATGCGGTCGATTCCTCCGACATGGCCTTCCGCCAGGCGGCGCGGCTGGCGATGGCCGAGGCGTTGCCCCAGGCGTCGCCGGTGCTGCTGGAGCCGATCCTCTCGGTGGAGGTGATGATCCCGTCCGAGGCGATGTCGCGGGCCTCCGCGATCCTGTCGGCGCGACGCGGGCAGATCCTGGGTTACGACGCCCGGCCGGGCTGGCGTGGCTGGGACAGGATCGACGCGCTGCTGCCCGAGGCGGAGATGGCGAACCTCATCGTCGAGCTGCGCTCGGCGAGTGCGGGCGTCGGCACCTACAGCGCCCGCTTCGACCATCTGGCCGAGCTCGCGGGCCGGCAGGCCGAGGCGGTCGTCGCGGCGCAGGCCGTCGCTCCGGGGCGATGAGCGGCCGGCGCGTGAAGGCGAGGAGGAAGGATGTCGGCCGGGCCGAGGGGGATGCGGCAATCGCCCGCCTCGCGACGAAAGGGGGGCGGTTCCGACTTGCGGTTCAGGCTTGGCGGTTCCGACTTGGGGAGCGATGAAAGTTCATATATAAACCTTCTATCGAAGCCGGCGGCCGGCGCGGTCGATCCGCGTCGGCACGAGGGCTCATGAACAAGCTCCGGCACCCGCGCGAGCGAGGCAGCCGGACGACGGGAGGAAAGGCGATGAACATGATGAGCGCACGCGCGGTCGAAGCCGGGGCGCGGCCGTGGCTCGCGCATTATCCGCCGGCCGTGCCGCCCGCGATCGACGAGCGGAGCGTCGGCACGCTGGCCGACCTGATCCGGGTGGCCTGCAAGACCTATGCGGTCCGGCCCGCCTTCGAGAGTTTCGGAAAGACCGTCAGCTTCCGGGAGGTGGAGCGGGCCGCGGAAGCCTTCGCCGGCTGGCTGCAGTCGCGCGGCCTCGAGAAGGGCGATCGCGTCGCGCTGATGATGCCGAACATCCTGGCCTATCCCGTCGCGATGTTCGGTGCGCTGATCGGCGGCTTTACGGTCGTCAACGTCAATCCGCTCTACACGGCGCGCGAGCTGGCTCATCAGCTCTCGGATTCCGGCGCGCGGGTTCTCGTCGTGATGGAGAACTTCGCTCACACCGTCGACGAGGCGCGGCCTCACCTCGATCTCGACGCGGTGGTGCTCACCACGGCCGGGGATCTCATGGGGTTCAAGGGCTCGATCGTGAATTTCGTCGCCCGGCGGATCAAGAAGATCGTGAAGCCCTTCGACCTGCCGGGGGCTTTCCGGCTCAAGGACATCCTGGCGCGGCCCGTCGCGATGCGGCCCGTCGCCGTGACCCCGCAGGACGTCGCCTTCCTGCAATATACCGGTGGCACCACCGGCGTCGCCAAGGGCGCGACGCTGACGCACCACAACGTCGCCTCCAATGTCGAGCAATGCGCGCTGTGGCTCGGCTGGGCGCTGGAGCCGCCGCTCGGCCGCAGCGACTATCAGCACGTCATGGTCACGGCGCTGCCGCTCTATCACATCTTCGCCCTGACCTGCTGCTGCCTGTTCATGCTGCGCATCGGCGCGAAGGGGCTGCTGATCGCCAATCCCCGCGATATCAACGGTTTCATCAGCACGCTCAGGCACAGCCGCTTCACGCTCTTCTCGGGCGTGAACACGCTCTATGCCGCGCTGGCCGACAGGCCGGAATTCGCGAGCGTCAATTTCGGGGAGCTGCGCTTCGCGGTGTCCGGGGGCATGGCGACGCAGGCGACCGTGGCACGGCGCTGGCGCGAGATCACCGGCCGGCCGATCGTCGAGGGCTACGGCCTGTCCGAGACCTCGCCCGTCGTCACGATCAACCGGCCGGACATCGCCGAATTCAGCGGAACGATCGGCTTCCCGATTCCCTCGACCGATGTCGTCATCCGCGACCAAGAGAACCAGGACCTGCCGCTGGGAGAGACCGGCGAGATCTGCATTCGCGGGCCGCAGGTCATGGCCGGCTACTGGAACCGGGCGGACGAGACGGCCAAGGCGATGACGCCGGACGGCTATTTCCGCAGCGGCGATCTCGGCGTGATGCAGCCGGACGGGCAGGTCCGGGTGGTCGACCGGATGAAGGACATGGTCCTGGTCTCGGGCTTCAACGTCTATCCCAACGAGGTCGAGGACGTGCTCGTCTCGCATCCGGGCGTGGCGGAGGCGGCGGTCATCGGCCTGCCCGACGAGCATTCGGGCGAGGCGGTGACCGCCTTCGTCGTGCGCAGGGACGACGCGCTGACGGCCGAGACGCTGCGCGCCTTCTGCCGGGAGAGCCTGACGGGCTACAAGGTGCCCAAGCAGATCATCTTCCGGGATGCCCTGCCCAAGACCAATGTCGGCAAGGTGCTGCGCCGGGCGCTGCGCGAGGAGGAGGAGGCGAAGCGGCGCTGAACGATCGCCTGGCGGCAGGCCGCTTGGCAGGAGAAGGACGTTCTCCGATACTGCGCCGGGGAGGAGCGATGTCCCCGAGTCGCAGATCGCATGGGTCCCGCGCCTGTGCGAGGATGAGCCCGCCGGGCGGCCCGCGGGCGCTGCGCCGAAGCAGGAGACGCTTGCCGCTTGCCTTCCCAGCCAGACGAAGCCGCGCTGCTGCCGCGCCTGAAGCCGGGGCTGTTCGTCCATGACGATGCCGCGCTCAATGTCGAGCCCCCGCTCGCCCTGTTGCAGGCGGCCATCACGCCGACCGAAGCCTTCTTCATCCGCAACAACGGCCATCTGCCCGACACCGGCGCCGTCGCCGACTGGCGCCTGACGGTCGATGGCGAGGTCGAGCAGCCCCGCTCCTGGTCGCTGGACGCGCTGCGCGCCGAGTTCGAGACGGTCACCGAGACCGCCGTGCTGGAATGCGCGGGCAATGGGCGCTCGGCCTTCTCGCCCGCCACCGACGGCCTGCAATGGCGGCTCGGCGCGGTGGGCTGCGCGCGCTGGACCGGCGTGCGTCTGCGCGACGTGCTCGCCCGGTCGGGCGTGAAGCCGTCCGCCGTCTACACCGCGCATCTCGCGCCGGACCGGCTGATCGCCGATCCGTCGCGTCCCGCCATTTCGCGGGGGCTGCCCATCGCCAAGGCGCTCGCGCCCGAGACGCTGCTCGCCTTCGAAATGAACGGCGAGCCCATGCCGGCGCTGCATGGCGGGCCGCTGCGGATCGTCGCCCCCGGTTTCCCCGGGTCGGCCTGGCAGAAATGGCTCGAGCGCATCACGTTGCGCGACCGCGAGCATGACGGCGAGAAGATGCGCGGCACGGATTACCGGCTGCCGCGCCGGCCGCTGCGGCCGGAGGACCCGGTCGATCCGGCGGCGTTCGAGGTCATCACCGACATGCCGGTGAAATCGCTGGTCCATACCCCGCTCGCCGGCTTCGAGATCGCGGTCGGGCAATGCCTGGCGGTGGCCGGCCATGGCTGGAGCGGGGCCGTACCGCTCGCGGGCGTCGAAGTCTCCTGCGACGGCGGCGCGACCTGGCGGGAGGCGGAGCTGGCACCGGGCGAGGGCCCGTTCGCATGGCGCGCGTTTCGCTGCGAGATCGCCGTGGCGGCGCCGGGTCCGCTGACGGTGATGGCGCGGGCGCGGGACGCCGCCGGCAGGGTACAGCCGCTGGAGCTGCCGTGGAATCCGCGCGGCTACTGCAACAATGCGGTGCAGAGGGTTGCCGGAACCGCCGTCCTGTCCTTGGATAGGACGGGATAGGCATACAGGGGATAGCCTCGATGAAGGCAGTGGCCGGCATGATTGCGTTGACGATGGCTCTCGCCTTCGGGACGTCCGCACAGGCGGCGCTCGCGCCCGCCTATCAGCGGGCCGCCGAGATCGCCGCGGCGGTGGACGCCGCCGCCGCCCTGCTGCCGCGCAACCCGATCGAGAGCGTGGTGCTGAGCGCGCCGGATCGCTTCACCATCCGGGGCGGCAACTGCACGGTGACCGTGGAGATCCTCGACGAGCCGGCGGTGATGGCGCCGACCCGCGCCGGCCCGCGCAAGTTCACCGCTCGCGCGGGCAAGCCCGTCTGCGCGCGCTGATCCGGCGCGGGTTCGTCAGGCGACCAGCAAGGCCCTGTCGTCGGCGTCTCCGGCCTCGATCCTGACGATATCGCCCGCGGCCACGTCGCGGCGGAAGCGGACCAGCGTGAAGTCCTCTGCGCGTCCGGTGTTGCCGCGCTCGGTCAGCACCGAGAGCGGCCGGCCGAGCCGCGCCCGCAGATGCTCGGCATGCATAAGGCTGCCCGCCTGGCGCAGCCGCGCCGCGCGCTCGGCCACGAGCTGCCCCGGCAGTTGCGGCATGCGCGCGGCCGGGGTGCCGGGCCGGGCCGAATACGGGAAGACATGGACATAGCTCAGCCCGCACTCGTCGAGGAGGGCGAGCGAGCGGGCGAACATCGCCTCGTCCTCGGTCGGGAAGCCGGCGATCAGGTCCGCGCCGAAGACGACGTCCGGGCGCAGGCCGCGCATCTCGGCGCAGAAGCGGATGGCGTCTTCGCGTCCGTGCCGGCGCTTCATGCGCTTGAGGATGAGGTCGTCGCCGGATTGCAGCGAGAGATGCAGGTGCGGCATCAGGCGCGGCTGCGTCGCGAGCGCCTCGCGCAGCTCGTCGTCGACCTCGACCGCGTCGATCGAGGAGAGGCGCAGGCGCGGCAGTTCGGGCAGCTCGCGCAGGAGCGTCCGGACGAGCGTTCCCAGAAGCGGCAGGCCGGGCAGGTCGCGGCCATAGCTCGTCAGGTCGACGCCGGTCAGCACGATCTCGCGCGCGCCGGCCTCGACCAGATCGCGGCATTGCGCGAGCACCGCGCCGGGCGCCAGCGAGCGCGAATGGCCCCGTCCGAAGGGGATGACGCAGAAGGTGCAGCGATGGTCGCAGCCGTTCTGCACCTGAACGAAGCCGCGCGTGTGATCGCGGAAACGGCCGGTGACGACCTGGGCGAGCGCCGTCTCGGCCATGATGTCGCCGACGGCGGTCTTCTCCGCCGCGTCGTCGCCGGGCGCGCGCAGGCTGTTGGAGCGGGCGAGCGCCGACCAGGCGTCGGCGCGCATCTTCTCGGCGTTGCCGAGGACGCGGGCGACCTCCGGCATCGCGGCGAAGGTCGCGGGCTCGATCTGCGCGGCGCAGCCCGTGACCACGATCGGGCGCCCTGGCTGCTCGCGCTTCAGCCTGCGGATCGCCTGCCGCGCCTGCCGGGTGGCCTCGGCGGTGACGGCGCAGGAGTTCACCACGGCGATGTCGGAGAGGCCGGCTGCTTCCGCCTTCAGGCGGATCGCCTCGCTCTCGACGATGTTGAGGCGGCAGCCGAAAGTGACGAGATCGACCGCCATCAGGCGACCTTCGCGAAGAGCTCCGGCGCGAAGGTGCCTTCCCATTCGAAGGTGGCGGGGCCGGTCATCAGCACATGCCCGTCGCTCTCGCGCCATTCGATGGTCAGGTCGCCGCCCGGCAGGCTGACCACGGCCTTGCGCGCCGTCAGCTCGCGGCGCACGCCCGCGACCAGCGCCGCGCAGGCGCCCGAGCCGCAGGCCTGGGTGATGCCGGCGCCACGCTCCCAGACGCGCAGGACGATATGGTCCGGCGCCTTGACGGCGGCGAGCTCGATATTCGCCCGGTCGGGGAAGATCGGATGGTTTTCGAGCAGCGGTCCGATCTGCTCCAGATTGAAGCGATAGGGATCGTCGACGAAGAAGACGGCGTGCGGATTGCCCATGTTCACGGCGCAGGGCGTGTGAAGAATGGGATCGTCGATCGGGCCGATCTGCAGCTCGAAATGGGCGGTGTCCTCGAAAGGCTCGGCCAGCGGGATCTCGTCCCAGTTCAGGCGCGGCGCGCCCATGTCGACGGTGAAGGTCGTCTCGTCGAGGCGGAGGGTCGGCAGCAGGCCGGCCTTCGTCTGGAGCGTCAGGCGCTCGCGCGCGGCGTCGCCCATCTGCGGGTCGGCCGTCATCGCCCAGGCGACGCAGCGCGTGCCGTTGCCGCAGGCGCCGGCCTCGGAGCCGTCGGTGTTGTAGATGCGCACGAAGGCGTCGGTGCCCGGCGTGACGGGGTCGTGCAGCACCATGAGCTGGTCGAAGGCGGCGCGCGGCTCGGCCGCGATCGCCCGCGCCTCGTCGGCGCCGACGACATGCTTCGAGCCGCGCAGATCGAGCACGGTGATCTGGTTGCCGAGCCCGTTCATCTTGAGGAACCGGCGATGCGCGAGAGCGTTCATTCCGTCACATGTCCCATGCAGGCCGGCTGTATGAGGGAGACGACGCGAAAAAGCCACCCTCATGGCCGTTCCTGAGAGAAGGTGGACATTCTATGCTGCGCCGCAAGGGCGCGAATCACTGTCTTGTGTCGGAACCGTCGAGATGCGGCTTATCGGGATTGGCGCTGTTGCGCTCGCAGCCATGATCGCGGCGGGGTCTCCCGTCGCGGCGCAGAGCCGCATCGCGCCGCCCGGCGCGGTCGAGTCGGCGCCGCTCGCGCCGCCACCGGGAACGGAGGCTCCGGCGCCCGCTCAGGTTCAGGCGCCGGCTCCTCCTGCCGCCGTGCCCGAGCCGCAGCCGGGCCCCCAGCCCGTTCAGCCTGCTCCGCCCGCGCCTTCGCCCGTCGTGCCGCAGCCCGTGCAGCCCGCGCCGACACCCTCGGTTCCGCTGGAGCCGCAGCCGGTGCAGCCGCCGCCCGCCCCGCCGCAGCCGGGCCAGGCCTTGCCGCCGGTCGCGCCGCCGCAGCAGACGCTGGCTCCCGATCCGAACGCCACGCTCGCCGGCCGCAGCGGAGATCCGAGCGATGTCGACGAGATCACGCTCATCCCCAAATCGGTGCTGACGCTGTCCGGACAGGCGAGCTGGGACCAGGGCTTCGAACGCCTGTCACAGAGCTTCCGCGTGCTGCGCGAGCAGGCTTCACGCTCCGGCCTGCCGGTCGCGGGCCGGCCGCTGACGCTGTTCACCGAGACCGACGACAACGGCTTCCGCTTCGAGGCGATGCTGCCCATCGCGCCGTCGACCGGCGCGGCGCTGCAACTGCCCGAGGGCATGCGCATCGGCACCTCGCCGGCGGGCAGGGCGCTGCGCTTCACGCATGTCGCGCCCTATGATGACATCGACTCGACCTATGAGACGATCACCGCCTATCTGGAGGCGAAGAGCATCACGGTGAAGGACGCCTTCCTCGAGGAATATGTCGGCGACCTGAAGGATCCGGGCGATCCGAGCCTCGAGATCAACGTCTACGTCCAGCCGAAATAGGGTTCGCTACGCCGTCCAGTTCAGGCCCGGCCGCATCGCCTTGAAGCGCTCTTCCGGGATGCCGGCTGCGGCCAGCGCCGCCTTCAGCGCTTCGGGCGGTCGCTCGACGCCTTCGTCGGTGAGCTGGAAGGTGCCCCAGTGGTGGCCGATCGCCTGCTCGGCCCGCAACGCCCGCATGACCTTGACCGCTTCGTCCGGGTTCATGTGGTTGTCGGCCATGAACCAGCGCGGCTCATAGGCGCCGATCGGCAGCGCGGCGAGGTCGAAGGGACCGTATTCCGCGCCGAGTGCCTCGTAGAGCGAGCCGTCGTGAAAGCCGGTGTCGCCGATGTGGAACAGGCGCTTGCCCGCCCCCTCGATCACGAAGGAGCACCACAGGGCCATGCGCCGGTCGAGGGCGCCGCGCGCCGACCAGTGATAGGTCGGCACCAGCGTCGCCGCGACATCCTCCGACAGCGCGACGCGGTCCTTCCAGTCATGCGCCTCGACCCGCGCGCCGGGCACGGCATCGCCGACGATCCGGTCGTTGCCGAGCGGCATGACCATGCGGGGAGCGTCGCGCTCGTGCAGCCGTGCGAGCGTCGTCGTGTCGAGATGGTCGTAGTGGTTGTGGGTGATCAGGACGACGTCGATCCTCGGCAGATCCGCGAAGGCGACGCCGGGCGCGTTCACGCGCTTCGGACCCGCGAAGGAGAACGGGCTGGCGCGCTCCGAATAGACCGGGTCGACGAGCAGGTTCAGCCCGGCGATCTGGTAGAGGAAGGAGGCGTGGCCGAGATGGACCACGCGCGTGCCCTCGAAGCGGGCCGGCGGCTTGTCCTGTGGCGGCGCCGGATAGTGCTCGGGGAAGAGCTCGCGCCCGCCGCGCGTGGCCTGCCAGCGCAGGAAATCGGCGAAGCCCTTGCCGACCCGCCTGCCGTCGCTGAAGCGTACGCCGTCGAAATGGTCGCTGACCGGCCCCTGATAATAGGGGTTGCGGGAGCGCCTGAACGAGGCCCAGGCGACGCCGGAGCCTCCGAACAGCGCGGGCAGGGTGAGGAGGCGGAGAAGACGGCGACGGTTCATGGCCCGCAAGATTTAGCGACGAACCGGCCCGGCGCCAGAGGCAGGCGGCGCGATCAAGCCTTTTTGACCGCCGTCGCGTGCAGCCAGCGCGTCTCCTCGCGGTCGTAACCGCTGCCGTTCGCCTCCTCGACGACGAGATCCCGCCAGCCCTCGTCGCCATAGGCATGGCGCAGCCACTCCGGAGACGGGTAGTTGAAGAAGCGGCCGAAGCGGTCGCGGCCCTCGGCCTCGCCGGCCTTGTAGCTCGCGAAGAAGACGCCGCCCGGCCGCAGCGCCCGGTGGATGCGGGCGAGGATGCCGGGCAGGGCGGCGCGCGGCACATGCAGCAGGCAGGCATGCGCGAAGACGCCGTCATAGGCGGCGACCTCGTCGATATCCTCGAAGAGCAGGACGCGAACCTCGCGGCCCAGCCGCTTGCCGGCCTCCGCTGCCAGTTCCGGCGAACCGTCGGTCGGCACGACGTCGAAGCCGCGCGCTAGCATCTCCGCGCTGTCCTGCCCGCCCCCGCAGCCGAGCTCGAGAATGCGGGCGCCGGGAGAAAGCCGCCGGGCGAACTGCGCGATCAGGCGGTACTCGGCCTCCCGCCCGCGTCCGGCATAGCGCTCGGCCTCGTCGGCGTAGAAGTCGAGGGTGGCGGCGTCCTTCCCGGTCATGGCGCCTCCGGTCGTCTCAGCCATTGCCGGAGCGGATCGCGACGGTCGCGACGCCGGCGCCGATCAGCAGGGTGCCGCCGGCCTTGTTGAAGGCCGAGATCGCGCGTGGGTTGGCGATGGCGGAGCGGGCCCGCGCGGCCAGCAGCGCGTAGCCGAAGGCGTTGGCGAAGGCGAGCGTGACGAAGGTCGCCTCGAAGATCAGCATCTGGGTCCAGAAATCGGCCCTGGGATCGAGGAACTGCGGCAGGAAGGCGACGAAGAAGGTGATGCTCTTCGGGTTCAGCGCCGTCACCAGCCAGGCATGGGCCAGCATCTTCCATGGCGAGGCGGCATCCTCGCGCGGCTTGGCGTCGAGCGTGCCGCCGGCGCGGAAGAGCTTGATGCCGAGCCAGACGAGATAGGCCGCCCCGAGCCATTTCAGGGCGGTGAAGATCGTCGCCGAGGTCGCGAGCAGCGCGCCGACGCCGAGCATGGAGAGCGTCATCGCGGTGAAGTCCCCGAGCGCGACGCCGACCGCCATCGGGAAGGCCGTGCGCCAGCCCTGTCCCAGCGCGTAGGAGACGACGAGCAGGATCGTCGGGCCGGGAATGACCAGCAGGACCGCGGTCGCGGCGGCGAAGGTGATCCAGGCTTCGAACGTCATGGCGTAGCTCCGGTGGACGAATAGGCACCAAACGCCCGCCGCGGGTAGATTGTAAAGAGGCGAGGCCGTGCGGGCCCGAAGCGGCAGGGGCAAGTGGTCATGATCGCGAAATGGCGGGTGCTGTCCTCGACCCCGATCCTCAAGGATCGCTGGATCGACCTGCGCGCCGACCGCTGCGTGACGGCTTCGGGCGCGGAGATTTCGCCCTATTACGTCATGACCTATCCGGACTGGGTCCATGTCGTGGCGGTGACCACGGACGACCGGCTCGTCCTCGTCCGGCAATACCGCCACGGGGCGGGCGAGGCGGTGCTCGAGCTGCCGGGTGGAGCTGCGGATGCGGACGACAGCGACGTCGCGGCGACGGCGAGGCGCGAGCTGCTCGAGGAGACCGGCTTCGCGGCGGAGGCGATCGAGCCCGTGACGAGCCCCTTCGCCAACCC
Source organism: Chelatococcus sp. (assembly GCA_003248805.1). Lineage (GTDB taxonomy): Bacteria > Pseudomonadota > Alphaproteobacteria > Rhizobiales > Beijerinckiaceae > Allobosea. The sequence continues at coordinate 31,191 of QFQY01000007.1, read as the reverse complement.
GGCCATTCACCCCAACCGGGTGCATTTCATGCTGGCGACGGGGCTCGAACGGCGCGGGCCGCCAGCGCTCGACCGGGGCGAGGAGGGCCTGTCCGTCGAGCTCGTCCCGGTCGACGTGGTGATCGCCGGTCTCGCCGGGGGCGTGATCGGCCAGGCCATGCATGTCGCGGGCGTGCTGCTCGCCCTGCAGAAGCTCGGACGGATCAGCATCGGCTGAGCGCCGGCTGCCGGCTCAGGGCGACGGGCCCCAGCGGAAGGTCTCGTTGCGCGCCGGAACCAGCGGTCCCGCGCTCAGCGTCCGGCGCTGCTCGGGCTCGCTGGCGACGACGAGCGCCCACCAGGCGCGGTACTGCGTCTCCGGATTCTTGGCGAGCGCGATGCCGTAGCGCGTCGCCTCGGGCATCAGCAGGTTGGCGTTGTGGCCGGACGATCGCTGCCAGCCATCGAACGCCTCCTGCGTCGAGAAATAGCCGCCGCCGAGATTCTCGGCCGTCCGCATCGCGTCGAGGCCGGCGCCGTGGACGCGGGAGGTGAAGCTGCCGCCGGCATCGTGCGAGAGCGTGTTGCCGCGAGCCATCGCATCCGCCTGATGCTGGGCCATCGCCATCAGCCTCGGGTCGGGGCGGACGGGGCCCAGCCCCTTGCTGGCGCGATAGGCGTTGAGGATGCGGCCGGCCTCGGCTGGGTCGAGATGGACGGCATTGAGCCGCTCGACGGCGGCGGGCGAGAGCGGGCGGCCGGGCTCGCTCGACGCGCAGGCGGCGAGAAGGAGGGCGAGCGTCCCGAGGACGAAGGCGGAGCGGAGCGTGGTCATGCCGGCCGCTTGCCGCCCGATCGCGGCAATTCCGGGGCGGCGCTCACCCGCGCCCGCCGGAGATGACGCGGCAGAGCGCATCGCGCACATAGCCCTCGGGCGCGACCTGCCCGGCCTGAACGACGAAGACGGCGTCGACCCGTGTCGCGGGGCCGCTCTTGCGGGCCGTGACGCGCAGGGTCTGCGGCCGGCCCGAGCCCGAGGTTTCCTGGATCGCCAGCACGGAACTCGTGGCATTGTCGACCTTGATGCCGGCGAACCCCTCGGCCGCGACGGCGGCGGCGAGGTTCTTCAGCACGGTGGCCGGTGCGCCGTTCTTGACCAGGTCCCAGCTGCGATAGGTGATGCCCGTCACCATCGGCACACCGTCGACCTTGAAGTTGTTCTGGCAGGATTGGGCCTGAGCCGACGCCGCCCCGAGCACGAGGCTTGCGAGCGCGAGGGAACAGAGGCGGAGGATTGTCGACGTCATCGTGTTTCTCCGTTGTCGTGCGGCATGCTTAGGACGAAGCGAACGGGGCGCTCAAGCTCTCTCTTCCCCAAGGGCAAGCGGGCCCGTGCCGTTCCGAAGGCGCCCCAAGCCTTGACTTATCCCCCGTTTTGCCGCTTTAACCCGGCCATCCGTTTCGCCGACATCGTCGAGACCGCATCCGCCGACCGGGCCGCGCAACTCGCGCCTTCCGGCATGATACCGAAAAGTGCCCTGCGGTTTTCGGACGCTATCATGCCCATGATGACGAGCCCGGAGGTCAACGCCCGACAGCGCGTCCGCGCCCTCGGGCGCGAAACCGCTTGGGGGAGAGGCTTCGCCGGTCCGGCTCGTTGAGGCAGCAGGCAGGGTCCGCATGTTCGGTACGCTGAGCGACAGGTTGTCCGGCATCCTCTCGGGGCTCACCCGCAGGGGCGCGCTGACCGAGGACGACGTCAACGCCGCGCTGCGCGAGGTGCGCCGCGCGCTGCTGGAGGCCGATGTCGCGCTCGAGGTCGTGCGCAGCTTCACCGACAAGGTGCGTGAGCGCGCCGTCGGGGCCGAGGTTCTGAAGTCGGTCACCCCCGGCCAGCAGGTCATCAAGATCGTCAACGACGTGCTGATCGACACGCTGGGCGGCGAAGGCGAGGCGATCTCGCTGTCCTCCGTGCCGCCGGTGCCGATCCTGATGGTGGGTCTGCAGGGCTCGGGCAAGACGACATCGACCGCCAAGATCGCCAAGCGCCTGACCGAGCGGGACAAGAAAAAGGTCCTGATGGCCTCGCTCGATACGCGGCGCCCGGCCGCGATGGAGCAGCTCGCCGTGCTCGGCCAGCAGGTCGGCGTGCAGACGCTGCCGATCGTCGCCGGCCAGAGCGCCGTGCAGATCGCGCGGCGCGCGATCGAGGCCGGCAGGCTCGGCGGCTACGATGTCGTGATGCTCGACACCGCCGGCCGCGTCACGCTCGACGAGGCGCTGATGGCGGAGGTCGCGGAGGTCAAGGCCGCGACGAGCCCGCACGAGGTTCTGCTCGTCGCCGACGCGCTCACCGGCCAGGACGCGGTCAACACGGCGCGCGCCTTCGACGGCCGCGTCGGGCTGACCGGCATCGTGCTGACCCGCATGGACGGCGACTCGCGCGGTGGCGCGGCGCTCTCGATGCGCGCGGTCACCGGCAAGCCGATCAAGCTCGTCGGCACCGGCGAGAAGACAGACGCGCTGGAGGAATTCCATCCCTCGCGCGTCGCCAACCGCATCCTCGGCATGGGCGACATCGTCTCGCTCGTCGAGAAGGCGGCGCAGACGATCGATGCCGAGCAGGCGCAGGCGACCGCGCAGCGCATGGCGAAGGGGCAGTTCGATCTCTCCGACATGCGCGCCCAGCTCCAGCAGATGGAAAAGATGGGCGGCATCGGTGGTGTGATGGGCATGCTGCCCGGCATGAAGCAGGCGCAGGCGCAGCTCGCCAGCTCCGGTGTCGGCGACAAGATGTTCAAGAGCATGATCGCGGCCATCGACTCGATGACCCCGGCCGAGCGCAAGAACCCCGACATCCTGAAGAACAGCCGCAAGAAGCGGATCGCCGCGGGCTCCGGCACCACGGCCGAGCAGATCAACAAGCTGCTCAAGATGCATCGCGGCATGGCCGACGCGATGAAGATGATGGCGAAGCAGAAGGGCGGCATGCTCGGCAAGCTGGGCTCGATGTTCGGCCTCGGCGGCGGCATGGGCGGCCTCCCCGCCGGCATGCCCGACCCGTCCAAGATGGACCCGGCCCAGCTCGCCGAACTCCAGAAGCAGCTCGGCGCGGGCGGTGGCCTGCCACAACTGCCGCCGGGCGGCTTTCCCGGACTTCCGAAAGGCGTCACCCCGCCCGCCGGCATGATGCCTAAGCTGCCGGGTCTCGGCGGCAAAGGTGGCCTCGGCGGCGGCCTGCCCGGCCTCGGCAATCCGTTCGGGGGGAAGAAGAAGTGAGACATCGCTCGGCCGTGACGCCTGCCGTCATGGTCGGGCTTGTCCCGACCATCCACGTCTTAGCGACGTCGGGGCCGGGTAGAGACGTGGATGCCCGGCACGAGGCCGAGCATGACGGTGGAGTGCCCGGCGCGAGCCGGTAAGACCAATCAAGACCAAGACCAGAGAAAGAGAAGACCATGTCCCTGAAGATTCGCCTGACCCGTGGCGGCGCCAAGAAGCGCCCCTATTACCGCATCGTCGTCGCCGACGCCCGCTCGCCGCGCGACGGCCGCTTCATCGAGAAGATCGGCGCCTATGACCCGATGAAGGCGAAGGATTCGCCGGAGCGCGTCGTGCTCGACCTCGAGAAGGCCAAGGACTGGCTCGCCAAGGGCGCCCAGCCGACCGACCGCGTGCTGCGCTTCCTCGATGCCGCCGGCCTGACCAAGCGTCCGGCCCGCAGCAACCCGAAGAAGGCCGAGCCGGGCGAGAAGGCCAAGGAGCGCGCCGCCAAGAAGGCCGAGAAGGCCGCCGCTCCGGCCGAAGCCGAGGCGTGATGCCTGTCGCGGCCAGCGCGTCATTCTCGGGCGAAGCCCCGCTTCGACCCGAGAACCTCTGGCAGGAGATGCTCGGGTCAAGCCCGAGCATGACGCCGCGTGGCCACTGACGAAAGCCTCGTCCTGCTCGGCACGATCGGTGCGCCGCATGGCGTGCGCGGCGAGGTGCGGATCAAGGCCTTCACCGGCGATCCGCTGGCGATCGGCGATTACGGGCTGCTGACCGGCCGCGACGGCCGCAGCTTCGAGATCGTCGATATCCGCCCGGCGAAAGAGGTCGTCGTCGCCCGGATCAAGGGCGTCGACACGCGCGAGGCGGCCGAGGCGCTGAACGGTACGGAGCTCTTCGTGCCGCGCGACCGGCTGCCGCCGCCGGAGGACGAGGACGAGTTCCTGCATGCCGATCTGCTCGGCTGCACCGTGCTCGGGCCGGACGGAGCCACGCTCGGCACCGTCACGTCGGTCGACAATTACGGCGCCGGCGATCTGCTCGACATCGCGACGCCGGACGGCCGGTCCGTGCTGCTGCCCTTCACAAGACAATTCGCGCCGCGCGTCGACATCGCCGCGCGGGTGATCCATGCCGAGCCGCCGCTCGGCCTGTTCGAGGATGCCGGCGAATGAGCGAGCGGCCCGCCCGCGCCCTGATCTTCGACATGGACGGCACCATGGTCGACAATATGGGCTACCATGACGAGGCGTTCGCCCGCTTCTTCGCGGCGAAGGGCAAATCCTTCGAGCGCGACGGCTTCATGGCGCGCACGGCCGGCATGGCCTTCGCGGAAATCGCCGCGCCCTTCTTTCCCGAGGCCGACTTGCCCGCGCTGGCGGGGCTCGGCGAGGAGCGCGAGGCGATCTATCGCGACCTCTACCGCCCGCATGTCGCGCCGACGCCCGGGCTCCTGCCGCTGCTGGCGCGTGCGACGACCCATGGCGTGCCGATGGCGGTCGCCACCGCGGCGCCACCCGGCAATATCGCGCTGGTTCTCGACACGCTCGAACTCCGCCCGCTTTTCGCGACCATCGTCTCGCCGTCCCAGGGCTTTCGCGGCAAGCCGCATCCGGACCTGTTCCTGGCGGCGGCGGAGCGCATGGGGGTCGCGCCCGAGGACTGCCTCGTGTTCGAGGATGCGCCCAACGGCGTCGAGGCGGCGCGGCGTGCCGGGATGCGCGCGGTCGCGATCCTGACCATGCTCAGGGCGGATGCTTTCGCCGGCTTCGACAACGTCGTCGCGAGCGCGGGCGATTTCACGGCGCTGGACCGGCTGCCCGCGCTGCGCTTCGATACCTAGGATTCGACTGCGCCGTCATTGCGAGCGTCAGCGAAGCAATCCAGAGGTTTCGCGCGACACCTGGATTGCTTCGTCGCTCCGCTCCTCGCAATGACGACCTGCCCGCTCCGCCGAGAGATGTCGATGACCTTCCGCGCCTCCGTCCTGACGCTCTATCCGGAGATGTTTCCCGGGCCGCTCGGCCTCTCGCTGGCGGGGGAGGGGCTGCGCAAGGGCCTCTGGTCGCTCGATACCCATCAGATCCGCGAGCACGGCATCGGCCGGCACCGCAATGTCGACGACAATCCGGCCGGTGGCGGCGCGGGCATGGTGCTGCGCTGCGACGTGCTGGCGGCGGCGATCGACGCGGCCGTGCCGGCGGAGGATCCGCGCCCGCGCCTGCTGATGTCGCCGCGCGGCCGGCCGCTCGACCAGCGCTTCGTGCGCGAGCTGTCGGGCGGGGGCGGCGTCGTCATCGTCTGCGGGCGCTTCGAGGGGGTCGACGAGCGCGTCATCGAGGGGCGTGCGCTCACCGAGGTCTCGATCGGCGACTACATCCTCTCCGGCGGCGAGATGGCGGCGCTCGTGCTGCTCGACGCCTGCGTGCGGCTCATCCCCGGCGTAATGGGCAAGGAGGCCTCCGGCGAGGAGGAGAGCTTCGAGAACGGCTTGCTGGAATATCCCCACTACACCCGCCCGCGCGAATGGGAGGGCAGGGGGCTGCCCGAGGCGTTGCTCTCCGGCGATCACGCCCGCATCGCGAAATGGCGGCGGGCGGAGGCGGAGCGGATCACGCGCGAGCGGAGGCCGGATTTGTTGAAGGGGCACGGCGAGGACTGAGTCCCTGCCGTCATTCTCGGGCGGAGCGCAGCGTAGACCCGAGAATCTCTTTTGGGAGCCAGAATCTCTTTTGAGAGAAAATGTCTCTTTCGGCATGAGATGCTCGGGGCAAGCCCGAGCATGACGGCAGCGATTACGGATACGCCACCACCGGCAGCTTTTCCGCCAGCCATCCGCCCGGCCCGAGCATGCCGCCGCGCACGCCCACGAGATCGCGCCAGCCGCGCCCGGCCAGCTTCTGCACCGTCGCGGCGGCCTGGGCTCCGCCGCGGTCGATCAGGGCGATCCGCCTGCCGGGGTGGTCGAGGCGCAAGCCGGCGAGCCTGGGCTCGAAGGCCGGGCCGTCGGCATCGAGAGGGATCGCACCTTCGGCCAGGCCGCTGTCGGCCCATTCGTCGCGGCTGCGGATGTCGACGATGAGGAGGCGGCCGGCGCGCGCGGCTTCATGAGCCTCGCGGGCGGAGAGGGACGGCGAGACCTGCCCCCGAACGAAAGAGGCCGGGAGCAGGAAGCCCCCGGCCAGAACGCTTCGGCGCGGCAGGCCGCGCATATTCATGACGGGCTCAGCGCAGCTCGGCGCAGAAGCGCTGGATGCGGCGGCAGGCTTCTTCCAGCTTCTCGTCCGAGGTCGCGTAGGAGATGCGGAAGTTGGGGCCGAGGCCGAAGGAGGAGCCGTGCACGGCGGCGACGGCCTCGCCCTCGAGCAGGCCCATGACGAGGTCCTCGTCGGTCTCGATGACCTTGCCGTTCGGCAGCTTCTTGCCGATCAGCTCCGAGCAGTCCGGATAGACGTAGAAGGCGCCTTCCGGCGTCGGGCACTTCAGGCCGCGCGTCTGGTTGAGCATCGAGACGACGAGGTCGCGACGGCGCTCGAAAGCCTTCTTGAAGACCGGCAGGTGGTCCTGCGGGCCGTCCAGCGCCTCGACCGCGGCCCATTGCGAGATCGCCGAGGTGCCCGAGGTCTGCTGGCCCTGGACCATGTCCATCGCGTCGATCAGATGCTTGGGGCCGGCCGCGTAGCCGATGCGCCAGCCGGTCATGGCGTAGGACTTCGAGACGCCGTTCATGGTGAGCGTGCGCTCGTAGAGGGCGGGCTCGATCTGCGCGGGGGTGACGAACTTGAAGTCGCCATAGACGAGATGCTCGTACATGTCGTCCGTCAGGATCCAGACATGCGGATGGCGCATCAGCACGTCGGTCAGCGCCTTGAGCTCGTCATAGGTATAGGCGGCGCCCGAGGGGTTCGACGGCGAGTTCAGGATCACCCACTTCGTCTTCGGGGTGATGGCGCGGTCGAGCTCTTCCGGCTGGAGCTTGAAATTATGCTCGATCTTGGTGTGGGCGAAGGTGGCGGTGCCGCCGCAGAGCGCCACGATCTCCGGATAGGTCACCCAGTAGGGGGCGACGCAGACCACCTCGTCGCCGGGGTTCAGCGTGGCGAGCAGCGCGTTGTAGATGACGTGCTTGCCGCCGGTGGAGACGATGGTCTGGTTCGCCTTGTAGTCGAGCTCGTTCTCGCGCTTGAACTTGCGGGCGACGGCCTCGCGCAGCTGCGGGATGCCGGAGACGGGGGTGTACTTCGTCTCGCCGCGACGGATGGCGGCGATGGCCGCCTCCTTGATGTGGTCGGGCGTGTCGAAATCGGGCTCGCCGACGGAGAGCGAGATCACATCCTTGCCCTGCGCTTTCAGATCCCGCGCCTTCTGCGTGATCGTGATGGTCGCGGATGGCTTCACGCGCTTCAGGGCGTCGGCAAGAAAGGCCATGGGTCAAGGTCTCCGGGATGCGGATTGCGGGCGCCGGCAGGGCGCGAGCGTGCTTTAGGCCTGCTCCGCTTTCATCGCAAGCAAGACTGCTTGATGCATGCCGTCAAAGAGATGAATGCGGCCGGGGCGCGCATGCGCGCCGACGCTGGAGCGAGCTCCGCCCCGCCGCCTGCGACGAGGCGCGCCTGACTGGCCGAAAAAGTGCATGATGGCGTTTCGGTCGGGGGGCCACCCATCCACCGGCGCGCGGCTCGCGCGCAGAAGGCATCGCGTGAAACTCAGGATCGGCTACCAGCTAGACTACGACTTTCCGCAACCCACCCCGATGATCCTGATGCTGAATGTGCATTTCAGCCGGGTCTCGGATCTCGTCACGCCGGACCATGTCCACATCCACCCTTCGGTGCCGATCCACGGCTATCGCGACGGTTTCGGCAACTGGTGCAGCCGGCTGCTGGCGCCGCGGGGGACGATGCGGATCACGACGGATGCGGTCATTTCCGACAGCGGCCTGCCCGAGGCGTTCGATCGTGGCGCGGGGCAGGTGCCGGTCGAGCATCTGCCGGAGGAGTGCATCGTCTTCCTGCTCGCAAGCCGCTTCTGCGACTCCGACCGCATGCTCGATCTCGCCTGGCAGCTCTTCGGGCATACGCCGCCGGGCGCGGCCCGCGTCCAGGCGATCTGCGACTTCGTCAACCAGCGCATCGCCTTCGACTACAACGATGCGAGCGTGACGCGCTCGGCGTCCGAGGCCTATCGCGAGGGCAGGGGCGTCTGTCGCGACTATGCGCATCTGGCCATCGCCTTCTGCCGGGCGATGAACATTCCGGCGCGCTACTGCACCTGCTATCTCGGCGATGTCGGCACGCCGCCGCCCTGGCCGCCGGGCGATTTCGCCGCCTCCTTCGAAGCTTACCTCGAGGGCGGCTGGCAGATGTTCGACCCGCGCAACAACGTGCCGCGCATCGGCCGCGTGCTGATCGCACATGGCCGGGACGCCGCCGACGTCGCGATCGTGACCTCCTTCGGGCCGAACACGCTGACCGGGTTCAAGGTCTGGACCGACGAGGTGCCGGAAGAACGCTGAGGGCGGCCCGGACGCGGATGCGCCGGGCCCGGCTATTTCTTGTTCGCCCCGGCCGCCTTGGCGACCACGGCCGCGAGGCTCGAAGGAGCGGCGGCCGTGACCTTCGGCTTGACCTTCTTCGGCTTCTTGGCCTCGCGATTGCCGCGCTGTTCACCTTTTGCCATCGTCGTGCTCCTTGCTGAGGCGATGCGACGCGCGCATCCCCGGGTGATGCGTGCATGGCTGCGCCGGCTTGCATGGCTGCGCCGGCCGGAAGGGCTGCGCCGCGAGGGCGCCGGCCCCATTCCGCTCGTCGGTGTCGAAGGCGATCACGATCATGGGGCCGGCTTTCGCCTGCCGCGGCCGGACCCGGCAGCCGGGTCTCGTCATGTCGAAGCAGAGCGCGAGCCTACGACCAAGCCGGCGCCGGCGCACGCGCTTTCTCGGATGCGGGCGCCTCGGGGGCGGAGCCTGCGGTCTTACGCCGCCTCCTCGCGCCGCAGGCGGCAGCGCTGGATGCCGCGCACCGCGCCGGCCGTCCAGCGACTGCGGCCGAAGCAGGGGAAGCCGCGGCGGTTGAGCCGGCGCGCGATGTCGGCCGGGTCCGTGATCCCGACCGAGACGAGCTGGTCGATCAATGCGCCCGCCGCGCTCGCCAGGATGTCGCCGAGTTCCCTGTGTAGCCGCCGGCGCCGCCGGGCCGCCGCGCGCTCCGTGTCGGTCACGACGCGGCCCGGCCGAGGGCGCCCGGGACGGGGCGCGGCCGCCTCGCAGGGGCGCGGCTGACAGGCGTTCTCATGTCGACCTCCATCGGCGAGGATGTAGGTTCGGGCTGCGTAAGGGGGCAATGCGGAGACGGCGGCAACGAAATAAAGACCGCATAAATCCGGATTGCCTCCCGGCATTCGGCTGCCTATGCGAGGGGGATGACCGAGCAAAGCAAGGTGATCGCGATTCATGTCGATGCCGACGCCTGCCCGGTGAAACCGGAGATCTACAAGGTCGCCGAGCGTCACCGGCTCAGGGTCTTCGTCGTCGCCAACAGCTTCATCGCGGTTCCGCGCGAGCCGTGGATCGAGCGTGTCACCGTGTCCGGCAGCTTCGACGCCGCCGACGACTGGATCGCGGAGCGCGTGTCGCGGGGGGCGATCGTCGTCACCGCCGACATTCCGCTGGCCGACCGCTGCATCAAGGCGGGTGCCGACGTCATCGGCCCGACCGGAAAGCCCTTCACGGAGGCCTCGATCGGCATGGCGCTGGCGACGCGCGACATGATGGAGGATCTGCGGGCGATGGGGGCCGCGGGCGGCGGGCCGAAGCCGTTCTCGCCGCGGGATCGTTCGGCCTTTCTCCAGGCGCTCGACCTTGCGGTGCAGCGGCTTAAGCGCGCCGGTTTCGTCGCGGGAATCCCAGGAAACTGAGCGGCTTCAGCCGGTCGTCCCGCGCTTTACGGAGAAGGACTTTCTCCTTAAAGCTCGCCGGCAAGCCTGTCGCAATCGGGCAGCTGGGAGGATTTCCATGTCGCTGACTCGCCGTTCCGCCCTGGGCCTGATGGCCGGGGCCGCCGTCCTGCCTTCCGCCGCCAGGGCGCAGAGCTTCCCCACACGTCCGATCACCATCGTCGTGCCGTACCCGGCGGGCGGCCCGACCGACGCCATCGCGCGCTTCGTGGCGCAGGACCTTTCGACGGCGCTCGGACACAACACCGTCGTCGACAACCGCGCGGGCGCCTCGGGAGCGGTCGGCACGCGCGCGGTCGCGCATGGCGCGGCCGACGGCTACACCATCGTCTTCGGCAACAACCAGACGCATGGCAACAACATGTTCCTGCTGAAGGAGCCGGGCTACGACGCGGTCAAGGATTTCGCGCCGCTCGCCGGTGTCGGCGCCTTCGAACATGCCTTCGTCGTGCGCAACGACCTGCCGGCCAAGTCCATCCCCGAGCTGATCGCCTATGCCAAGGCCAATCCGGGCAAGCTGAACTACGGCTCGACCGGCGTCGGCTCCGGCTCGCATCTGGCGATGGAGCTGTTCATGCAGCGCACCGGCATCAGCATGACGCATGTGCCCTTCCGGGGCGCGGCGCCTTTGGTGCAGGAGATCATCGCCGGGCGCATCGACATCGCCAATTCGACGCTGCCGAGCGTCCTCGAGCAGATCAACGCCGGGACGCTGCGGGCGATCGCGCTGGCCAGCCCCGAGCGCAATCCGCGCGCCGCCGCGATCCCGACGCTGCGCGAGCAGGGCGTCACCAATGCCGACGCGGACAGCTGGGCGGCCTTCTTCGCGCCGGCCGCGACCCCGGCCCCGGTTCTCGACACGCTGTCGAAGGCCGTCATGGCCTCGCTCGAGAAGCCCGCGACGCGCGAGGCGATCCTGAAGCTCGGCTTCACGCTCAAGCTGCGCGATCCCGAAGCGTTCAAGCCCTATCACCTCCAGGAGATCGCGACCTGGCGGAAGATCATCTCCGATGCCGGAGTGGAAGCGGGCTGAGCCCGTTTTCGGCGCGGGCGGAAGCCCAACCTTAACCAATCGCGTTGAGCGGCGATTAAAGCCTTTCCGCTATCCGGAAGGCATGCAGGATCACGATCGACAGGCGGCGGACGCCGTCATGGCATGGCGCTCGAATCTGGCGGCTTGGTCGCTGCTGGCCGCGACGGCCAGCGTCAGCCTCGTCTGGCTGGCGTTCTCGGCCATGACGATGGTCTGGAGCTCGGTGCTGCCGCCGGTCGCCCTCGTCGGCGTGCTCGTCGTCGTCGGCCGCTTTTACCGCCGCCGCGACCAACGCCTCTGCGACGCTGTCGAATCCGTGTCGCATCTGATCGGCTTCTTCGTCGTCATCGGTACCTTCTCCTATCTCGCCGCCACATTCGGCCTCCCGTACCGAGACGGCATGCTCTTCGCCGCGGACCGTGCCCTCGGGCTGGACTGGTTGGCCTATATGAAGGCGATCAACGATCGCCCCTGGCTCGGCTCGCTGCTTCGGCTCGCCTATCTGAGCTTCCTGCCGCAGATCGTCCTGATCGTTCTGACGCTGGCCTTCTCGGGCCATGGCGCCGTCGCCCGCCGGATGGTCCTCGCCATGATCCTGGCCGGCATCGTGACGGTCGCGATCTCGGGCATCGTCCCGGCGGTCGCCATGTACGCCCATCTCGGGCTGACGCCGGCCGACTATCCCAACCTGTCTCCGGCTGCGGCCTTCGTCCATATGGGGCATCTCGAAGCGCTTCGCTCGGGGGCGCCCATGGTGTTGGACCTCGCCAAGACGGAAGGCATCGTCACCTTTCCCTCCTATCACGCGGCCGTGGCGCTGCTGCTGCTGCTGGGTGGCTGGGCGCATCCCTGGCTCCGTTGGCCCGTCGTGACGATCAACCTGGCGATGATCGCCGCGACCCCGGTGGATGGCGGGCACTACTTCGTCGACGTCGCGGCCGGCCTCGCCTTGGCGGCGCTGTGCCACGTCGCGGCCGGTGCCCTGATCTCGCCGGCGAGGCACGGTCAAAGGCCCGCCATGGCGATGGCGAGCGAAGCGCGGGGCTGAAGCCCGGCCCAAACGGGATTGTGAACGGTTCCGGCCTTGTGAGCCGAACCGGATGAGGCGACGCCGGTTCCTGATGCGAACCGCGCGGAGGCCCCATGATCCTCAAGTTCCTTTCCGCAGCAGCGCTGCTGTTCGTCGACGCCGTGGCCGGGCCCGCCGCCGCCCAGCAGCGCTTTCCCTCCAGCGCGGGCGAACTCGCCGTCGAGACCGTGGCGAGCGGGCTCGAACATCCCTGGGGTCTGGCCTTCCTGCCGGACGGGCGCATGCTGGTGACGGAGCGGCCGGGCCGGCTGCGGATCGCCGGGGCGGACGGCAAGCTGTCGCCGCCGCTGGCCGGCCTGCCGAACGTGATGGCGCGGGGGCAGGGCGGGCTGCTCGACGTCGCGCTCGATCCGGATTTCGCCCGCAACCGCCTCGTCTATCTTTCCTTCGCCGAGCCTCGTGCCGGCGGCAACGGCACCAGCGTCGCACGGGGCCGGCTGAACGAGCGCGGGACGGCGCTCGAAGGCGCGAACGTCATCTTCCGTCAGGCTCCGGCGATCAACAGCACCATGCATTTCGGCTCGCGGCTGGTGTTCGACCGCACGGGTGCGCTCTTCGTCACGGTCGGAGACCGCTACGGCCAGCGCGACGAGGCACAGAACCCGGCCAATCATATCGGCAAGATCATGCGCATCCGGCCGGAGGGCGGTGGCGCCGCGGGCAACCCGAACAAGGAGGGCTGGCAGCCGGAGATCTGGTCGATCGGCCACCGCAACGTGCAGGGCGCCGCGTTGCATCCCGAGACGGGCCAGCTCTGGACCGCCGAGCACGGCGCACGCGGCGGCGACGAGGTCAACACGCCGAAGGCCGGGCTGAACTATGGCTGGCCGGTCGTCACCTACGGCATCGACTATTCCGGCGCGAAGATCGGCGAGGGCACCGCGAAGCCGGGCATGGAGCAGCCGCTGTTCTACTGGGACCCGTCCATCGCGCCGTCCGGGGCGGCGTTCTACACCGGGGCCGTCTGGCCCGCCTGGAGACACTCGCTCTTCGTCGGCGCGCTCGCCGGCCAGATGCTGGTCAGGCTCTCGACACAGGGCGAGGCCGTGACGGGCGAGGAGCGCCTGCTGACGGGTCTGGGCGAGCGCATCCGCGACGTTCGGCAGGGGCCGGACGGTTTCCTCTATCTGCTGAGCGATGCGCAGGACGGCAAGATCCTGCGCGTGCGGCCGGCGCGCTGAGCACCGGGCCGGCTGATGCGGAGGGGGACGGCGTCAGGGGCCGCAATCCCATTCGTTGTCGACCGCGAAGACGTTGCGCGTCGCGAGCTTGCCATGCGTGTCGTAGAGATCGCCGACGTAATAGGTCACGCCGCCCTCGTCCTGGACGTTGCGTCTGACCTGCAGCGACCAGCCGTAGCCGACATGCTTGCCGCTCTTCCAGGCGGGGTGGACGTCGCCCAGCGTCGCCGAGCCCAGGATCTGGGCGGAGGCGTCGCTCGGGCTGCATGTCGGCCCGGCCAGGGCCTGCGTCGCGCCGAGGCAAAGGCAGGCTGCGATCAGCGTCGGGGTCTTCACGGCCAGGCTCCATCGGAACATGTCTTGCGAATCAGGTCTTGCATCGGGGCTCCGCGATAGCCGCCGAAGCGCGGCGGGAATATGGCCACCGCCCACCCGTCCCCCATTCGCTCGGCCCGGTCCGTTCAGCTCTTGGCGTGGAAGATGAAGAAGGCGCCGGCGGCGATCAGCGCGAAGCCGATCGCATGGTTCCAGGTCAGCGACTCCTTCAGCCAGAACACCGAGAAGCCGGCGAAGACGAGCAGCGTGATGACCTCCTGCATCGTCTTGAGCTCGGCCGTCGAATAGACCGCCGAGCCCAGCCGGTTCGCCGGCACGGCGAGCGAGTATTCCGGCAGCGCGATCACCCAGCTCGCCAGCACCGCGATCCAGATGGCGGCGCTCTTGTAGCTGAGGTGCCCATACCAGGCGAAGGTCATGAAGACGTTCGAGCCGAACAGCATCGCGATCGGCAGGATATGGGCGAGGGTCAGGCTCGGCATCGGTGACGGGGTCCGGTCGTTCGGGGAGGCTTGTCGAGGTTCGTGGGCGCGCCGGCGATGCGGCTCAGCCGAAGCGCAGCTTCATCGCGAGGATGACGAGCACGAGCATCAGCGTCAGCGCGTTGGCGACGACGACCGGCCAGGACGCGATCTGCAGGCCGTAGCCGAGCCAGAGCGCCGTGCCGCAGGCGAACAGAGCCTGTGTCCAGAGCGAGATCGCGCGGGTGTCGCGCGTGCGGATCGTCCTCCAGGCTTGTGGCACCCAGCACAGGCTGGTCAGCGCGGCGGCGGCAAATCCGAGGAGTTCGACGGTCAGCGGCATGTCGCGGTCCCTGAAGGAGGAGCAGCCTGCATAGCGGGATTCGCTGCCGCTGGCCCGGAAATCCGCATGGTTAACCTCCGTTAACGGCCTCGCCGTAGTTTTGCGTCAATCCTGCGATTCGGTGGAGACCATGCGCGCTTTTCATTTCGCTCTTCCGCTGGCCTTTCCGCTCCTGCTCGCCGCCTCGGCCGCTTCGGCGCAGGCGGGGTTCCAGTCCTGCGTCGCCGGGCTGCGCTCGGAGGCGGCCGCGAAGGGCGTCTCGGGCGCGACCTTCGACCGGGCCATGGCCGGCGTCGAGCCGGACATGAAGGTCATCGAAGCCATGAACAACCAGCCGGAGTTCAAGACTCCGATCTGGGACTATCTCGGCACGCTGGTCGACGACGAGAAGGTCGCCGAGGGGCGCGCGATGATGCGCCAGCACGCCGCGACGCTCGCCGCCGCCGAGCAGCGCTTCGGCGTCGACCGCCACACCATCGCCGCCGTCTGGGGCGTCGAGAGCGATTTCGGCAAGGCGCGGGGCAAGATGCCGCTGGTGCAGGCGCTCTCGACCGGCGCCTGCCTCGCGCCGCGCCGCAACGCCTTCTTCAAGGGCGAGCTGATCGCGACGCTGCAGATCATCCAGCGCGGGGACGTTCGGCCCGAGCGATTGTTCGGCTCCTGGGCGGGCGCCTTCGGCCACACCCAGTTCATTCCCTCGACCTATCTCAGGCTCGCGGTCGACGGCGACGGGGACGGCCGCCGCGATCTCGTCGACTCCATTCCCGACGCGCTGCATTCGACCGCCAATTTCATGGACAAGGCGGGCTGGGTCACGGGCGCGAGCTGGGGCTACGAGGTGCGCGTGCCCGGCGGCTATGCCGGTCCGACCGGGCGCAACCCGAAGCAGCCGGTCTCGTCCTGGGCGGCGCGCGGCATCGTCAAGTTCGACGGCTCGGCGCTGACCGGCTCCGGCAATGCCGGCCTGTTGATGCCGGCGGGGCGCGAGGGGCCGGCCTTCCTCGTCTTCAAGAACTACGACGCCGCCTACAGCTACAACGGCGCGGATTCCTACGCGCTCGCCATCTCGCTCCTCTCCGACCGGCTGCGCGGGCGCCCCGGCGTGCAGGGGCAGTGGCCCACCGACGATCTGCCGCTCTCGCGCGAGCAGCGGCGCGAGTTGCAGCGCCTGTTGATCGCGCGCGGCTACAATGTCGGCGAGCCGGACGGCGCCGTCGGCTCCATGACGCGGGGCGCGATCAAGGAGATCGAGGCGCGGCTCGGCATGCCGCAGACCGGCCGGCCGGGCGAGAAGGTGCTCAGGGCGCTGAAGGCCGGGCGGGTGTGACCGCTGGACGTCATGCCCGGGCTTGACCCGGGCATCTCATGACGTCGAGTCTCCGGGGAGTTCATCCTGCCAGAGATTCCCGGGTCTGCGCTTTGCTCCGCCCGGGAATGACGGCGCGCCCTTTGCCCCGGAGTCCCGATGACCCGTCGCCTCATCTCTACCGGCTCGCCCTTCGAGACCGCCTTCGGCTATTCGCGCGCGGTCGTCGACGGCGATTTCGTCTTCGTCGCCGGGACGACGGGCTATGACTACGCCACGATGGAGCTGCCGGAGGATGTCGCCGCGCAGGCGCGCAACATCTTCCGCACGCTGGAGGCCGTGCTGAGCGAGGCCGGCTCCTCGCTCGCGCAGGTCGCGCGGGCGCAGTACTTCGTGACGGATCGCCGCTATTGCGAGCCCGTTCTCGCGG
This sequence comes from Chelatococcus sp., assembly GCA_003248805.1. Classification (GTDB taxonomy): domain Bacteria; phylum Pseudomonadota; class Alphaproteobacteria; order Rhizobiales; family Beijerinckiaceae; genus Allobosea. Next base: position 14,811 of record QFQY01000007.1, on the reverse strand, counting down.
TCTGCGGCGAGGTCTTCCGCGAGATCAGGCCGGCGGCCGGCATGTATGTCGTGGCCGGCCTGCTCAAGCGCGAGATCAAGGTCGAGATCGAGGTCACGGCGCGGATCGCGCAAAACTGAACCCGGCAGTATCGTCCGCGCGGGCGGTCTGGTATATCTCTTGCTTGGGCGGGCTGAGAGTGGGCGCCCGCCCCAACGCAAGAGGGAGACCAGCCATGTCGATCCGTCGTCGTACCGTCCTCCAGGGAGCCGGAGCGATCGCCGCCACGGCTTTCATGGGGAATCGTGCCTTTTCGCAGGGCGCGGCCGCAACGTTGCGGTTCAACCCTTCGACGCCGCTGCCTTCGCTCGATCCGATCACCGCGACGAGCTATGTCATCCGCAATCACGGCTATCTGATATATGATACCCTGTTCGCGACCGATGCGAATTTCCAGATCAAGCCGCAGATGGTCGAGGCCTGGGAAACCGCCAGCGACGGGCTGAGCTGGACCTTCCGCCTGCGTGACGGGCTGTTCTTCCACGACGACGAGCCGGTCAAGGCGCAGGACTGCATCGCGTCGATCGCGCGCTGGTCGAAGCGCGATGCCTTCGGCCAGACCTTCGCGACCTTCGTCGAGGGCTATGACGTCGTCGATCAGCGGACGTTCAAGATCCGCCTCAAGAAGCCCTTCCCGATGCTGCCGGCGGCGCTGGGCAAGCTGTCCTCGAACGTGCCCTTCGTGATGCCCGAGCGCGTGGCGATGACCGACCACATGAAGAACATCACGGAGCCGGTCGGCTCCGGACCCTGGCGCTTCATGGACAAGCAGTGGGTGCCCGGCCAGAACGCGATCTACGAGCGCTTCGCCAAGTACAAGCCGCGCGAGGAGGCACCCTCCTGGGCCGCCGGCGGCAAGATCGCCAAGATCAACCGCATCGAATGGCTGGCGCTGACCGAGCCGGCCGCCGCCGCGGGCGCGCTGATGCAGGGCGAGCTCGACTGGTACGAGCAGCCGCCGGTGGACCTGCTGCCGATGCTGAAGGGCAACAAGGACATCGCCATCGAGAACGTGCCGCTCGGCCTGTTCCTGCTGATGCGCTTCAACCAGATGCAGCCGCCGTTCAACAACCCGGCGATCCGCCGGGCCGTCATGGCCGCGGTCAACCAGACCGACTACATGGAGGCCGTCGTCGGCGACAAGGCGTATTACAGCGAGGCGAAGACCTTCTTCACCCCCGGCTCGCCGATGTCGACCGGCGCCGGCGGCCAGGCGGCGATGCCGAACAACCTGGAGAAGGCCAAGGCCATGCTCAAGGAGGCCGGCTACAAGGGCGAGAAGGTCGTGCTGCTGGCCCCGGCCGACCAGCCGATCGCCTATCAGCAGTGCATGATCACCGAGGACCTGTTCAAGAAGCTCGGCATCAACTCCGAGCTGGTCGCGACCGACTGGGCGAGCTTCATCGGCCGCCGCGCCAATCGCGGCCTGCCGGACCAGGGTGGCTGGTCGGTGTTCCACACGCTGTGGTCCTGTGCCGACACGCTGAACCCGGCGCTGCATCCGCTGATGCGCGCCAATGGCGGCTCGGCCTGGTTCGGCTGGCCGGAGGACCCGCAGATGGAGGGGCTCCGCGACGAGTGGATCGCGACGCCGGAAGAGCCCAAGCAGAAGGAGATCGCGGCGAAGATCGAGACGCGCGCCTTCGACTTCGTGCCCTACGTGCCCTGCGGCCTGGTTCAGCAGCCCATGGCCTTCCGCAAGAGCCTGACCGGCATGGTGCTCTCGCCGGTGCAGTTCTTCTGGAACATGGAAAAGAAGGCCTGACGACCGGGACGCTGCCGCGCCTGCATCGGGCGCGGCAGTCTCGATCCCGCGCCGCGCGTCCCGCCGGGTGCGGTGACGGCCATCTCTCGGGCCGTCACCCCATCGGCAGGCTCCGAGGCGCGGACTCCTCTTTTCGGCCCGCGCCATACGCCCAGTCCGTGGCCTCGTGCCCGCGCAGGTTGCGCGGGCGATAGGGCTGGTCCAGGTCGTGATGCTGCACGGCCTCGACCTCGAATCGCGCGATCACGCTGGCGTGCAGCGGGGCGTTCTCCGGCACCTCCCGCAGGGCCCTCTTCGCGAAGCGGAAGGCGAGGCTGCGGGTCTCGTCATGCTGGATGCCGGCATGGTCCGGGTGGAGGCGGAGCACGCTCTCGTCGAGCAGGAGCGGGGCGGGCAGGGCCTTCACCTGCTCGATCATCCAGCCGAGGCTGATGTCCGACAGCCGCGACTCGCATTCCGGATAGCTGCCGCCGATATCGGAGTGGCAGCCGGCGAACCAGATCTGCTGCAGCCATTCGGGCTCTCCGGCCTGCGTCTCGCGCCGTTCCCGCGTGTTGCCCCAGGGCACGCGGCGGAAATCGGCGCGGTGCTCGTCGATGGCGAGCGCATGGCGGGCCCAGCCGACATTGAGGTCGAGCATCTCGTCATAGAAGCGCATGCGGAAGCTCGTCAGGTGCAGCGTCTTCCACCAGGGGATGCCTGGCAGGCCGAAGGCCACCTTCAGATGCGTCTTCACCAGCGCCGCCAGCCCCAGGACCGTCGCCGCGGCGAGGATGGCCCCTGCCGTTCGCCAGAACGGGACGGCCCACAGCGTGCCGATGGCCGCGAGAAGCAGCAGGAGCGCCGTTCCTATGGCGCCGCAAATGATCAGCGATCCCGTGTTCGACAGCGCCGCCACCGTGTCGAAGACGCCGATGAAATACGGATAGGCGTTCGACCGCGTGGCGTCGCCGCAGGCGTATTGCGCGCGGAAGCGCGCGGCGAGCGCCTTGCGCTGGTTGTAATAGGCTGTGTCCTTCTTGGAGCTGACATGCTGGTAGACCTTCGTCACGGCTTCTCGTGCGATCCGGCGGCAGCTCTTCTCGTCCCGGCGCAGGGGGGACCCGTCCTTCATCCGGGTCGGGACGCCGCAATGGGCCAGGACGGCGGCGACGCAGCGCGCCGTGTAGGCGCCGCGGCTGAAGCCGAACAGGAAGATGCGGTCTCCCGGCCGCCAGTGCCGGATGATCTGGGCATAGCAGTCGATGATATTGCCGGTGAGGCCCAGCCCCGTCGCCTGGCAGACCAGGTTGTAGAGCCAGCGGGCGATGCCGGGGATCGGGCCGAGGCCGCTCGGAAGCGTGCCGATGCCAGGGTCGTAATAGGCGAACTGGTCGGCGGCGCTCACGCTCGAATCCGGCGCGGAGCGGGCGGCACGGTAGAGCTTGTAGATGTTGCTGCGGCGCTCTTCGAAGAGGACGCCGCCGCGCTGGCCGGTGCCGTCGGAAAAGACCACGATGTTGCGCGCCATGGTGCCCTCGATCGTGCCGCTGCTGATTTTGCAACCCTAGCGGGAAAATCGAGAACAATAAAGGAACGTTTTCGTGCGGCTACGGTTGTCGCCGCACCTACAGGCGAAGGGCGCAATAGGCCTCGGTCGTGTAGGGAACGTTGACGACGGCCTTGCCGGCGAGTTCCGGCTCGGCGGCGATCAGCCGGTGCAGATCCGCGACGAGCCGGTCTTTCTCGCCCTGCGGCAGGGCCGCGACGAAGCTGGTCGAGAGCACGCGCGCGACGATCACGTCTTCGGCCGGGCCGGAATGGGCCAGGGCGAAATCGACGCGTTCGAGCGGCCCGAAGCCCGTGGCGGGGAACGCGGCTCGCCATGTGCCCTTGTGGGCGCGCGGCGCATCGCCCTCATGGCGGCCGACGAGGCGGCCGAGCCGCGCGACCCAGTCGACGCGTTCGTCGCGCTGGTTCCAGATCAGGCCGAGCCGGCCGCCGGGCTTCAGCACCCGACGGATTTCCGTCAGCGCCGCCGCATGGGCGAACCAGTGGAAGGATTGCGCGCAGACGACCGCGTCCACGCTCTCGTCGGGCAGCGGCATCGCCTCGGCGGCTCCGGCCATCGCGTGGACATGCGGCAGCGCCTCGCGCAGCTTCGCCCGCATCGCGTCGACGGGCTCGATGGCGAGCACCTCGGCGCCCGTGTCGGCGAGTCGGGCGGTGAACTTGCCGGTGCCGGCGCCGAGATCGACCACGCGCCGGCCGGGCCCTAGCCCGATCGTCTCGCCGAGCCAGCCGTCGACCTCCGCCGGATAGTCCGGGCGGCCGCGGACATAGCTGTCGGCCCCGGCCGCGAAGCCCTGCGCGGCGGCGTGATGGAGCGGCTGGGTTCCGGTCATGGCGTCGTCCTCCCGATGCTGGAGTGAACACCTCCTTTGCAGCGGGTTTGCGACGCATCGGCCGGCGGCCATGAGCAGGCGGCAGGGCGGCCGCGCATTCGCGGGCCGAAGGATCGCCAGAGCGTGCTTGCCTGCTTTCGCCGCGCCCCGTAATCAGCCGGCGGATCATTCGCACGACAAGAAACCAGCGAGAGGCGACGACCATGGCGACCCACAAGCTCCTGCTCCTCCCCGGCGACGGCATCGGCCCCGAAGTGATGGGGCAGGTCGAGACGATCGTCTCCTGGTTCGGCAAGCATGGCCTCGGTTCCTTCGAGATCGAGAAGGGGCTGGTCGGTGGCTCCGCCTACGACGCGCACAAGCAGGCGATCTCCGAAGGCGACATGAAGCTGGCCCAGGAGGCCGACGCCGTGCTCTTCGGCGCGGTCGGCGGGCCGAAATGGGCGGATGTGCCCTATCAGCACCGTCCCGAGGCCGGCCTCCTGCGCCTGCGCAAGGATCTCGGCCTGTTCGCGAATCTACGCCCGGCGATCTGCTATCCGGCGCTGGCCTCGGCCTCCTCGCTGAAGCCGGAGGTCGTCGAGGGCCTCGACATCCTGATCGTGCGCGAGCTCACCGGCGGCGTCTATTTCGGCGAGCCGAAGGAGATCGTGACGCTGGAGGACGGGCAGAAGCGCGGCGTCGACACGCAGCTCTACACGACCGGCGAGATCGAGCGGATCTGCGCGGTCGCCTTCGAGTTGGCACGCACCCGCCGCAACAAGGTCTCCTCGGCCGAGAAGCACAACGTCATGAAGACCGGCGTGCTCTGGAAGCAGACCGTGACGGCCCAGCACGCCCGGGACTATGCCGATGTCGAGCTCGAGCATGTGCTGGCCGACAACTGCGCGATGCAGCTCGTGCGCTGGCCCAAGCAGTACGACGTCATCGTCACCGACAACCTGTTCGGCGACATCCTGTCGGACGTGGCGGCGATGCTGACGGGCTCGCTCGGCATGCTGCCCTCGGCCTCGCTCGGCGCCGAGGATCCCGCCACCGGCAAGCGCAAGGCGCTCTACGAGCCGGTCCACGGCTCGGCTCCCGACATCGCCGGCAAGGGCCTCGCCAACCCGATCGCGATGATCGGCTCCTTCGCCATGGCGCTGCGCTATTCCTTCGGCGCGGGCGAGGCGGCCGACCGTCTCGAGGGCGCGATCGCCGATGTGCTGGGCTCCGGCACGCGCACCAAGGACATCGCGGCGCCGGGCGCCAACGCCGTCTCGACCAGCGAGATGGGCCAGGCCATCGTCAAGGCGCTGGAAGCGCGGGGGTGATTGTGAACCGTCATGGCCGGGCTTGACCCGGCCGTCTCGGAAACCAGTCCAATCCGGGAAGAGATGCTCGGGTCAAGCCCGAGCATGACGCTCGGAGAGCGCCTCGCCCCCTCGTGAATTGCCGTGACTCCGCTTTCGTGGCCTAACTCGCCCCGACGAAAGCGGAGTATGTCCGTCATGCTGATCAAGCGCCGTGCCGGCTGGGAAATGCCGGAAAGCGAAGCCACGCCCGAGAGCGTGTTCTTCAACCGCCGCCAGCTCATGGCCGCGGGGGCCGGGCTGATCGCCGGCGCCGCCCTGCCGGAGATCGCGGCGGCGCAGGGCGATCCCACGGGCGATCTCTACCCGGCCAGGCGCAACGCGGCCTATACGCTCGGCGTGCCACTGACCGACGAGGAAGACGCGGCGAACTACAACAACTTCTACGAGTTCGGCATGACGAAGGAGATCGCCGCCGCCTCGAAGAAGCTGCCGACGCGGCCCTGGACGATCAAGGTCGACGGTCTCGTCGAGAAGCCGTTCGAGATCGGCATCGACGATCTCGTGCGCAAGCTGCCGCTCGAGGAGCGGCTCTACCGGTTCCGCTGCGTCGAGGCCTGGGCGATGGCCGTGCCTTGGACCGGAATCCCGCTGAAGGCCTTCGTCGATCTGGCGCAGCCGCTTTCGGGCGCGAAATACATCCGCTTCGAGACCTTCCTCAATCCCAAGGTCGCCGCCGGGCAGTCGATGCGCTGGTATCCCTGGCCCTATACCGAGGGGCTGACGCTGGCCGAGGCCGCCAACGAATTGCCGCTGCTCGTCACGGGCATCTATGGCAAGCCGCTGCCGACCCAGCACGGCGCGCCGATCCGGCTGATCACACCCTGGAAATACGGGTTCAAGTCGGTGAAATCGATCACGAAGATCAGCTTCGTCGCCGAGCGGCCCAAGACCTTCTGGGAGGGGCTGCAGTCCTCCGAATACGGCTTCTGGGCCAATGTGAACCCGGCCGTGCCGCATCCGCGCTGGAGCCAGGCGAGCGAGCAGGTGCTGGGCACCCGTGACCGGCGCCCGACGCAGATCTTCAACGGCTACGCCGAGCAGGTCGCGGGGCTCTACAAGCGGCTGGAGGGCGAGAAGCTCTATATGTGAGAGGCTGCTCGGAGACTGCCGCAGTCCTCAGGATGAGGACTCGCATTGTCGAATGGCCTCCGATGCCTCCCGTCATGGCGAGCGTAGCGAAGCCATCCAGACATTCGGTGCGCCCTTCGACATTGGATTGCTTCGCTGCGCTCGCAATGACGCATGCCGAAACCGGGTGGGCGGCCGGCGCCGGGCGGGGCAGAATGCCGGCATGAGCGAGCGCCATTTCCATCTTTTCGACACGGCCATCGGCACCTGCGCTCTGATCTGGCAGGGCGAGCGCTTCGTCGGTGCCCAGCTTCCCGAGGGCGAGGAGGCTGCCGCCAGGCGCCGGATCGCGCGGCGCTTTCCGGATGCGCGCGAGGCCGAGGCGCTTCCTGCGTTCGTCGCGGAAGCGGTGGCGGGCATCGTCGCGCTGCTGGCCGGCGAGCGGCGCGATCTGGCGCATCTGCCGCTCGCGCTGTCGGAGGTGTCCGATTTCGAGCGCCGCGTCTATGCGGTGGCGCTCTCGATCCCTCCCGGCGAAACGCTGACCTATGGCGAGGTCGCTGCCCGGATCGGCGATGCCGGCGCGGCGCGGGCCGTCGGCGTCGCGCTGGGGCGTAATCCCTGGCCGATCATCGTGCCCTGTCACCGCGTGCTGGCCGCTGGAGGGCGTACGGGCGGCTTCTCGGCCGAGGGCGGCGTCGAGACGAAGCTCAGGATCCTCACCATCGAGAAGGCGCGCACGAGCCCGGCACCGGGTCTGTTCGACGATCTGCCGCTCTCTGTGAGGCCGGCGTCGCGCTGAACCCCGGGCAGCGGGGGGGAGGCGCTTCTGGAAACCTTTCGGCCGCTCCCCCATTATCCCCAATGCGGGTCCATGCGGGGCGGCCCGCGTGCCGGCCCAGTCCCCGCTGTCGTCGTCTCTTCGGGGAATCCCATGGCCAAACTGAAGCTCGCCGTCGTCGTCGGCAGCAACCGCCGCGACTCGATCAACCGGAAGCTGGCCGAGGCGCTGATCAAGCTCGGTGGCGACGCGTTCGAGGCGACGCTGGTCCGGATCGACGATCTGCCGCTCTACAACCAGGATCTCGAGGCGAGCTGGCCCGAGACCGCCGCCCGGTTGAAGCGCGAGATCGAGGCCGCCGACGCGATCCTGATGGTGACGCCCGAGCACAACCGCGCGATTCCCGCCGTGCTGAAGAACGCGATCGACTGGGCGTCGCGCCCCTACGGCAAGAATTCCTGGGCGGGAAAGCCGGTCGCCGTCACCGGCACCAGCGGCGGCACGGTCGGGACGGCCGTGGCGCAGCAGCAGCTGCGCATGATCATGACCAATCTCGCCGGCGTGGTCCTGGGCGGACAGGTGTTCATTACCTTCAAGGACGATCTGATCGATGCGTCGCACGACATCACCAATGAGGGCACGCGCGCTTTCCTGAAGGGATTCGTGGAGCAGTTCGCCGCCGTGGCCGCCAAGCTCGCACGATAGGCGGGCGGCTTCCTGACGTAACGGGACTGGACGCGCGCGCAAGCAATGCGCGTGGTTTCAGTCCCCGTCGGTGGTGGCCGTGCGGTGCGGCACAGTCGCGCCGAAGGGCGCCGTGGGGCGCACAGGCTAACTGGCAAAAAAAGGGCCGGCGTCCCCGAGGGGAGCCGGCCTTGAAAGTTTGAAACATCTGGCTCAACCGCCAAACATCTCAGAGGGGAACGGCTGAAACGAACTCGACACCGGGAGGAGATAGTGGAGCCCGTTTCGAACAACCGTGATTGCTATATCGGGCAGCAACTGCCGTTTTGCAATGCAGCATTTCTCAACGCCGCCATGCGTGACTTGCATGAACTTCGGCGATTAGCGGCAAATTTGCCGGTAAATGATTGATAAATATGCATGAGGCGCAGATGATCCGGCTCTGAAGGGGCTTCGGCAGCCTTAAGAAACGGTTCATCTCTCCTGCCGGTGGTTTTTGGCGAATTCTTGTGCATGCGGGCCGCCGTCGATGCGGGCTGCCCTTTTTTCGGCCGAATGGGCATTCTCGCCGCCGATATCCGATTCCGTGTCGGAGTGCCCGTAGGCATGGCCGGCGCGGGAGGCTGCGTTCGCCCTCCCGCGCTGCCCATGGCGTGCCTCGCGGCTCAGTAGGTCCAGCGCTGCGCCTTCTGGATCAGGAAGTCGCGGAAGACCTGGACGCGGGCGACCGACTTCATCTCTTCCGGATAGACCAGATAGCTCTCGAGCTGCGGCATTTCGCTCTCGCGCATGAGCTGGATCAAGGGCGAGCCGGACTCGATCAGGTAATCGGGCAGGACGGCGATGCCCGCGCCCGAATCGACCGCCCGCTTCATCGCCGTGATGTTGTTGACGGTGAGATGGATGGGGCGGGGATTGCGCTGGTCGCGGCCGAGCGTGCCGAGCCAGTGCACCGAGGTCAGGTAGGAGGGCGAGGTGCCTCCGAAGGAGAGGATGCGGTGGTTGTCGAGGTCGTCCTGCGATTTCGGTTCGCCGAAGCGCTTCACATAGGCCGGCGAGCCATAGACGTGGAAGTGCACCGTGAAGAGCTTGCGCTGGATCAGGTCCGGCTGCTGGGGCTGGCGCAGGCGAATGGCGATGTCGGCCTCGCGCATCGAGAGGTCGAGTTCCTCGTCGGTGAGGATCAGCTCGATCTTGATGTCGGGGTAGAGGTCCATGAACTCCGCGAGGCGCGGCGTCAGCCAGTGCCCGCCGAGGCCGCGCGTGGCGGTGACCTTCAGCTCGCCGGAGGGATGCTCGCGCGTCTCCGAGAGCTGCGAGCGCGTGCGCTCGAGCCTTTGGGTCATCTCGCGAGCGGCGCGCCAGAGCAGCTCGCCCTGCTCGGTGAGAATCAGCCCGCGCGTATGGCGATGGAACAGCGGCGCCCGCAGCTCGCGCTCGAGCGCGCCGATCTGGCGGCTGACCGCCGACTGGCTCAGGCCGAGAACGTCACCTGCTTTGGTAAAGCTGCCCGATTCCGCGACCGTGTAAAAAATCCGAATGCGGTCCCAATCCACCGCGTTTCCCCCGTTATGCGTTTGATGCATGTTGGAGGGTGAAAACCTTATTCGTCAACGGCCGGAGGGCAGGTCTTCCTCATTTTCGCACTGAATCTGGTTAGGAAATCCATCAGACTCTGTGATGAATTGAGCCGCTTCCGTTTATTCGGCTGCTGCGCGCTGCTCCAGGAGGTTGGCGGCGAGCCAGCGTTCGGCGTCGAGAGCGGCCATGCAACCCATGCCGGCGGCGGTGACGGCCTGGCGATAATGCTCGTCGGTGACGTCTCCCGCCGCGAAGACGCCCGGCACATTGGTGCGCGAGGTGCCCGGCTCGACGTCGAGATAGCCCGATTCGCGCATGGCGAGCTGGCCGGCGAAAAGCTCCGTCGCCGGCTTGTGGCCGATGGCGACGAAGACGCCATGGGTCTGCAGCTCGGTCTCGGCGCCGGTCTTCAGGTTCTTCAGCCGCAGATGCGTGACGCTGAGCGGCTCGGTGCCGCCGCAAATCTCGGCGACCTCGCTGTCCCAGACGACGTCGATCTTCGGATGGCGGAAGAGCCGGTCCTGCATCACCTTCTCGGCGCGCAGCGAGTCGCGGCGGTGGACGAGCGTCACCTTGCTCGCGAGATTGGCGAGGTAGAGTGCCTCCTCGACGGCGGTGTTGCCGCCGCCGACGACCACGACGTCCTTGTTGCGATAGAAGAAGCCGTCGCAGGTGGCGCAGGCCGAGACGCCGAAGCCCTGGAAGGTCTGCTCGGACGGCAGCCCCAGCCACTTCGCCTGGGCGCCGGTGGCGACGATCAGGGCGTCGCAGGAATAGGTCTCGCCGCCGTCGCCCCAGAGCCGGAAGGGACGCTGCGAGAGATCGACGCGGGCAATATGGTCGAAGACCATTTTCGTGCCCATGTGCTCGGCCTGCTCGCGCATCTGCTCCATCAGCCACGGCCCCTGGATGGTCTGCGCGAAGCCGGGATAGTTCTCGACATCGGTGGTGATGGTGAGCTGGCCGCCGGTCTGCAGGCCGGAGATCAGCACCGGTTCCAGCATGGCGCGCGCGGCATAGATCGCGGCGGTGTAGCCGGCGGGGCCGGAGCCGATGATGATGACGGGGGCGTGGGTGTGGGCCATCGTCTGCAAGGTCCTGTTGGCGCCGGCGGCGCGTACTCGCGTGTCAGATAGGTCTTGGAGCGGCGGCGGCAAAGCGAACCGTGCCGCGCTCACCCGGCCGTGATCGAGGCGCGATGCCTCAGCCAGTGCTCCCGCACCGCATCCGCGATCGTTCCCGTCGAATCTAGCGGCTCGTAGGGGGCGCCTTCAAGCCGGCCGTCGAAGCGATGCACAGCGCCGTGGCGCGTGAGCGCGGCCAGGAAGCCGGAAATCTTCGCATGCCCGCCCTCGGGCTCGTAGACGAGGATCGGCCTGCCGGTCGCAGCCGCCTCGCCGATCATGTTGGTCGAGTCCGCGGTGGCGACGATGGTGTCGGCATTGGCGAGCAGGGCGAGATAGGGGTTCTCGCCGCCGCCATCCCACCACCAGCCGCCGTGCCGGGCGAAGACCTCGGCCAGCGCGGCCGAGAGCGCGGGCGGCGTGCGGCGCGAGGGCGAGCCCATCAGCGCGACGCCGGAGGCCCCGAGCCGGTCGAGCAGGCCGGCGAAGCGGGCGATGTCGGCGGGCGTGAAGCGGTGGTGGCGGCTGTCGCCGCCGACGATCACCGCCACGCGCGGGCGCGGCAGGGCGGCGATCGGAGCCGGCGGCGCGGCGCGCGCGGCGGCGAGCCGCGCGGGGGTGAGCCGGTGCGGCGCGGTTGCGGTGACGAGCACGTTGGCGCCGCGCAGCCGGTCGTGCTCGGCGACCCAGATCAGGTCGGCGGTCTGCGAACCCGTGCGCGGGTCCTTGAGGAAGACGGTGAAGCTGCGGCCGTTCGAGGCCTTGGCGACGGCGCGCAGATAAGGCACCGCCCGGCGCCCCGAGGCGATGACGATGTCGGGGAAGGGGGGGCGGATCGGGCTTCCGGGCCGCTCGGGCGCTTCGCGGGGGTCGATCGGGCCGCGCGGCATCAGCCAGGAAAAGGGCTTGCGCGGGGCGATGCGCCGGATCTCGGCCACGGCGCCGAGCCTGTCTGCCACGCCCAGGCACTGGAGCTCGTCGCCGGCCTTGCCGTCGGTCAGCACCCAGACGCTGGGGATGATCTGGGGGGGAGGGGGCGGCTCGTGGCGCGGCATGCGCCTTGTATCGCGCGGCGGGCGCGTCTACACCAGCGCGACTTTCCCCGAGGCCATTCGTGCGTTCAAAACTCGACGACATCGACCTGCGCATCCTGCGCGAGCTTCAGGCCGATGGCCGGATCACCAATGTCGAACTGGCGAGCCGGATCGGCATCTCGCCACCGCCGTGCCTGCGCCGCGTGCGTGCGCTCGAGGAGGCCGGGCTGATCACGGGCTACCGGGCCCAGCTCGACGAGCAGAAGCTCGGCTTCGACGTCGTCTGCTTCGCCTTCGTCCACCTCGCCAGCCAGACGGAGGGGGATCTCGCCCGATTTCAGGCGCGAATCAGGGCCTGGGAGCCGGTGCGCGAGTGCTGGACCCTGTCCGGCGACATCGACTTCATCCTGAAATGCGTGACGGCGGACCTGAAGTCCTTCCAGGATTTCGTCGCGGAGCTGACCGCCCTGCCGAACGTGCGCAATGTGCGCACGGCGCTGGCGCTCGGCCGCGTCAAGGACGAGCCGATCGTGCCGTTTCCGGCCGAAACCGGCAAATAGCCGCCGGGTTCAGAAGAGCGAGCCGCCGCCCTTCACATAGCGGCCGATCCAGAGCGCGTTGTTGCGCGCCAGCGCATTGACCCTGAGCTGGTCGACGCCGGGGCGGTACCAGGCGCCGCCCGAGCTGGACAGCTCGGTGGAGAGGATCGGATAGCGCGCGAGCTCGCGGCCCTTGCGGTCGACGATGATCGCGACGCTGTCGAGATAGTCGTTGCTCGCCCCGCCGTCGCTCTGCCTGCTGCCTCCGCCGGCATAACTCGCCAGCCACATGTTGCGCAGCGTGACGATGAGGGTCGTGCCGCTGTTGGGCTGGTAGGCGGGGCCGAGCGTCTCGATCAGCGTCCGCTGCAGTTCGGCCCTGGCCTGGTCGACGAAGGCGCCCCAGCCCTGCTCGACGAGCGGGGCCGCGTTGATCCTGATCGCGCCCACGGTCGCGGTTTGGGCCTGCGCGCCGGTGGCGGCCAGGGGCAAGGCGCAAGCGGCTCCCGCGAGCCCGAGGGCAAGGAAGTCTCGACGCGTGCTCATCGGCTGTCTCCGGCGTTGCTGAGGGAGATGTAATGCTCCGGCGGGCGCAGGCCAAGGTCGGCCGGCATGGGCTTTGGAGTCGTGGGAAAGCGTGCTTAATGGCCGGATCGGAAAGGGCGGTCGATGTTCTCGGAGCGCGTGTTCACTGAATTCATCAAGCTCTGGGTCGTCATCGACCCTATCGGCACATTGCCGGTCTTCCTGGCGATCACCGCCGGCATGAGTGCTGCGGCGGCGCGGGCCGTCGCGATTCGCGGGGTTCTGGTCGCCTTCGGCGTGCTGGTCTTCTTCGTGGTGCTCGGTCAGATTCTGCTGACGGCGATGGAGATCGCGCTCTCATCCTTCGAGATCGCCGGCAATATCGTGCTCTTCCTCTTCGCCCTGACGATGATCTTCGGCGAGTCCAAGCTGGAGGAGGACCAGAAGCTCATACGCACCTCCGATCTGGAGCGCGCGGTCTATCCGCTGGCGATTCCGAGCATCGCCAGCCCGGGCGCGATGCTGACGGTGATGACGGTCACCGACAATTCCCGCTTCAGCCTCGCCGAGCAGACCGAGACGGTCGTGGAGATCGTGGTGATCCTCGGCATCACGCTCGGGCTGATGTTCGGCGCGGCCCGGATCATTGCGCTGATCGGCAATGCGGGCGCGAGCGTCATCAGCCGCGTGATGGGGCTGATCCTGGCGAGCGTCGCCGTCGACGGCATCGTTCGGGCGCTGCGGACGATCCTCGCCGGTTAGGGCAGGCCGGGTCTGCAGGAGCATGCGTCCCGGGGCGCGCTCGTGGCGACGCCGCGGGCGCGATGGCGCGGGATGTCAGGCGGCGTCCGCTCAGCGGAACACGACCTCGACCACCTCGTAGGACTTGCCGCCGCCGGGCGTGTTGACCTGCACCGAATCGCCGACCTTCTTGCCGATCAGCGCGCGCGCGATCGGGGAGCCGATCGAGACCTTGCCGGACTTCACGTCCGATTCCGGCTCGCCGACGATCTGGTAGCTCTTCTCTTCCTCGGTATCGTCGTCGATCAGCTTGACGGTGGCGCCGAACTTGATCGTGTCGCCGCCGGCGAGCTTGGCGATGTCGATGATGTCGGCGCGGCCGATCAGCGATTCGAGCTCCAGGATGCGGCCCTCGTTCAGCGACTGGGCCTCCTTGGCGGCGTGGTATTCCGCATTCTCCGAGAGGTCGCCGAGGGCGCGGGCTTCCGCGATCGCCGTGATGATCCGCGGACGCTCCTCCTGCTGGCGGCGCTTGAGTTCGGCCTCGAGGGCGGCGAAACCGCCGGCCGTCATCGGAACCTTTTCCATTCTTTCCGTCCCGTTCAGTCCAGAAAACGCAAGCCGCCGGCTGCAACCTCCGCAGCCTGCGTCCAGCGCTCTCGATCGATTATAGAACTCCGCCGGTCGCGGCCGTTCAGGCCGCGCGTTCGAAGTAGGATTGCAGCGACCGTACCTCGAGATCGCCGCTGCAATAGGCCTTGATGCCTTCCGCCGCCGCGATCGCTCCGGCCAAGGTGGTATAATAAGGCACCTTGTGCAAGAGGGCGGTTCGGCGGAGCGAACGCGAATCCGCCAGGGCCTGCGGCCCTTCCGTCGTGTTGAAGATCAGCTGGATCTCGCCGTTCTTGATGGCGTCGACCACATGCGGGCGCCCTTCGAGCACCTTGTTGATCCGGTCTGCCGGAATGCCGGCCTCGCGCAGATGGCGCTGCGTGCCGCCGGTGGCGACGACGCGGAAGCCGAGATCGGAGAGGATGCGCACGCTCTCGACGATGCGGGCCTTGTCGTCCTCGCGCACCGAGACGAAGACCGTGCCCTTGACCGGGACCTTCGAGCCGGCGCCGAGCTGGCTCTTGGCGAAGGCGACGTCGAAGGAGCGGTCGAGGCCGATGACCTCGCCGGTCGAGCGCA
>QFQY01000073.1 GCA_003248805.1 Chelatococcus sp. | reverse complement strand
CAAATCTCTGCGAACTCATGACCAACCTCCTATGCTCAAAGGATAGGTCGGCGGTGTCTAACGGACCGGGTGCAGTCCAAGGATAGGTCGGCGGTGTCTAACGGACCGGGTGCAGTCCACATCTCAGATAATCAGGCTGTCCGGACGGACTGATGATGGCAGGCGACACTGACGTCGCTTTCCATGCGCAGTTCGGGCCGCGCCATGCGGCAAATGTCAGTCGCTATCGGACATCGCGGATGGAAGGCGCAGCCCGGCGGCGGCGCGATCGGGCTCGGCACCTCGCCCGACATCGGTCGGCGTGCGCGGTTGGGCTTCTCGATATCGGGGATCGTGTCGAGCAGCAGCCGTGTGTAGGGGTGGCGCGGCTCGCTGAAGACCTGTTCGGCCGGGCCGCTCTCGACGATGCGGCCGAGATACATGATCGCCAGGTGATCCGACATGTGGCGCACGACGGAGAGATTGTGGCTGATGAAGAGATAGGTCAGGCCGAATTCCTGCTGGAGCCTGACCATCAGGTTCAGGATCTGGGCCTGCACCGACACGTCGAGCGCCGATGTCGGCTCGTCGCAGACCAGAAAATCGGCTTCGGTGGCCAGCGCGCGCGCAATCGAGATGCGCTGACGCTGGCCGCCCGAGAAGGCGTGGGGATAGCGCTGCGCATCGCCCCGCGAGAGCCCGACGATTTCGAGCAACTCTCCGACGCGCGCCCGGGTTTCGGTCTCGCTTGGGCGAAGCCCGAGCTCACGGATCGGCTCGGCCACAATGTCCCCGACGCGCCAGCGCGGATTGAGTGAGGCATAGGGATCCTGGAAGATCATCTGCACGCGCGGTGGCCCGGACCCGCCATCGGCGCGCTCGATGTCGCGAAAGCGCATCGTGCCGTCGGTCGGCTTCTGCAGCCCGACCACCATGCGCGCCAGCGTCGACTTCCCGCAGCCGGATTCGCCGACGATGCTGAAGGTCGAGCCGCGCGCGACCGTGAACGAGACATCCTCGACCGCGCGCAGGATGCGGCGCGGCTGGCGGCTCAGGAACCGGGACAGAGCCGGCGCCGAGACATCGAAGCGGCAGGAAGCGGAAGCGACTTCCAGGATTGTGGCGCGGTCAGGCATGCGCGCCCTCCATCAGTGGAAAATGGCAGGCCGCGGCATGGGCAGACGACCGGAGCGCGGGCCTGTCCGTCCGGCAGAGATCGGTTGCAGATCCGCAGCGCGGATTGAAGGCGCAGCCCTGCGGGATCGCGCCCAGCCGCGGCATCGACCCGTCGATCTGGTTGAGCACGGCGTGTCGGGCATGGACGCTCGGGATAGAGGCCATCAGGCCCGCGGTGTAGGGATGGCGCGGCCGGCGCGTCACCTCATCGACCGGGCCGATCTCGACGATGCGGCCGGCATACATCACCGCGACGCGGTCGGCCGTTTCTGCGATGACGCCCATGTCGTGCGTCACCAGCATGATCGCGGTGCCGTGCTCGCGGCAGAGCCGCTTCAGCAATGTCGTGATCTGCGCCTGGATCGAGACGTCGAGCGCTGTCGTCGGCTCGTCTGCGATGATCAGCTGTGGCTCGGCGCAGAGCGCGAGCGCGATCACGACCCGCTGACGCATGCCGCCCGAGAACTGGTGCGGATACTGGTCGATGCGCGTCTCCGCCGCCGGGATGCCGACCTCGTTCAGCAGGGCGAGCGCGCGCTGGCGCGCCTCCCCGCGCGAAACCGGAAGATGGGTCAGGATGGTCTCGACGAGTTGGTCGCCGACCGTCAGCAGCGGATGCAGCGAGGTCAGCGGATCCTGGAAGATCGCCCCGATCCGGCGGCCGCGCAGCTGGCGCATCGCGGCCTGCGGCAGGGTGTCGATGCGCTGGCCGTCGAGATGGATCTCGCCGCCGCTGATGCGGCCGGGCGGATCCAGCAGACCGATGACCGCCGTTCCGGTCAAAGACTTGCCCGCGCCCGACTCACCGACGACCCCAAGGATCTCGCCGGGAGCGATCTCGAAGCTGACGCTGTCGAGCGCCGTCAGAGCACCGTGCCGGCCGTCGAAGACGATGCGCAGGTCCCTGACCGAGAGCAGTGCCGTCATCGTCCGGCCTGCGCGGGTTCGACGGGGTAGCTCGACGAGAAGATCGCGCTCGCCGGCGGGTGACCATGCGTACGCTCAGGATAGCGCGCCATCACGCCCTCGAACTGTGCCTGGGCGCGCCGCTTGTCGGCCGCCTCGTCGACGCCCGGGATGAGCCGGTCTTCCATCACGAAGCGCCCGTCGATGATCACCGTCGAGAAATCGCGGCCATGCCCGGCGAGCAGCATGGTCTGGATCGGATCGATGACCTGCCCGAGATGGGGGGCGTCGAGGTTGAACACGGTGATGTCGGCCCGGCTGCCGGGCTGCAGGCGACCGAGATCGGGCCGACGCAGCGCATCGGCTCCGCCGATGGTGGCGGCGTCGTAATAGTCTTCGCTGCGGCAGGCCATGACGCTGCCGGCCGTGACCCTCGCCAGGATCATGCCGACTTGCAGATTCATGATCATGTCCGGCGGGCTGGTGTCGGTGCCCATGCCGATCTTCAGGCCCATCTCGCGATAGCGGCCGAAATGGTCGATCGCGTTGCCGTGCCGGCCCGAGACGAGCGGGCAGTGCACGATCGTCGCGCCAGCGTCGCGGATGATCGCGAGATCGCGGCCGGGCCGCGTGATATGGCGGCTGCCGGAGACGAAGGTGCCGTGCGGCAGCAGGCTGCGCTCGTCGAGGAACCCCAGACTCTCCAGCCATTCCGGCGGACTCAGGCCGTGCTGGGACAGCACGAGGTCGTATTCCGTCTTCGACTGGCAGCAATGCAGCCGCACCGGCACGTCGAGCTCGCGGCCGGCGGCGGCGGTCCGGCGCAGGAGCTCCGCCGTCGAGGTCTCGATCCGGTCGGGTGCCAGCATGGTCCGGATCAGGCCGTCGGCCGTGCCCTCGTTTTGCCGGCAGAAGGCGATGGCGGCGTCGAGCTCGGCCAAGCCGCGCTCTTCGTCGTAGTGCGTCGTGATCGTGCCGTCGGCCTCGACCAGCTGGTTGCCTGTGCGATAGGCCGGGCCGAGATAGGTGCGCAGGCCGAGCCGCGCCGCGGCCTCGGCGGCGTCCTCGAACTCCTGCACCGTCTCGCCCCAGGCCCGGTAGAACAGCGAGGCGATCGGCAGGGCGGTGGTGATGCCGTTGCGGATCAGCGTCGCGAAGGCGTGCGCTTTCTGGAAGGCGAGTTCCTCGCGCGAATACATCTCGTAGGGGCCGGCCTCGAGATAGGAACGTGGCCAGACGCGCCCCTTCTGCCAGGCCGGCTGGTTGTCATAGGCCAGGATCGTGGTGTCGAGATCCGAGAGCGCGTCGAGATCGACGAAGCCGGGCCCGATCAGGGCGTTGCCGTAATCGATGCGCCGCGCCACCTCGCCCGGGAAACCGTGCCCGGTGAAGATCACCGCGCCGTCCTCGAAGACGATCTCGCCATGCTCGTAGAGACGGTGCCGGCCGTCCTTGTGGCCGACGAGCCAGCGCGCGGTGAGCAGAATGCGGCCCTCCGGCCGCCTGGCTGCGCGCAGGCTCACGGCGCAGTCCTGACCGAGACGCCGTCGCGGGCGACGATCCGGCCCGCCTTGACGACACGGCGCCGGGGCGAGCGCGTCACGATGGACTCGGCCAGTGTCTCGCCTGGCAGGATGACGAGGTCGGCCTTGCAGCCGACGGTGATGCCGTAGCCGTCGAGTTCCATGACCCGGGCGCCCTCAACCGTGCAAATGTCGAGCGCCATCCGCAATTCGTCGTCGCGGCGCAGGTTGTTGCGCAGGCCCACGAACATGGCGCGCTCCAGCATGTCGGCATTGCCATAGGGCCCCCAGGTGTCGCGGATGCCATCCGAGCCCGAGCAGACGCGCACACCGGCCGCCAGCAGCTTCTTCACCGGCGGCGCCGGGCGGCTGGCAGGCCCGGTCGTCATGATCGCGATGTCGAGTTCGGCGAGTTGCTCGATCACCGGATCGACCAGAGCGGGGTCGGCCCCCAGGCTGAAGGCGTGGCTGATCGTGACCTTACCCTTCATGCCGAGTGCGCGCGTGCGCTCGATGATCAGATCCGTCGAGAATAGGCCCATCTCGCCGGGCTCGTGCAGATGGATGTCGAGCGGCTTGCCGTAGGTCTGGCAGAGGGCGAAGACGGCATCGAGATGGCCCTTCGGGTCGCGGTCGATGGCGCAGGGGTCGAGCCCGCCGACAACTTCGCATCCGGCCTTCATCGCCGCGTCCATCAGCTCCAGCGTGCCCGGGCGACGCAGCAGCCCCGATTGCGGGAAGGCCACCAGCTCGATGTCGACGATGTCGCGATAGGCGTCGCGCGTCGCCATCACGCCCTCGACGCCCCAGAGCCCATGCTCGGTGTCGACGTCGACATGGCTGCGGATATGCGTCGAGCCCATCAGCGAGGACTGGATGCTCTGCCTCGCCGATTGGCGCGCCGGCTCGATGCCGAGCCGCTTCTTGTTCAGGCGCTCATTGTCGATCTTGTCGATCAGGCGCGGGCCGACCTCGTTGGTGTACCAGGGCAGGCCCCACAGGCTCTTGTCGAGATGGGTATGGGCCTCGACCAGCCCGGGGATGACGATCTCGCCGCAGCCATCCTCGACAGGCATGCCGGCCGGGGCGGCGATCCCGGCAGTCACGCGAGCGATCTTGCCGGCCTCGATCAGCATGTCGACGGTGGGGCCGGCATAAGGGCGGACGTTGCGCAGCAGGAGGGAGGCGGTCATCGCGGGCGTTTCCTATGAGGGCTTGTCAGCGCAGCTTCGGGTTCAGCGCGTCGCGCAGCCAGTCGCCGAGCAGGTTGACCGACAACACGATCAGCCCGAGCTGCAGCGAGGGAAACACGACGAGCCACCAGGAGCCCGAGAACAGATACTGGTTGCCGATGCGGATCAGCGTGCCCAGCGAGGGTTGGGTGATCGGCATGCCGACGCCGAGAAAGGACAATGTCGCTTCCGACAGGATGGCGAGGCCGAGATTGAGCGTGGCCGCCACCATGACCGGCGTCAGCGTATTGGGCAGGATGTGGCGTGCCATGATCCGGCGCGCCGGGACCTTGATGATGCGCGCCGCCAGCACATACTCTTTGCGCCGCTCGACCATGGTCGAGGCGCGCACGGTCCGGGCGTACTGGACCCAGTTGGTCAGCGAGATCGAGAGCACCAGGACGACGGCCGCGAAGGGCTCGCGCAACGGCGGCGGCAGCAATTCGCGGAAGATCGCCGAGACAAGGATCGCCATCAGCAGCGTCGGAATCGACAGCACCGTGTCCCCGAGCCGCATCAGCAGATTGTCGATGCGCCCGCCATGGAACCCGGCGAGCAGGCCGAGCGTGACACCGATCGCCATCGAGACCAGGACGGCCGCAAGCCCGATCGCCAGCGAGACGCGGGTGCCGTAGAGGATGGCCGACAGGACGTCGCGACCCTGCGGATCGGTGCCGAGAAGGAAGGGCCATTCCCCGTCCTTGCTCCAGATCGGCGGGATTTCCGCCTTGTCGATGAAGATCTGGGCGAGGTCATGGGGGTTCTGCGGCGCGATCAATGGGGCGAAGACCGCCGTCAGGATCAGCAGCGCCAGCACGATGGCCGAGAGCCAGGCCGCCGGCGTCCGGCGGAAGCTCCAGCCGATGTCGCTGTCGAGGAGCCGGCGCCAGCGCGAAGGGCGCACCGTCTCAACGGGCATTGGCGCCTCCGGCGATCGCATCCTCGCGCAGGCGCGGATCGACCCATGCATAGGTCAGGTCGACGAGGGTGTTGAGCGAGACGAAGATGAAGGAGACGACGATCAGATAGGCCGCCATAACCGGGATATCGACGAAGGTGACCGCCTGGACGAAGAGCAGCCCCATGCCGGGCCACTGGAACACCGTCTCGGTGACGAGCGCGAAGGCGATCAAATTGCCGATCTGGAGCCCCGTCACGGTGATCACCGGCATCAGGCAGTTGCGCAGGCCGTGGTGGAAGTTGACCGCGCGCGTGGTCAGGCCGCGGGCCCGGGCAAAGCGGATGAAGTCGGTGCGCATCGTCTCCAGCATCTCGGCGCGCACGAGGCGCATCACCAGCGTGATCTGGAACAGCGACAACGTGACCCCTGGCAGGATCAGCGCCCTGCGTCCCGACGGCGTCAAGAAGCCCGTGCTCCACCAGCCGAGTTGCACGGTCTCGCCGCGCCCGAAGGCCGGCAGCCATTGCAGCGTCACCGAGAAGGTCAGGATGAACAGGATGCCGAGCGCGAAGCTCGGCAGCGAGACGCCGAGCACCGAGACGAACTGCAGCGCCTTGGCGAGCAGGCTGTCGCGCGCGATCGCGGTGTAGACCCCGAGCGGGATGCCGACGGCCAGCGACAGGAAGGTCGCGACCAGAACGAGCTCGAAGGTTGCCGGGAAGCGCTCCGCGATCAGCGTGAACACCTCCTGCTGATTGCGGTAGGAAATACCGAAATCGCCGCGCACCGCATTGCCGACGAAGGTCGCGAATTGCAGGACGAAGCCCTTATCGAGGCCAAGTCGGACCCGCAGTTCGTCGCGCTGCGCCTGACTTGCCTGCTCGTTGAGCATCAGCTCCACCGGATCTCCGACGAAGCGGAAAATCAGGAAGGCGATGAACGCGACCGCAAGCATGACGCCGGCCGCGTTTATGAGCCGCTTGAGCAGGAAGGCCGGCATTATCATTCCTTCCAGAGGATTGCGCGGACCGTGACAATGGCCCGGGATCGCCCCCACGGCGCGTCCCGGGCCAGTTGCCGATTCAGTTCAGCGTCGTCAGCCACAGCCTCGGTTTGTTGTCCGAAGCCTGGACCGTCTGCGCGACGCTGCTGCGCATCGCCCAGGCCATCGGCTGCTGGTGCATCGGGATGAAGAGGTGCTCGGCCTTGGCGATTTTGAGCGCCTCCTGCATCATCGCGATGCGCTTGGGCGTGTCGAGCTCCACGCCGGCCTTGTCTATCAGCGCGTCGATCCGGGGATCGCCCCAGTTGCCCCAGTTGAACACGCCGCCCGAGCCGCTCTTCGACCGCATCACCTGGATCAGGATCGAGTAGGCGTCGATCATCGGCTCGTTGGCCCAGCCGAAGGAGATCACGTCGAACTCGCCCTTGACGCGCTTGGGAGTCTGCTGGCTGCGCGGTCCGAGGCTGAGATTGGGCTTGAAGCCGGCCCGCGACCACATCGAGGCGACCGCCTGGCAGAACTCCTCCTCGTTGACGAGGCCGTCACTCTGGCAGTTCATCTGGAAGTTAAAGCCGTTGGGATAGCCGGCGGCGGCCAGAAGCTTCTTGGCGCCGTCAAGATCGAAGGGCAGGCGCACATCCTGCGAGGGCTCGTAGCCCGGAATGGCAGGAGCGATCAGCGCGCCGGTGTTGCGCGAGAGGCCGCGCATGGCGCGCTTCTGCACCGCGTCTATGTCGATGGCGCGGTAGAGCGCCTCGCGGATGCGGATGTCCTTGAGCGGGTTTTTATCCTTCACGTCGCTCTCGAACAGCGCGTCCTTGAGATTGAAGGCGAAGATGACCGTGCGCAGCTCGTTGGTCTGCAGGACCTTGACGTCGGGCGAGGCTGCCAGTCGCGGCAGGTCCTGCAGCGGGGCGACGTTGGTGAAGTCGATCTCGCCCGACAGCAGCGCCGCGACCCGAGTAGAGGCCGACGCGATCGGCATGAACTCGATCACATCGATGTTGTGCTGCGGCTTGTCCCACCAGTTCGGGTTCTTGACATAGACGGTCTTGGAATCGGCGCGGCGGCTCTCGACAACGAACGGCCCAGTCCCGTTGGTATTGTCGGTGGCATAGCCCTTCACGCCCTTTCCGGAATCGGTCGGCAGCAGCGCGTTGTTGGCCTCGAGCCAGGGCTTGTTGAAGATGAAGATGTTGGTCAGGTCGTTGAGCAGCAGCGGATAGGGGCCGTTGACCTCGATCTCGACCGTCGAGGCGTCGATCTTCCGCGACGACTTGTAGGCCGGCAGATTGCCCTTCAGCGGCGAATCAGGATGCGTCACGCGCTCTAGCGAGGCGATGACGTCGTCGGCGGTGAACGGGTTGCCGTTGTGGAACTTTACGCCCTGGCGCAGCTTGAAGCGCCAGACCGTCGGCGAGACAGTCTCCCAGCTCTCGGCAAGAGCCGGCTCGATCTTGAGATCGCCGGTGTAGCGCACCAGCCCCTCATAGACATGGTTCAGCACCGACAGCGTGAAGGTGTCGCCATAGGAGTAGGGGTCGAGCGAGGCGATTTCGCGGGCGGCGCCCCATTTCAGAGTCTTGGCGCTGGCCATGCCGGGGACGCCCCCGGCGCCGCTCAGCGCAAGCGCGGCAACCGCCGCCAGCATCCAGTTTTTACGTGTCAGGCCAGCCTTCGTCATCGCGCCTACTCCCCTTTGCCTGGATCCGGAGCAGCGGCATCGGCGCTCTCGGACTGCCTGCCATTGCCGCAATTCCACGCAGAATGGCGCGCAACGCGGCATATCGTGTGCGAAAAATGATCAATCTTGCATACGATACGATAATCGTATTGTATGCGATTTATGGTGACAAGCGGAAAACTGGAGTGGAGCCTGAACCCGTGACATTGACTGCGCCGGGACGGGTCGCGGGAGCGGCCGCAGCAGCATGGAGACGGGGCCGATGAGCGAACCGCGGACGCCGGGATTGCGAGCGCAATCGGTCTACAGGGCGCTGCGCCGCGCCATCATCGAGCAGGCGTTGAAGCCCGGCATGAAGCTGCCGGAGGATTCGATCGGCGAGCAGCTCGGTGTCAGTCGCACCCTCGTGCGGGAGGCCTTCGGTCGCCTCGCCGTCGAGGGATTGGTCGAGCTCAAGCCCAATCGCGGCGCTTCTGTCGCCTATCCGACCCTGGAGGAGGCGCGCGACGTCTTCGACGTCAGGCGCGGGCTCGAGCGTCAGGTCGCCGAGAGCCTCAGCGGCCGTCTGACTGCGGCGCAGGCTGCCGAGCTTGAGGACCATGTCTGCCAGGAGGAGAGCGCGCTGGGGCGCGACGGCCCGGAATCGATCAGGCTGGCGGGCGAATTCCACATCCGCCTCGCCGAGATGACCGGCAATGCGCTGCTCTTGCGCTATGTCCAGGAGGTCTCATCGCGCTGCTCACTGATCCTGGCGATCTATGGGCGGCCGCACTCCTCCGAATGCGCCGTGTCCGAGCACCGCCAGCTGATCGAGGCCTTGCGCGCGGGAGACGCCGCGCGCGCCACGCAGCTGATGGACCACCATTTACAAGCCGTGGTGACGCGCGCGCTGCTGACGCCGCGCGCCGAACGCGACATCCGCGAGGTACTCGCGCCCTATGCCCTGAGCGAAGGACTGACCCTGTCGTGACTAAGCCAGCACATCCGCCCCGGCAGGCCGTGGCGGCCGCCGAGACCGTGACCTTCGACTTTGCGGCGCTGACGCCGCGCGAGCGCTACAAACTCTTGATCGGCGCCGTCGTGCCGCGCCCGATTGCGCTCGTCACCACTATGGATAGCCAGGGCGTCGTCAACGCCGCGCCCTTCTCCTTCTTCAACTGCCTCTCGGCCGATCCGGCGATCCTGGCGCTTGGCGTCGAGTATCGCCCGTCCGGCGGCCAAAAGGACACCGGACGCAACGTGCGCGAGACATTGGCCTTCACGGTCAACATCGTCTCCGATGCGCTGGTCGAGGGCATGAACATCTGCGCCACCCCCTTTGAGCCCGGCGTCGACGAACTGGCCAAGGCGGGGCTGACCGCGATGCCGGGCGTGAAGGTGCCCTGTCCCTGGATCGGTCAGGCCCCCGCCGCCTTCGAATGCCGCCATCATACGACGCTCGGCATCGGGAATTCGCGCGAGATCATTCTGGGCGAGGTCGTCTATGCGCATTTCCGCGCCGATACGATCGACCCCGGCAATCTCCATGTCGATCCCGCCGCGCTCGATGCGATCGGCCGCATGGGCGGCCACGGCTATGCGACGACGCGCGACTATTTCGACCTGCCGACAATGTCTGTCGCGACCTTCGCCGCCGATCCAAAGGCAGCCAACCGTCGGCTCTGATCCACGCGTCGAACCTAGCAGATCTCAATCCGCGCGATTTCGACGGGCGCTTCGATATGGATGCGGGGATAGTCGGGCGGGCAACAGAAGGGAAGCGGGACCAAACGCGCGCTCCTCGCTTTGTCTGCGCCCAACGTCTGCTTCCCGCAAGGGCGCTGAGGTCCGCTATTGGCGCATCTTGCCCGGACGAGCGTCAGGGCTTCAGCCCTGAGCAAACTCGATCAAGTCGATCTCAGGCAGCCTGCATTGGTGATCGAGCGAGGGGTCCAAGGCTGCCGCACCAAACCGACACGGCCCATATTCCAGCGAGCGAATGGCCAGCCCGGGAAGGCGCTACAACAAGCTCTTGGCGAACATGGCGACGTTGCGATGACTTCGCCATGATCCGCATCGAGGTGCCGGCGAACTGGATATCTGTGAGGGCGCGGCAATCCGCTCTTTTCCCGCGGGCAACTCGCTGGGATCATGAACCCGGCCGCTTGCGAATCCCGCTCGGCCGAACATGCTCTCCACCTCACGAGGCGCCCAGATGACGGACATGCTGCTGGCCCTCGAAGTCGCCGTGCAAAGTCCTAACCAGGTGCGGCAGGTCGGCGCCTGCCTGCGGCTCAAGGACGGAACCGTCATCACGGCCTGCAACACCTTCCCTTCCGGGGTGCGGGACCTTCCTGAACGACACGAGGGCGACGGGCGCTTCGTATGGATGGAGCATGCGGAGCGCCACGCCATCTTCGCCGCGGCGCGGCAAGGCCATGCCACGGCAGGTGCGCGGCTGGCGACCACCTTCTTCCCTTGCATCGATTGCGCGCGGGCGATCGTCGATGCCGGCATCACATGCGTCGAGACGCCGGCTCCAGCCTTCGAAGACCCCGTCTGGGGGCATGCCTTCCGACGGTCGAGCGTCATACTGGAGGAGGGCGGCGTGGAGGTGCGACAAGTCTCGCTGCCGGATAGGGTGACGGCCGGATGAGCATCCGCAAGGCAGCTGATGCCCGATTGGGCATGATCTCATTACGGCAACGCTTCGGACGAAATATTCTTATATCTGAGTACGCCTGGCGGTGATCTAATCGCCTTCAAGACGCCTCGAAGCGTCATGAAGGGGACCGTCACCATGTCGATCAGCCGACGCAGATTTCTTACCTCCGCCGCCACCGCAGCGATGTCCGGACCGTTGATCTCGTTCGAGGCCGGTGCCCAGGGCAAGACGGTCTTGAACATGCAGCTCGGCTGGATCGCCGGCGGCAACCAGATCGGCGAGATCTGCGCCAAGGCGCTCGGCTATTACGAGGCCGAGGGCATCGACATGCGCATCCAGCCTGGCGGGCCGAATGTCGATGGCGTCGCCGTCGTCGCCAGCGGGCGCTTCGAGGTCGGCCAGGTGTCGTCGAGCCCGTCGCTGATGCTGGCCGCCTCGCAGGACTTGCCGGTGGTCTGCTTCGCGGCCGGCTGCCAGAGGCATCCCTATGCCTTCTATTCGCTGGCGAAGAAGCCTGTGCGCGAGCCGAAGGATTTCATCGGCAAGAAGGTGGGCATCCAGTCCACCGGCATCATCCTGCTGCGCGCGCTGCTGGCGCAGAACAAGATCCCCGAGAAGGATGTCACGATCATCCCGATCGGCGCGGACATGGCGCCGCTGCTGACCGGCCAGGTCGATGTCGTCACCGGCTGGCAGACCAATTCCACGGCGCTCAAGGTGCTGGGGCCCGACAAGGTCGCCCTGTCGCTCTGGGATGCCGGCGTGAAGCTGTACGCATTGCCTTATTACGCCACGGCCGAAACGTTGAAGACCAAGGGCGACCTGATCGCCAAATATCTGCGCGCCTCGGCCAAGGGCTGGGCCTACGCCCATGCCAACCGCGACCAGGCCGTCGCGCTCCTTGTGAAGGAATATCCGAACCTGATCGCGGCCGACGAGCGCGAGGCGCTCGACGTGATGCTGTCCTTCTCCTTCGGCCCGCAGACCAAGGCAGAAGGCTGGGGCACGATGGACGCGGCCGTCTGGCAACAACAGATCGACCTCTACGCCTCGCTCGGCCAGTTCACCAAGCGGACGCCGAAGCTCTCGGAGGTGATGACGCTCGACGTGCTGAAGGCGACGGCCGACGCGCGGCCGCGGATCGGCTGAGACGATGGCCGCGCTCGCCGCGATGGAGCCACGCCACGCCGAGATGCCCCGGGCCGCGGCTGGCATGGCGGTCGCCTGCCGCAATCTTTCGGTGCGCTTCATCACCGAGCGTCGCATGGTGACGGCGCTCGACAATGTCAGCTTCTCCGTGGAGAACGGCGGCTTCCTCAGCCTGCTCGGACCCTCCGGCTGCGGCAAGTCCACCTTGCTGCGGGTCGTCGCCGATCTCATTGCGCCGAGCGCCGGGCAGGTCACGGTCCTCGGGCAGACGCCGCAGCAGGCGCGGCTCCAGCGCGCGCTCGGTTTCGTCTTCCAGGACGCGGCACTGCTGCCCTGGCGGACGGCTCTGCAGAATGTCGAGCTTCCCCTCGAGGTGGGTGGGCGGAAGCCGCTTGCCGCCAGCATGCCGACGCCGCGCGAATTGCTCAAGCTCGTCGGGCTGGAAGGGTGGGAAGGCAGCTTTCCCCATGAGCTTTCCGGCGGAATGCGCCAGCGCGTCTCGATCGCGCGGGCGCTGCTCGGGGGGCCTCGCCTTCTGCTGATGGACGAGCCCTTCGGCGCGCTCGACGAGATCACCCGCGACCGGCTGAACGAGGAGCTGCGCCGCATCTGGCGAGAGACGGGCACGACGATCCTGTTCGTGACGCATTCGGTCTATGAGGCGCTGTTCCTCGGCGAGCAGGTGCTGGTGCTCGCCGCCAACCCCGGCCGCGTCGCCTCGCTGGTCGATATCGACCTGCCGCGCGACCGCACGCTCGCGATCCGCGAGACGCCCGAATTCATGCGCGTCGCCACGGTGCTGCGCGCGGCGCTGGGAGGCACGGAATGACGCTTGCCACCGCGATCTCTCAGACCGAAACCGTCGCCGACGCCGAAGAGGCGTTCCGCACCGCCCGGCGGCGCGCCCAGCTACGCCGCCGCCTCCTGCCGCTGGTCGGCATAGCGATCTTCCTCGGCATCTGGGCCGCGCTGGTCTACCTGTTCAAGGTCCCGCCCTTCGTCGCGCCGAGCCCGCTTCTGGTGGCGCAGACGCTGGTGAGCAAGGGCGACGTGCTGCTGGCGAATCTCGTCCCGACGGCCATCGAGGCCCTGTCGGGCTTCCTGCTCGGCAACGTGGTCGCCATCGTCATCGCGACTGCCTTCGTCCACAAGAAGACGCTGGAAGAGACCTTCTTTCCCACGGTCGTGCTGATCAACACGATCCCCGTCGTGGCCAAGGCGCCGATCCTGGTGCTGCTGCTCGGCAACGGCATGGAGCCGAAGATCGCGATCGCCGCGCTGATCTGCTTCTTCCCGACGCTGGTGAACATGGTGCGCGGGCTGGAGGCGGTGAATCCGCAGGCCATGGAGCTGATGCGGGTGCTCTCGGCTTCGAAGCGCGAGGTCTTCTTCAAGCTCAGGCTCTACACCTCGCTGCCCTATCTGTTCTCGGCACTGAAGATCTCGGCCTCGACCTCCGTCGTCGGCGCGATCGTCGGCGAATGGATCGGCTCCAATGTCGGCATCGGCGCACTGATCATCCAGGCGACCTATTCCTTCGACTCGGCGCTGCTCTACGCGACCGTGATCGTCGCCTCCTGCTTCTCGATGCTGTTTTTCCTCAGCGTGACCATGCTCGAGCGCCAGATCGTGCGCTGGCAGCCCTCGAACGCGCATTGACGCCCCCAAATCCGGAGAGGACCATGACTGCGACCACCATCGCCGAACCGGGCGGCTGTGTCCCGGTCGTCGCCAAGACCGACGTCCTCGTCGTCGGCGGCGGACCGGCCGGCATGTCCGCCGCGATTGCCGCCCGCCGCGAAGGCTGCGCCGTGACCATGGTCGAGCGCTACCCCTATCTCGGCGGCCTCGCCTCGGGCGGCATGGTGCTGGTGCTCGACGACATGCACAATGGCGAGGAGGTCACCGTGCAGGGCGTCTGCATGGAGATGATCGAGCGCATGGCGGCCAAGGGGGCCTGCGTCTACCCACCGCCCGAGGAGCGCCGCCAGGACTGGGCGATGCACCGCAAATGGGCGCGCTGGGGCGCGCACGACTTCCGCGCCCAGACCAAGCCGCAACCCATCGTGATGGCGGCCGCCTTCGATCCCGACGGCTGGAAGCGCGCCGCCAACGACATGGTCGCCGAGGCGAAGGTCGACGTCAGGCTGCATTCCTGGTTCTCGCGCACGCTGGTCGAGAACGGCAAGGTCACCGGCATCGTCTGCGAGACCAAGGCCGGGCGGCAGGCGATCCTGGCCGATGCGATCGTCGACGCCTCGGGCGATCTCGACGTGGCGGCCTCGGCCGGGGCCGCCCATGAGAAGGGCTCCTTCATCGTCACCACCGTGTTCCGGCTCGGCGGGGTCGACACCGATGAGGCGGAGCGCTTCCAGCACGAGGAGCCCGACGCCTTCGCGACGATCGACCGGCAAGCCAAGCGCATCATGGGCGGCTCCTGGGACATGTGGTGGCTGAAGACGCCGCTGCCCGGCGTCGTCTGGTGCAACTGCCCGCATATGGCCGGCTTCGACGCGCTGTCGGTGGAGGACCTCACCCGCGCCGATTTCGAGGGCCGCAACAAGCTCTATGCGCTGGTCGACTATGTGCGCGAGAACATGCCGGGCTTCCGTCACTGCTTCGTGGTCGATGTCGCGCCGCAGCTCGGCGTGCGCCAGACCCGGCTCCTGCAGGGCGACTATGTGGTGACCAAGCGCGACGTGCTCGACCGCGTGCACTTCACCGATACGGTGGCGCGCGGCCGCGACTATTACACGCCCTATCGCTCCATGCTGCCGCGCGGCCTCGACGGGCTCGTCGTCGCCGGGCGGCATTATTCCGCGACCGAGCAGGCGCAGAAGATGTCGCGCGAAATCCCGCCCTGCATGGCGATGGGCCAGTCGGCCGGCGTGGCGGCGGCGCTCGCCGTCGCTTCGGGCCAACGCCTGCGCGATGTCGCCCCGCAGGAGATCTGCCGGAAGGTGCGGGCCCAGGGCGGCGACCCGGGCGACATCCCCTCCGCCAACGCCACGACTCTGGAGAATGCCGCGTGACCACCCCTGCCGCACTGCCGCTGTCAGGCATCAAGGTCGTCGACTTCACCCAGGTGATGATGGGCCCGGTCGCGACCCAGATGCTCGGCGATTATGGCGCCGACGTCATCAAGATCGAGCGCCCGCCAACGGGTGATCTGTCCCGGACAGCCTTCCCGAACGACCCCGCCGGATTGCAGGGGCCGGTGTTCTGTTCGCTCAACCGCAACAAGCGCTCGGTCGTGCTCGACCTTCGCAGGCAGGAGGCCAAGGACGCCGTCCTGCGGCTGATCGATGAAGCAGATGTTGTGGTCAACAATTTCCGCGCCGGCGTGATGGAGCGGATGGGTTTCTCCTATGAAGCCCTGTCGGCCCGAAATCCGCGGCTGATCTATGCCGTCGGCACCGGCTTCGGCCTGACCGGCCCCTATGCGCATAAGGGCGGGCAGGACGTGCTGGCCCAGGCGCTGTCGGGCGTGATGCATCGCCGGGCCAATGCCGACCAGCCGCTCGCCGTGCTCTCGACCACCTTCGCCGATTATTCGGCCGGCATGCACATGGTCCAGGGCATCCTGCTCGCTTTGCTCCAGCGCCAGCAGACCGGCAAGGGCCAGCGGATCAGTGTCTCGCTGTTCGATTCCATGCTGGCGGCGCAGACGCAGGAGGCCGCGGCGCAAATGATGCGCGGGCGTGAGGTGAACTGGGGCGCGATGCCGCTGACCGGGGTGTTCGAGACGCAGGACGGTGCGCTCGTCATGGTCGGTGCCTTCAAGGCCGATCCGCTCGGCGACATCGCCGCCGCGCTCGACCTGCCCGGGCTGAAGACAGATGCGCGTTTCGCCGGCCACGAATTGCAGGTCGCCAACAAGCCTGCGCTGCAGGCGCTCTTTGCCGAGCGCTTTCTGACGCAGACCACCGCCTATTGGCTCGCGCGGCTCGAGGAGCAGGATCTGCTCTGCGCGCCCGTGCGCCGGCTCGAAGAGGCGCTCGCCGACGAGCAGACCAGCGTCAACGGCATGATCCTGGAAGCCGACGGGCCGACCGAGCGGGTGCGCGTCATTGGCTCGCCGATCCACATGGAGGCCGCGCCGGTGGCGATCCGGATCGTGCCGGCCGGGCTCGGCGAGCACACCGAGGCCGTTCTGGGCGAGATCGGGCTGCCCGCTTTCGGCAAGGTCGCCTGATGCCGGTCAGCCTCTCCATCGCCGATCATGTCGCGCGCGTCACCATCGACCGGCCGGAGGTGCTGAACGCGCTCGACCAGGAGGCGGAGATGCGGATGGAGGAGATCTGGCGGCAGATCGAGGCCGATGCGTCCGTCCGCGTCGTCGTGCTCACCGGGGCGGGCGAACGCGCCTTCTGCACCGGCGCCGACATGCGCAATGTCGATCCCGGCCAGACCGGCCTCGGCTATTGGGCGGCGTCGCGGCCGGCCGGGTTCGGCGGAATCGCGCTGCGCGAAACGCTCGATGTCCCGGTGATCGCCCGCGTCAACGGCCATGCCGTGGGCGGCGGTTTCGAGATGGTACTGGGCTGCGACATCGTGATCGCGGCGGAAGAGGCGAGCTTCGGCCTGACCGAGCCGCGTGTCGGCCGGTTGCCGCTCGATGGCGGCATGGTGCTGCTCCAGCGCCAGATCGCGCATCGCCACGCGCTCGGCATGCTGCTGACCGGGCGCCGGATCAAAGCCGCAGAAGCGCTCGCCTTCGGGCTCATCAACGAGGTGGCCAGCCGCGATGCGCTCGACACGGCGGTGGATCGTTGGGTCGCGGATATTCTCGCCTGCGCGCCGCTCTCGCTGCGGGCGATCAAGCAGGTCATCCGCCGCACCGGCCATCTCTCGCCGCAGGAGGCGCAGGCGCTGCGCCTGCCGGCGCTGGTCGCCGCCCTGGGCTCGGAAGACTCGGAGGAGGGCGTGCGCGCCTTCCGCGAGAAGCGAAAGCCGGTCTGGCAGGGCCGCTGAGAGGAGTGGACCGATGCCCTTCGTCATCACCGACGCCTGCATCGACATCAAGGACAAGGCGTGTCTCGCCGCTTGCCCTGTCGACTGCATCTATGAGGGCGGGCGCACGCTCTACATCCAGCCGGACGAATGCATCGATTGCGGGTTGTGCGAGACCGTCTGTCCGGTCGCCGCGATCCATGCCGACGACCGTCTGCCGCCGGAGCTGGCGGCCTGGGCAGCGGTCAACCGCGACTTCTTCGGCCCAGAGCTCACCGGCTGGGGCCAGCCCGGCGGCGCCGACCCATCTTTGACGACGACGCTCGACCATCCGATGGTGGCGGCCTGGCCGGAGAGGGCCGCGAGCTGAGGATCCCTGCCGATGCATGCCGCCGCCCTGTTCTATTTCCGGGAGGTCGCGCGGCTGGGCTCGATCCGCCGCGCTGCGGGACATCTCAACGTCGCCGCGAGCGCGATCAATCGCCAAATCCTCAAGCTCGAGGACGAGTTCGGCGGTCCGCTTTTCGACCGACTGCCCGGCGGCATGCGCCTCACCGTCGCCGGCACGCTCCTGCTTCAGCACATCACGGCGACCATCGAGGGCTATGGCCGGGTGCGCTCTGCCATCGACGATCTGCGGGAAGCCCGCTCGGGCCATGTCACGATCGCCGCGCTCGATTCGCTCCTCGTCGATTTCCTGCCGCGTGCGCTCGCCCGCTTCGGCCGCGATTTCCCGGCGATCAACCACACCGTGCTGGCAATGGCCCCGGCCGAGATCGCCCAGAGGGTCAGCGACGGGACGGTGGATATCGGGCTGACCTTCGTCAGCCCCCTGCCTGCCACCGTGCATTTCATCGCGGAGGTGCCCGCGCCGATCGGCGTGGTCATGCCGGTCGATCACCCGTTGACGGAGCGCCTCAGCGTCACCTTCGACGAGGCACGGTCCTATCCCATTCTGGATCAGGCCGGTCCGCTGCCGCGAGGAGCGGATATCGATGCGGATTTCAGCCAGTTCAAGTCGCTGCTCAAGCCCAAGATCACCTCGAACTCGATCCAGATGATCCGTGTCTGCATCGAGCTCGGGCTCGGCATCGCCTTCTTCACGCGGCTGGGCTTCCTGAAGGAGATCGAGAATGGCGAGATCGCCTGGCGCCCGCTGACCTCACCGGGCGTCAATGCGCTGCGGATCGGGCTCATCAGCCCCGCGAGCCGGGAGCCGTCTCCGCCTGCCGCGCAGCTCGCAAAGAGCTTGATCGATGAACTCCGGCGACTGAGCTCGAACTGAGCACGCTCGAGGCGCAGCCCTGCATGCCGGGTATCAAGCAACCAGAATTGGACCGGTGTCGACACCGAGCGACAGGTCCCGGCGATGTCTGCTTTTTGGCACAGCTCCAAGGACCGCTTCGGTGAAGGGTTTCGGATGCCGGCCCGTGCGAGCGGGTTCGGACCGGGCTGAGGGCCGGCGTTCGAAAGCCTCCAGGGGAGGAAGCCGCGGCCAGGGGCCGTGGGCTACAGGGATTTCGCCGCGCGGTCTGGTCTGCGGGATCGTGCGAGGCGCGAGGCGGCGGTGCGATGCTCCGACCGAGCGGCCCCGAAGCGGAGGTTCAGCTGCACATTTGATGGATCCGAGACCGCAGCCATCTCCGTTTCCGCGATCGGGCCGAACGGAATTGCCCGCTCTCTGGCCGAGATCGGCTGTGCTTCCTGAAGGTGCCGCCATGGGGCCATCGTCATGATGTGTCGATCCTGACGGCGACGATGGTGCGCGGCGCGGTGCCCGGCGCGAAGCGCTCGACGAGGTTCATGCGGCCGCCGCAGCATGGGCATGGCGGGTGCGGTTCAGAGGCCTGCTCGGGTTGCGCCGCGGCGACCGCGCCGTCGTCTCTGGCGATGTCGTCCAGCGTCGCCGCCGCGATGATATGCCTGATGCGGGCGATGGTGTCGGCACGGCAGCTGGAGGCGAGCAGGCCGTAGTGGCGGAAGGGGTGGGATTCGAACCCACGGTGGGCTTGCACCCACGGCGGTTTTCAAGACCGCTGCCTTAAACCACTCG
>QFQY01000072.1 GCA_003248805.1 Chelatococcus sp. | reverse complement strand
TCGTCAACGGCTTCGTCAAGGAGGTGCTGCAGCAGCTCCCGATGGAGTTCGCCGTCGAGGCGCAGAAGCTGATCACGATTTCTCTTGAAGGCTCCGTGGGCTGACGCCCGATCGTTTCCGAGATGCCCGGGTCAAGCCCGGGCATGACGCCGGGACCCAGCGCGTCATGGTCGGGCCTGACCCGACCATCTCCTGCAGAATGGAACTCTGAACATGCTCGAAATCCGCAATCTGGTCGTCAAGATCGCCGACGAGGACAAGCAGATCCTCAATGGCCTCAACCTCACCGTGAACGACGGCGAGGTCGCCGCCATCATGGGGCCGAACGGCTCCGGCAAGTCGACGCTGAGCTATGTCATCGCCGGCAAGGAGGACTACGAGGTCCTCGACGGCGAGATCCTGCTGAACGGCGAGAACGTGCTGGAGATGGAGGCCGATGCCCGCGCCGCCGCCGGCATCTTCCTCGCGTTCCAGTATCCGCTGGAGATCCCCGGCGTCGCCACCATGACCTTCCTGAAGGCCGCGATGAACGCCCAGCGCAAGGCGCGCGGCGAGGCCGAGCTGCTGACGCCCGACTTCATCAAGCAGGTCAACGCGGCGGCCGACAAGCTCGGCATCGCCAAGGACATGCTGCGCCGGCCGCTCAATGTCGGCTTCTCGGGCGGCGAGAAGAAGCGCATGGAAATCCTTCAGATGGCGCTGCTTTCGCCGTCCATGTGCATCCTCGACGAGACCGATTCCGGCCTCGACATCGACGCGCTCAGGATCGTCGCCGAGGGCGTGAACGCGCTGCGTGACAAGAGCCGCGGCTTCCTCGTCATCACGCACTACCAGCGCCTGCTCGACCATATCGTGCCCGACACCGTGCACGTCATGTCGAAGGGCCGGATCGTGAAGACCGGCGGCAAGGAGCTGGCGCTCGAGCTCGAGAAGTCGGGCTATGCGTCCTATGTGGAGGCGGCGTGATGTCCATCGTCACCCCGCTCAAGACGGCGGCCGAGCAGGCGCTCGGCCAGCAGTTCGCCAACGCCAAGGCGGAGCTGCCGGGCGGTCCGGCGATCCGCAAGCTGCGCGAGGACGCCTTCGCCGGCTTCGAGGCACGCGGCCTGCCGCATCGCCGGCTGGAGGCCTGGCGCTACACCGATCTGCGCAATCTGCTGCGGGAGGCCAAGCCGCTCGCCGAGGGCGGCATGGCGACGGCGACGATCATCAAGCGGCTCGCCGGGCTGCCCCTGAAGGGACTCCGCCTCGTCCTCGTCGACGGCATCTTCGCTCCCGACCTGTCGACGCTGTCGGAGCTGCCCGAGGGCGTGAGCGTGCAGTCGCTGGCCGATGCGCTGGTCTCGCCGCGCGAGGATCTGGCGCGCGTGCTCGCGGGCCCATCCATTGCCGATTCTGATTCCGGCCTGATGCTGAACGCCGCGCTGATGCGTGACGGCGTCTTCGTCGAGATCGCCGAGGGCGTCGCGCTCGAAGAGCCGATCTCGATCCTGTCCTTCGTCTCGGGACAGTCCGAGCAGGCCATCTTCCACCGCTCGGTCGTGCTCGCGGGCAACGGCGTCAAGGCGACCGTGGTGGAGCTCTCGGAAAATGCCGGCGCGGCCGCCGCGCAGATCAACGGCGCCATCGTGTTCGAGACGGGGGATGCCAGCGCGGTCGAGCATCTGCGGCTCATCGCCCACCACCCCTCGCAGTCCGTTCAGGTCCAGAGCCTACTGGCGACGGTCGGCGCCGAGGCGAAGTTCGAGTCCTTCGCGCTCGTCGGCGATGCCGGCACGGTGCGCCAGCAGCATTTCGTCCGCTATGCCGGCGAGCACACCGAGGTAGGCCTGCGCGGCGTCAACCTGCTCCAGGGCAGCGAGCATTCGGACGTGACGCTGGTCATCGATCACGAGGTTCCGCACGGCACCAGCCGCGAGCTGTTCAAGTCCATCGTCTCCGACGAGGCCACCGGCGTCTTCCAGGGCAAGGTCATCGTGCGCCCGCATGCGCAGAAGACCGATGGCGGCATGAAGAGCAACGCGCTGCTGCTCAACGACGGCGCCAGCATGTTCAACAAGCCGGAGCTCGAGATCTTCGCCGACGACGTCGTCTGCGGCCATGGCGCGACCGTCGCGCAGATCGACGCGGAGCAGCTCTTCTACCTGATGGCGCGCGGGCTGCCGCGGCCGCAGGCCGAGGCGCTGGTGCTGCAGGCTTTCGCCGGAGAGGCGGTCGAGTTCGTCTCCGACGAGAGCCTTCGCGAGATGGTGATGGCCGAGGTCGAGCGCTGGCTCGCCCACCGCAAGCCCGTCACGGTGGAGGCCGCCTGATGCCCTACGTCAATCTCCAGATCACCAAGGGCGCGACCCGCGAACAGAAGGCGCGGATCGTCAAGGAGTTCACCGAGACGCTGGTCAATGTCCTCGGCAAGAACCCGCAGAACACCCATATCGTGATCCAGGAGATCGAGCGCGAGGACTGGGGCCATGCCGGCGCGCTCGTCGCCGACAAGGCGCCGGCCACGCCAGGAAAGGCCTGAACAGATGAACGCGCTGGCGAAGCCCTATGACGTCCAGGCGATCCGCAAGGATTTCGCCATCCTGAGCCGGGAGGTCTATGGCAAGAAGCTGGTCTATCTCGACAACGCGGCCTCGGCGCAGAAGCCGGAGGCCGTGATCGAGGCGATGACGCGGCTGATGCGCGAGGACTACGCCAATGTCCATCGCGGGCTCCACTATCTCGCCAACGCCTCGACCGAAGCCTATGAGGCGGCTCGCGAAAGCGCCCGGCGCTTCCTCAACGCGGCGCATCTGGAAGAGATCGTCTTCACGCGGTCCTCGACCGGCGGGCTCAACACGGTGGCCTCGTCGCTCGGCCGATATCTGAAGCTGGGCGAGGGCGACGAGATCATCCTCTCCATCCTGGAGCATCACTCCAACATCGTGCCCTGGCACTATTGGCGCGAGCGGCATGGCGCCGTGATCAAATGGGCGCCGGTGGACGAAGACGGGAACTTCCTCGTCGACGAGTTCGAGAAGCTGATCACGCCCCGCACCAAGGTGGTGGCGCTGACGCAGATGTCGAACGCGATCGGCACCATCGTTCCGATTCCGGAGGTCGCGAAGATCTGCCGCGCCCACGGCCTCCCGCTCGTCGTCGACGGCAGCCAGGGGGCGGTCCACCTGCCGGTCGACGTGCAGGCGCTGGGCTGCGACTTCTACGCCTTCACCGGACACAAGACCTATGGGCCGACCGGCTCCGGCGTGCTTTGGGGCAGGAAGGAGTGGCTCGACCGGCTGCCGCCTTACGAGGGCGGCGGCGAGATGATCTCCGTCGTGACCGAGGAGACGGTGACCTACAACGAGCCGCCGCATCGGTTCGAGGCCGGCACGCCGGCCATCGTCGAGGCGGTGGGGCTCGGCGCGGCGCTCGACTACATGATGGCGCTGGGGCGGGAGAACATCGCGGCCCACGAGGCCGAGCTTGGCGCCTATGCCATGCAGCGGCTCGGCGAGATGAATTCCATCCGCATCTTCGGCAAGGCCCGCGAGAAGGGCGCCATCGTCGCCTTCGAGATGAAGGGCGCCCATGCCCACGACGTCGCGACGGTGATCGACCGCTCCGGCGTCGCGGTGCGGGCCGGAACCCATTGCGCAATGCCGCTTTTGGCACGATATGGGGTGACATCGACCTGCCGCGCCTCCTTCGGCCTCTACAACACGAGGGACGAGGTGGACAGCCTGGTCGAGGCGTTGCGGAAGGCCGAGAGCCTGTTCGCCTGACAAGCGGGAGCCGGCCTGATGACCCACGAGCCGATCGTGATGAAGGAAGACACCTACAAGCCCAACGAGCCGGCGCTGGGCAAGGCCGCCTCGCTGCCGCCGGAGGAGATCGACCGGCTGACCGACGAGATCGTCGCGGCGCTGAAGACGGTCTACGATCCGGAAATTCCGGCCGATATCTACGAGCTCGGCCTGATCTACCGTGTCGATATCGCCGATGACCGTCACGTCACCATCGACATGACCCTGACGGCGCCCGGCTGCCCGGTCGCGGGGGAGATGCCGGGCTGGGTCGAGAACGCGGTCGCCACCGTCGGCGGCGTTTCCGGCGTCACGGTCAACATGACCTTCGATCCGCCCTGGGACCAGTCGCGCATGTCGGACGAGGCGAGGGTCGCGCTCGACATGTGGTGAGAGGCCGCGGCGCCGGTCTGGCGCCGTCTACCCGTCCTGCGCCGTCTTCGAGCCGTCCCTGTCGCGGCCGTGTCCGCTGCCGCTCGTCGCATCGCCGTCCTCCGACAGCACGACCGGGTTGGCGCTGCTCAGGCCGTCCTTGTTCGGGCTCGTCCTGCCCGCGCCGTACTGGCCGGCCGCATCCTGCCTGATGCGCTCGGCCGCTTCGCCCGAATCCGCCGTGTAGGGCGCATGGGGGCCGGTGGCATGGGCCGAATCCGGGCTCGGCCCCGGACGGTGCTGGTCCTGCTCGCCCGGCTGTCCCGGACGTCGCGGCGTGTCGGGGCCGGGATGGTCTTGCGTCTTCTCGTGATGGGTCCGTTCGTGATCGCTCATGGCGCTGGTCCTCGTTCCGCTGTCCGAGGAGCAACCGGCGGGCGAGGGGCTCTGTTCCCGGGCGCGATCATTCGCGATGATCGATTGCATCTGCGAGCTTGATTATCGCGATGCCGCAATCGATGCCATCAAGGCAGCCGGCTCGCGCCTTCCGCGCGGTGGGGAACTCGAGATGCGCAGATATGCCTATGAGACCGTCGACGTGTTCACGGAGCAGCGCTTCGGCGGCAACCAGCTCGCGGTCTTCACCGACGCGCGCGGCCTGAGCGACGCGGAGATGCAGTCGCTGGCGGCCGAGATGAACTACAGCGAGACGACCTTCGTCCTGCCGCCGGACGATCCCGCGCATACGGCGCGCGTGCGAATCTTTACGCGCACGCATGAAATGCCCTTCGCCGGGCATCCGAATGTCGGCACGGCCTTCGTGCTGGCCCGCCATGGCCGCGACAGAGACGGCGTGCTGCTCTTCGAGGAGAAGGCGGGTCTCGTCGAGGTGCGCGTCGTCCGCGACGGAGGAGGGCAGGTCGCGGGCGCGACGATCGCCGCGCCGCAGCCGCTCTCGCTCGGAGTCGAGATGCCGGTCGAAGGCATCGCGGCCTGCGCCGGGCTGAGGCCGGACGAGATCGTGACCGCCGCCCATCGGCCGGTCCGCGCCTCGGTCGGCGTGCATTTCGTGCTGGCGGAGGTCGCGCCCGAGGCCCTGTCCCGGGCCGCGCCGGACATCGTCGCTTTCCGGAGTCTGCGCGACGCGACCCCCGCGCTGGAGGGCAGGTTGTCGCTGTTCCTGTACACGCGCGACGGTTCCGCGATCCGGGCGCGCATGTTCGCGCCGCTGAGCGGAACCTGGGAGGACCCCGCCACCGGGAGCGCGAGCGCGACGACCGCGGCACTGCTGCTCTCGCTCGACGGCGGCGAGATGGCGGAGTTCAAGTTGACCCAAGGGGTCGAGATGGGGCGCAGGAGCCTTCTCGATCTCAAGGCCTGGCACACGCCGGACGGTTTCCGCGCGAGCGTCGGCGGCTCCTGCGTGCCGGTCCTGCGCGGCGAGGCGATGCTGTAGCCGCTCGTTTCAGCGTCGGCTCTTTCGAAAGCCGCGTTCCACTCTCCGGGCCGATGCCCGCGCACGGCCGGTCTTCGGCGTGCCACGATGAAAAATGGCCGGGTTCGCCCCGGCCATTCCGATCTCGCGGATCGCGGCGCGCCTCAGGCCTCGTAGGCGAACGGGTCGTCGACGGTATGCGCCGGCTCCGTGAACCAGTGCGCGCCGTCTTCCGCCATGTAGGCGATGTCCTCGAGGCGGACGCCGAATTCGCCGTAGATGCACATCATCGGCTCGATCGAGAAGCACATGCCGACCTGGAGCGGCGTCTTGTTGCCCTTGACCATGAAGGACTCTTCGTGGACGTCGAGGCCGAGCCCGTGGCCGGTGCGATGGGGCAGGCCGGGCACCTTGTAGCCGGGGCCGAAGCCGGCGGCCTCGATGACGCCGCGGGCGCCGAAATCGACGTTCTCGCAAGGCGCGCCGAGCTTGGCGGCGGCGAAGCCGGCGAGCTGCGCCTTCTTCTCCAGGTTCCAGATCTCGCGCTGCCGGTCGGTGGCCTCGCCGAAGACATAGGTGCGGGTGATGTCGGAGCGATAGCCGCCGACCTTGGTGCCCATGTCGATCAGCACCATGTCGCCCTCCTGCAGCGTCTGCTCATAGGGCACGCCATGGGGGTAGGCGGTCGCCTCGCCGAACTGGGCGGCGCCGCTCGTCCAGGTCATGCCGAGCTTGCGATGGGCCTGGTCGAGGAACATCTTGACCTGCGCCGTGGTGACGCCGACCTGGAGCGCCCGGGCCGCGGCGCGGTGAACCTCCATGGTGATGTCCATGGCGCGCTGGATCAGGGCGATCTCGGCGGCCGATTTCAGCTGCCGGCAGGCGGCGGTGATCGTGTTGCCGTGGGTGAACGAGAAGCGGTTGCCGGCCTTGCGCAGCCCGTCGACGATGAAGAAGGGCGTATGCGGATCGAGCGCGACCTGCCCGCTCTCGTAGCCGAGGCTGCGAATGGTATCGACGACCAGCTCGGTCGGGTCCTCATGCTCCTCCCAGCAGCGAACGTCGTCGCCGAACTTCATGAGTTCGCGCGTCTTCGGCTCCTCGAAGGTCGGGCTGAGATAGACCACCTCGCCCTCTGCCGGAATGATCGCGCCATGCAGCCGCTCGGTCAGGTTGAGCTGGATGCCGGTGTAGTAGGCGAGGCTCGTCGAGGTATCGAGATAGAGCGCCTGCAGGCCCTGCTCGCGCAGCAGCGCCTGCGCTTTCGCGATGCGCTCCTTGAACTCCTTCACCGAGATCGGCTCGATGCCGTCCGTCATCGGCTTCAGCTTCGCGAGCTCCGCCTCGAAGCTCGACCCGCCCACTCCAATCGTCATTCTCGTCGTCCTTCCTGTCCGTGAAGATGGCTGCCGGCGTCACGCCGCCGGCTGTTCCTGCGGTTCCGTCGGTGCCGGCTGCGACATCCGCAACAGATCCTGCCTGACGGCGAGGACATGCTGGAGCGTCAGCTGAGCCGCCGCCTCGGCGTCGCGCTGCCGGCAGTGCTCCAGCAGGGCGGCGTGCTCGCGGATGGCGCGGCTGGTCGCCTCGTCAGACCGCGCGAGCTGGACGCGGGTGTAACGGTCCGTGTTGGCGAGCAGCATTCTCACGAGCTCGAAGGTCTGGGGCCGCCGGGCCGCCCAGTAGAGCGAGAGGTGATATTCGGTGTTGAGCTCGCCATAGGCGTCGATGTCGTGATGGCGGATCGCGGTCTCGTAGGCGGCCAGGGTCGCCTCGGCCCGGGCGAAGTCGGCCTCTTTCAACAAGGGGACGGCCCGGCGCACCAGGTCCGGCTCGAGCATGGCGCGCAGGTCGAAGAGCTCGGCGATGTCCTCCGCCGAGAGGCTCGTGACGACCGCGCCGCGATGCGGGTGCAGCGTCACCAGGCCCTCGGCCGCGAGCTGGCGGAAGGCCTCCCGGATCGGGATGCGGCTGATCCCGAACTCGCGGGCGAGCGCGTCCTGGCGCAGGGCCTCGCCGGCGGCCACCGCGCCGGACAGGATGCGTCGCCGCAGCTCCGTCACGGCGGCTCCCGTCATGGTCTGCCGGAACTGCGGAAGCGGGGCGCGCGAGGACGGAAGCTCGATCATGACAAAGGCCTCAGTGGGCGCGGTAGCGGCGCTGGACCAGAAGGCTGGAAACGGCTGTCAGCGTCAGGGTCGTCAGCATCAGGATGAAGGCGATGGCCGCGGCGAAGGGCCAGTTGTTGTTGACCGCGAACTCCCGGTAGAGCATCGGCGCCATCATCTGGAAGCGCGCCCCGCCGAGCAGGAAGGGCGTGGCGTAGGCGTTCATCGCCAGGATGAAGACCAGGATGCCGCCGGTGCCGATGCCGGGCAGGGCGAGCGGCAGCACGACATGCCAGAACCGGCGCGGCGGCGAGGCCCCGAGGCTGTCGGCCGCCTCCTCGACGCGCGCGTCGATGCCCTCGATCACGCTCTGCAGCGTCAGGATCATGTAGGGCAGGTTGATCGAGAGGATGCCGATGGAGACGGCGAAGGAGGTGTAGAGCAGGGATATGCCCTGGCCGCCGAGCGCGCCGTAGAGCGCATCGACGACGCCGCCGCGCGCCAGCACGCCCATCCAGCCCAGCGCCCGCACCGTCGAGCCGATGAAGAGCGGCAGGATGATCAGCAGCACGCCGAGC
Source organism: Chelatococcus sp. (assembly GCA_003248805.1). Taxonomy (GTDB): domain Bacteria; phylum Pseudomonadota; class Alphaproteobacteria; order Rhizobiales; family Beijerinckiaceae; genus Allobosea. The sequence goes on along the minus strand of QFQY01000072.1, from coordinate 12,164 downwards.
GACTTCCAGCGGCTCTGCGTGCGCGCCAGCTTGTAGGCGATCGGAAAGCCGAGGACGAGGCACAGCAGCGTCGTGACGATGGCGATGCTGAAGGTCGTCCAGAGGACCCCCGTGTAGAAGGGGTCCGTGACGAAGCGCAGATAGTTCTCCGGCGTGAACGCCTCGACCATGAAGGTCCTGCGGTCGTAGCGGTTCAGGCTGTAGCGGGCGAGCAGCGCCAGCGGCAGCACGAGCGACAGCAGGACGACCATGGTCGCCGGCCCGATCAGCAGCGAAGCGGTGAGCCCCTCGGGCCGGCGTCGCGTCATGATCAGCGCCGCTCGAGCGTGCGCCGCCACCAGTCGTTCATGTCGTCGCGAACGGCGCTGAGCCGGGGGTAGGGGGCGGGGATGAGCTTCGTGCCCTCGGGCAGGGCGAGTCGCTTGGCGACGTCGCCTTCGAGCCCGGCGTTGGTGATGGTGGGATGGTAGCCCATGCTGTCGGCGAAGCCGCGCTGCGCGGCTGGCTCGAGCGCCGCGTTGATATAAGCGAAGGCGGCGGCCTTGTTAGGCGCGTTCTTGAGAACCGCCATGCTGGAGACATAGGTCATGCAGCCTTCGGCCGGGAAGGCGGCCTTCATCTCGACGCCGCCCTTGGTCCAGAACAGCACACGCGCATACCAGACCAGACCGACGTCGATCTCGCCCGACTTGATGCCCGGCGCGAAGGCTTCGGTCGAGGTGTAGGTCTTGGCGCCGCTCTTCACGAGCTTTTCCATGGTGGCCTTGACCTCGGCGATCTTGCCGGGGTCGCCCTGCTCCTTCAGTGCCGCGGCCATGGCGACCCAGATATAGCTGTTGTCGAGGATGCCGACCTTGCCGGCATAGCGCTCGCTGGTGAAATCGGAGAAGCTCTTCGGCGGCTCCTTCACGCGCTCGGGGCTGTAGGCGATGACCTGCGGGCTGTAGATGTGCGGAATGGAGTAGGGCGTCGCGAAGGTCGGCTGGACGTATTTCAGGTTCGGCACCTTGCCCTCGTCGAGCGGCTCCAGCATCCCGGCGTCCTCGAGGTCGTAGGCTGCGGGCGCCTGCACCGCGATGACGTCGACGCTGCCGCGCGGCAGGCGGCGCTGCGCGATCGACTTGGCGACGCGCGTCGGCTCGGTGCCGGCATCCTGCACCACCTCGATGCCCTTCGGCTTGAGCAGCGGGTCCTCGATGTTCTGCGTCAGGAGCTTGGCGTAGTCGCCGCCCCAGGTGCTCATCACGACGCGTCCGGACGCTTCCTGCGCCCGCAGGATCGCGGGGGCGAACAGCGGCACGGCGGTGGCGCCGGCGGCCAGGGTGAGAACGTGGCGCCGGCTCGGCTTGAAATCGTCGGTCATGATCGGAATCCCCTCGTCATATGGATTTGGCTGGCAGCCGCTGACCGCTCATGCGGCTGCCCGGGCCGCGGGCACCGCGGCGTGATCGGCATCGAAGAGGCGTTCGTTGAGGCCGTCCCAGGTGATCGCGACGGTCTCGCCCGTGGCGCGGCGCCCCCCGCCTGAGATGCCGGTCGGCTCGTGCAGGGCGAAGCTGCCGCCGCCGGGGAAGGTCAGGAGGTAGTCGATGTGGCCGCCGACATAGGTCGCGTCCTCGACCCTGGCGGTGGCGCGCGGCGCCTCCGCGTCGGCCGGCCCGTGCAGGCGCACGCGCTCGGGCCGCAGCGCGAGCGTATGCCGGCCGCGCGCCTCGTAGCGGCAGGCGAGTTTCAGCGTGTCTCCTCCGGGCAGCCGGAACATGTCGGCATCCACCAGTTCGCCCTCGATCAGGTTGCTGTGCCCGATGAAGCGCGCCACGAACGGGTTCAGCGGCTGCTCGTAGAGCTCTTCCTGCGTGCCGACCTGCTGGACCTTGCCCTCGCTCATCAGCACCAGCCTGTCGGCCATGGTCATGGCCTCGTCCTGGTCGTGGGTGACCATCAGGGCGGTCAGCCCGGCCGCCTTCTGGAGCTGGCGGATCTCGCGCGCGACGGACTGGCGCAGATTGGCGTCGAGGTTCGAGAGCGGCTCGTCGAGCAGCAGCACCTTGGGGCGGATGGCGAGCGCGCGCGCCAGTGCCACGCGCTGCTGCTGACCACCCGAGAGCTGGCGCGGATAGCGCTCGGCCATCGCGGTCAGCTTCACCATCTCGAGCGTCTGCTCGAGCCGGCGGTCGATCTCGGCCTTGGGCAATTTGCGCATGCGCAGCCCGAAGGTGACGTTCTGGGCCACGGTCAGATGCGGGAAGAGCGCGTAGCTCTGGAACACCATGCCCATCTCGCGTTGATAGGGCGGGAGCGCCGCATAGTCCTTGCCCTCGACGAGGATGCGCCCCTTAGACGCCTCGACGAAGCCGGCGACGAGCCTGAGCGTCGTCGTCTTGCCGCAGCCGGACGGGCCGAGCAGCACGACCATCTCGCCCTGCGCGACGTCGAGATTCACGTCCTGCACCGCAGCGGTCGCGCCGTAGATCTTCGTCAGGCCCTCGATGCGGAGGTAGGGATCCCTGTTCATCAGACGACCTTGCTCAGCTTGACGTAGCGATCGATCGCCAGCAGCAGCAGCGCGATGACGGCGGTCTGGACCACCACGACCGAGGCGACCAGCGGATCGAAGCGATATTCGAGATATTGCAGCACCGAGATCGGGAAGGTGATCATTCCCGGGCTGATCAGGAACAGCGTCATCTCGATGTTCTCGAAGGAGACGATGAAGGCGAAGAGCGCGGCGGCGACGATGCCCTGGCGCATCATCGGCAGTGTCACGCTCCAGAGCACGCGGCCGGGAGGAGCGCCGAGATTGGCGGCCGCCTCCTCGATCGAGCGGTCGAGCTGCACGAGATTGGCGACGCACAGCCGCACGACCCAGGGCGTGGTGATGAGCAGATGCGCCAGGATCAGCACCCAGTCGGAGCCGATCAGCGGCACCTCGGTCCGGATCTCGATATCGACCATCAGCACATAGAGCCCGAGGCCGATGACGACGCCCGGCACCGTGAGCGGCGAGAGCAGTAGCACGTTGAGCAGGCCGCGTCCGATGAAGCGGTAGCGCACCAGCGCGATGCTCGCGGGAACGCCGATCAGCAGGCTGAGCAGCGTCGCCGTGCCGGCGACCCTCAGGCTGGTGCTCAGCGACTGCCCGAATTTGGGGAATTCGGCGAGGCGGCCATACCAGGACAGGGTGTAGCCGCTCGGCGGGAAGGTGACGACGCCGTCGACGAAGAGGCTCATATAGGCGGTCATCAGCAGCGGCACGACCATGAGCACGATCCCGACGCTGATCAGTGCCGTCACGACGAAGCGCGAGAGGGCCGTGAAGCCGCCGCTCGGACGGGGCACCGATATCGAACCGTGTCCGTCCGCCAAGGCGGGCGCCCTCCCTCGAAACTGCGGTGCAAGACAACCCGCCACCCTCCGGCGAGTCAATTGGATAAAATCGCAAATATGCAATTGCGCCGTGGTTTTTTCTGTGAAAGCTGTGTTTCCGAGTTCTCGGGGTGTCGTTTTTCGGCAACTTTAGAATAATTCTCTCTTTTCTTGCTTCGCTGCCTCCGGAGTGCCGTCATGACCCAGCTGATCTTCCATGGGGGCCGTTTCCTCGCCCCCGAGCATGACAGGCTGGTCGACGGCATCGAGGTGCTGATCGAGGGCGACCGCGTGCGCGAGGTCTCGGATCGTCCGATCACCTCCGCGGGCGCGACGCGCATCGACCTGCGCGGCCGGACGCTGATGCCGGGGCTGATCGACATGCATGTCCATGTCGTCTCGGCGGTGGTGAACGGCGTCGCCAACGCCCTGACGCCGCCGTCCCTGGCCGCGCTTCGCACCGGCCGCGTCATGAACGCGATGCTGATGCGCGGCTTCACCACCGTGCGCGACCTCGGCGGCGCCGATCTCGGCCTCGTCATGGCGGTGGAGGAGGGGCTGATCGCGGGCCCGCGGCTGATCATCTGCGGCAAGGCGCTGAGCCAGACGGGCGGCCATTCCGATCCGCGCGACCGCTCCGACACCCGCCCGCTCTATGCCGGGCGGATCGGACAGATCGGCCAGCTCTGCGACGGGGTCGACGCGGTGCGCCTCGCCGCCCGCGAGCAGCTTCGCGCCGGCGCGAGCTTCGTCAAGATCATGGCCAATGGCGGCGTCGCCTCGCCGAACGATCCGATCCACGCGCTGGGCTTCTCGCGCGACGAGATCCGCGCGGCCGTCGAGGAGGCGGAGAATGCCGGCACCTATGTCGCCGCCCATCTCTACACCGACAAGGCGATCGCGCGCGCGGTCGAGTGTGGCGTCCACTCGCTGGAACACTGCAACCTGATCCAGCCGGAGACGGCCCGGAAGGCGGCCGAAGCCGGCTGTTTCGCCGTGCCGACGCTCGCGGCCTATGAGGGACTGGCGCGCGAGGGTACCGCCTTCGGCCTCAGGCCGGAATCGGCTGCGAAGATCGAGACGGTGCGCAAGGGCGGCCTCGAGTCGCTGTCCTACATGCGCGATGCCGGGCTGCCGATGGGTTATGGCTCGGACCTTCTCGGCCAGCTCCAGAAATACCAGACGCTGGAGTTCGAGCTGCGCGCCAGTGTGCTGCCGCTGCCCGAGGTCCTGGCCTCGGCGACGAGCACGGCCGCGAAGCTGTGCCGGATGGAGGGCGAGATCGGCGCGCTCGTCCCCGGCGCCTATGCGGACTTGCTCGTCGTGGACGGCGATCCCACGAAGGACGCCACGCTGTTCCAGAACGACGGGCGGGCGTTGCGGGCGATCATGCGCGGCGGCCAGTTCTTCAAGAACGAGCTGCATTGACATGTTCAGCGCCGTCATTCCGGGCAAGCGAAGCGCAGACCCGGAATGACGGCGCTGGAAGCGATCGCAGCAGGCGGTTTCTGACCGGCTCGCAAGCAAGGACAAAACAATGCGCGGAATGATCGTCGCGGCACAGCCCGAGGCCGCCGAAACAGGTGCCGAGATCCTGCGGCGGGGCGGGAACGCCGTCGATGCCGCCATCGCCTGTGCCTTCAGCCAGGGCGTCGTCGACCCGCAGATGTGCGGGATCGGCGGCTTCGGCGCGATGCAAATCAGCATGCCCCGGCGCGGCGTCCATACCGTGCTCGAATTCCTGGCGCGGGCGCCGCTCGCGGCGACGGCCGAGATGTGGGCGGACCGCTTCGTCGGGCAGACGCGCGACGGCTTCGTCTTCCTGCTCAACGACCACGCCAATGAGCTCGGCCATCTCTCGGCGGGCACGCCGGGCAATGTGAAGGGTTATGCCGAGGCCCTGTCGCGCTTCGGCACGATGGAATTGAAGGACGTGATGGCGCCGGCGATCCGGCAGGCGCGCGAAGGCTTCATCGTGCGGCCTTACGTCCACTACTACTGGGCGATCGACCAGCGCGCGACGGGGCAGGTCAACACCGAGGACAAGCTGCGGCTCAGCGAGACGGGCCGGGCGATCTATTTCCATCCCGACGGCCGGCTGAAGCGGCCGGGCGACATCGTCGCCAATCCCGATCTCGCCCGCACGCTGGAGCGTATCGCCGCCGCCGGGCCGGACATCTTCTATACCGGCGAGATCGCGCAGGAGATTGCCGCCGACATGGCGGCATCGGGCGGGCTGATCGGCCTGGACGACCTGGCCGCCTACACGGTTCGCGAGAAGGCTCCGATCTGGGGGGCGTATCGGGGTTTGAGGATCGCCGGAAACCCGCCTGCGGCGGGCGGGCTCTCGCTGATCGAACTCATGCAGATCCTGCAGGAGTTCGACCTTTCCACGCTCGAGCACAATTCCGCCGAGCACATCCGCATTCTCGCCGAGGCGATGAAGTGGATGACGATCGACAAGGACGCCCATATGGGCGATCCCGATTTCGTCGACGTGCCGATCGACATGCTGCTCTCGCGGGAGCACGCCGCCGGCCATGCCGCGCGCATCCGCGCCGGCGAGAAGGCGCGCGTGCCGCGCTCCGAACTCGCCAAGGACCCGCCGGATACCACGGTCACCTGCGTCATGGACGAGGAGGGCAATGCGGTGACGATCACGCATACGCTCGGCCAGCCCTCGGGCGCCGTCACCAAGGGACTCGGCTTCATGTATAACGGCACGATGAGCGGGTTCGACCCGCGCCCCGGCCGGGCCGCCTCGATCGCGCCGGGCAAGGCGCGCGGCAGCGCCATGGCGCCGACCATCGTCTTCAAGGACGACAAGCCGGTGATCGCGATCGGCGCGCCGGGCGGCACCTTCATCGTGCCGGCGCTGGCGCAGGCGCTCAGCAATGTCGTCGATTTCGGGATGAGCATGGCCGAGGCCGTGGCGGCGCCGCGCATCGTCTGCCTGAGCGACACGATCGACGTTTCCAACCGCGTCCAGCGCCGGGCCACCGCCGAGCTGGAAGCGATGGGTTATACGGTGGCACGCTCCTACCAGTCCTTCGCCTTCGGCGCGCCGCATGGCGTGAAGGTCGAGGGCGAGGGCTGGTCGGGCGGTGCCGACCCGCAGCGGGACGGCATGGCCATCGCGGTCTGAACCGAGACCTCAGCGCGCGGCGAGAGCGCCGCGCCCGGCTCCGGCGAGCAAAGCCTCGATGCCGAGGCCGATCGACAGGATCCTGCTGTCCTGCCCGCGCGTACCGGCGACCGACAGCCCCACCGGGGCCTCGCCCGGCCTGTGGCAGGGGAGGGAGAGGGCGCAGCCGTCGAGGAAGTTGATCAGCGTCGGGTTGCGCAGCATCAGCAGGTTCGTGCTCCCGAACAGGGCGTCGTCCGCTTCCAGCGGCGCGAGCTCCGGCGCGACGACCGGCACTGTCGGCATGAGCAGCGCGTCGAACGGCGCGAGACGCTGCTCGACCTCCGCGATCCAGGCTGCGCGCGCCGTGACGAGTTCGATGTAGTCGGCGGCCAGCATGTCGGCGCCGCGCCGGATGCGTACCGCCACCCGTGGATCGTAACGGCCGCCCGCGCGGGCGATCAGCTCACGGTGCCAGTGCCAGGCTTCGGCGGCTGCGAAGCTCACCTTGGCGTTGATCGTCGCGAAGGCGGCGAATTCCGGGACGGCGATCTCGGTGACCTGCGCCCCGGCCTCGCGGAGGAGGGCGATCGTCGCCTCAAAGGCTGCCGCCACGGCATCGTCGATGCCGTCGAACACCAGCGTCGTCGGGACCGCCAGGCGCAGGGCCGCCGGCGGGACCGCCGCCGGGGCAGGGGCGTCGCTGCCCGAGAGCACGGCGTCCAGCGCCGCGCAGCAGGCGACCGTCGGCGCGAGCGGGCCGATGGAATCGAGGCTCGTGGACAGCGGCAGCACGCCCTCACGCGGAACGCGTGCGGCCGTGGGCTTGAAGCCGGTCAGGCCGCAGAGCGCAGAGGGAATGCGCACGGAGCCGCCCGTGTCGGAACCGATCGCGGCCGCCGCCATGCCGTCCGCGACCGAAACCGCCGCGCCCGAGGAGGAGCCGCCGGGAATGCGGCCGGTGGCGCGGTCGTAGGGGTTGAGCGGCGTGCCGTAATGCGGGTTGAGGCCCAGGCCCGAGAAGGCGAACTCGGTCATGTTGGTGCGGCCGACGAGCACGGCACCCGCCGCCAGCAGCCGGCGCGTGACGGGGGAATCCCGCTCGGCCGGTGCCGCGTCGTCGAGGGCGACGCTGCCCGCGAGGGTCGGCTCCCCGGCGACGTCGAAGAGATCCTTGACCGAGATCGGAAGCCCTTCGATCGGCGACCGGACGAGCCCGGCGGCGCGCGCGGCATCGGAGGCCGCCGCGAGCTTCGGCGCGCGATCCACGTAGAGGCGGGTGAAGACGCGCGCGCCTTCGCCGCTCGCCTCGGTTGCGCGCGTGATCGCCTGCTCGGCGAGGCCGGAGGCGGTGAGGCGGCCGGCGGCGAGATCGGTACCGAGGTCCGAGAGGCTTTTCAGAGGCATGGGAGGTTCCGGCGGGTCGGGGCGGCGAGGGCCCTGGACTGGTGAGGCGCCGGCTGGTGTAGCCTCCACACGCCTCGCGGTCGAGCGAGTCGACTTGCCCGGCGGGGCCTGCCGGCGTACACCCGCGCCGGCCAGCGGGCGCGCGCAGGTGCCGTCGCTGCCTTGATCGCGCCCGAAAGGCCCGCCATCCGGGCGTCCGGCTCCTCCTTCGGTGCCGGGATCGGAGATCGCCGCTCGCGGCTTCACCACGGACGCGGCCGGCGGCCCGCTTGGATGGATCATGGTTTCGCTCACGCCCGCGCTCGACAGGCTCTCGCGACTGGCTTCCGCCAGCCATGCGCGCGCCTGCGCGCTGCTGCTGGCGATCTCGCTCATCGCCTTCCTGCCGGGCTTTGCGACGCTCCAGCCGCTCGATCGCGACGAGCCGCGCTTCGCGCAGGCCAGCAAGCAGATGCTGGAGACGCGCGATTTCGTCGACATCCGCTTCCAGAACGAGGCGCGGCACAAGAAGCCGGTCGGCATCTACTGGCTTCAGAGCGCCGCCGTCACTGCCGGCGAGGCGCTCGGCGTGCCGCAGGCCCGCACGCAGATCTGGCTCTATCGCCTGCCGTCGCTCGTCGGCGCGATCGCGACGGTGCTGCTGACCTATTGGGCGCTGCTCGCCTTCGTCGCACCGCCGCTCGCCCTGCTGGGCGGGGCGCTGATGGCGGCCTGCGTGCTGCTCGGCGTCGAGGCGCGCATCGCCAAGACGGATGCGGTGCTGACCGCCTGCGCCGTCGCGAGCATGGGAGCGCTGGCGCGCAGCTGGCTCGACTGGACGCGCTCGCTCGCCTTCGTGCCGAGTTCGCGAAACTGGCTGGTCTTCTGGGGCGCGACGGCGCTCGGCCTGCTGATCAAGGGGCCGATCGTGCCGATGATCTGGGGCCTCGCCATCCTGGTGCTGAGCGCCAGCGAACGCAGCTTCCGCTGGCTGAAGCCGCTCCGCTTCGGTCGGGGCCTGCTGATCTGCCTCGTCGTCGTGCTGCCCTGGTTCGTCGCCATCGCGATCAAGACCGGGGGGAGCTTCTTCGCCGAGAGCGTCGGGCAGGACATGCTCGGCAAGGTCGCCGAAGGGCAGGAGAAGCATTGGGGCCCGCCCGGCCTCTATCTCCTGATTTTCTTCGGAACCTATTGGCCGGCGGCCGCCTTCGCGGCCATGGCGATCCCCTTCGCCTGGGTCCGGCGCAGGGAGCCGCAGATCCTGTTCCTGCTGGCCTGGATCGTGCCCTCCTGGATCGTCTTCGAGGCGGTGCCGACCAAGCTGCCGCACTATGTCCTGCCTCTCTATCCGGCGGTGACGGCGCTGCTCCTGCTCGCCATCGTCAACAGCGGGATCGACAGGAATCGGCGCGGGGCGGTCGCGACCGCGATGCTCGTGCTTCTGGTGCCGCTGGCCCTGGTCGGTGTCATCGCCGGCGCGAACTGGTCGCTCGACGGGACGCTGCCCTATCTCGCGCTGCCTTTCCTGCTCGTCGCGCTCGTCCTCTCCGGGTTCGTCGTCGCCGCGTTCCGGCGGTGGGATTTCGAAGGAGCGCTGTGGCGCTGCGTGCTGGCCAGCCTGTTCCTGAGCGCCGGCGTCTATGGCTTCGCCATCGAGAGCTTGCGCTCGCTGAAGCTGTCGCCGCGCCTGGCGGAGGCGGCGCGCGCCGTCGGCTGCACCGATCCGGCCATCGTCACCGTCGGCTATCGCGAGCCCAGCCTCGTCTTCGTCACGGGCACGGATCTCGCCATGGCGCCGGACGGCGCGCAGGCGGCGGCCTTCCTCGCGGGGCCTGGCTGCCGCATCGCTTTCGTCGAGAGTCGCTTCTCCGCAGATTTCCAGGCCGCCATCGGTGCCATGGCGACGAAGCCGCGCCTGGTGACGACGCTCAGGGGTTTCAACCTGAATGGCGGGCGCCGGCTGGAAATCGCCGTCTATGCCCGGCCGTAGCCATGCTCCAGTCACTCGCACGCGGCACGGCCTGCTCCGGTCCGCGAGCCATTTCTTCGCTCCCCTTGCCCTCGCGGCGCCGCTGACGCAGTTTGCGCGCCGTTTTTCCGGATGATGCTCCGTTGACCGACACCCCCGTGACCGAAACCGTTGCCCAGCCGCTGGTCCTCAGCGTCGTCGTTCCCGTGCGCAACGAGGTCGGCAATGTCGGCCCGCTGCTGGCCGACATCGAGGCGGCCTGCGCGGCTCTCGGCCCCTTCGAAGCGGTCTTCGTCGACGACGGCTCGACCGACGGCACCGACGCGGCGCTCGCCGAGCTCGCGCGCGAGCGGCCCTGGCTGCGCATCGTCACGCATGAGCAGTCCAGCGGGCAGAGCGCGGCGGTGCGCAGCGGCGTGCGCCACGCACGGGCTCCCCTCGTCGCCACGCTCGACGGCGACGGCCAGAACGATCCGGCTTTCCTGCCGCGCATGGTCGAGGTGCTGCGCGAAGGCGGCCTGCAAGCCGGGCTGGTCCAGGGCCAGCGCGTCGGGCGCAAGGACACGGGTTTCAAGCGCATGCAGTCGCGGATCGCCAACGGCGTGCGCGGCCGCATCCTCAAGGACGGCACGCGCGACACCGGCTGCGGGCTGAAATGTTTCCGCCGCGAGGCCTATCTCGCACTGCCCTATTTCGATGCGCTGCACCGCTTCATGCCGGCGCTGATGGTGCGCGAGGGCTACCAGGTCCTGCATGTCGATGTTCGCGACCGGCCGCGCCTGTCCGGCGTCTCCAATTACGGCTTCTTCGACCGGCTCTGGGTCGGCATGCTGGATCTCGCCGGCGTCTGGTGGCTGATCCGGCGGCGCAAGCGCGTGCCGCGCATCAAGGCGGAGGTCAGGTGATGCTGATCGATCTGCAGAACATGGTCGGGGGCTATTTCCACGACGTCTTCGTCAACAACATCGACTGGTGGGTGCTGCTCGGAGTCGTCGCGCAGGGGCTCTTCACCATGCGCTTCGTGGTGCAGTGGCTGGCGAGCGAGAAGGCCGGCCGCTCGGTCGTGCCGATGACGTTCTGGTGGTTCTCGATCGGCGGCGGCGCGCTGCTGCTGATCTACGCGCTCTATCGGCGCGACCCGGTCTTCATCCTCGGGCAGGGCTTCGGCGTCTTCGTCTATCTCCGCAACCTGCAGTTCGTCCTCCGGGCGCGGGCGCGCGGCGAGGATACGAATTCCGGGCCCGGCTAGAGTATCGGACTGAATATCGTATTCAGTCCGATACTCTAACTCTTTGATTTTTAATCGCTTTTTTACCGAAAACCGCGCTCCGCTTTTCGGGCCGGTGCTCTAGGACCGTTCCGGCGGCCGCGGGCTATCGTCCGTGGGCCCCTGCTGCGGCTTCGCGTGCGCGCCGTGGCACGGGGCGATCTCGCGAGCCCGTCCGGTTCCGGGACGCCGGCCCCCCGCGATTCCGCCGAAGCAACGCGATGACGGCCATCCCGCAGGCGCCGGCTGGCAGGATGCTATCGCCTCCGTTCCCCGTTTCGCCTGCCGAGGCGATATCCCGCTCGCTCGGGCCGCTCTCGCGAGCCGGCCACCCGTTGCCTGCGCTCGAGATAAGGCTGCGGTCTGCGCCGGTATCCGGGCGCAGCGCTGGCGCTGCCATTGCTGCTGCGCGCCTGTCGCGGCGATCCATACCGACCGCGACCAGCCCGAGTGCGGCTGAGGGCGACTGCTCCTTGTCAGAGCGACCGGCGAGCCGGTTCGGTGTCGCGCCGGGACGGAGAGAGCCTGACCTCCGCATGAGCGCCGGCCGCTCGAGCCGGGCATGATCCGCCTTCGGGGGGAGGGGGCATTCGCCCCGTTTTCCGGGCTCTCTCACGCGTGCGCGCGCGACGCGCGCCCGGTCCGCCAGGCGCCGCGCCGGTGTCGAAAAAGTTTCAAAAAGGTCGTTGACATGCTGAGTGGGTGGCGCCTATAACCCGCCCATCGAGACGGCGCCGCCGCTGAGCGGCGCTTCTCCGACGCGCTTCACTGGAACGCTGGGCCTTCTGAGCCGACAACCTCGGTTCGCAAGCCTGTCTCTGAGTGGTGCCACGCTGTTTGAAAACTGAAGACAGAAAGAGAAACGTGGACGGCGAAGTTCTTGCGGACTTGCCTACGGGCAAGTCGAACGAGACTTCGGTGTGCTGCGTTTACAAGAGCCATCGCTGGTTACTTGAGCGAAAGCTTTGGTGATCAAGCAATGACTCCGTCAATACGCAGCGATGCCGGAACAAACTCATCAAATCTGAGAGTTTGATCCTGGCTCAGAGCGA
>QFQY01000006.1 GCA_003248805.1 Chelatococcus sp. | reverse complement strand
ATCAGGGCATGATCGTCGGCGAGCACACCCGCGAGAACGATCTCGAGGTGAACGTGCTCAAGGGCAAGAAGCTCACCAACATCCGCACCACCTCGAAGGACGAGGCCGTGCGCCTCACCCCGCCGATCCGGATGACGCTGGAGCGTTCGCTGGCCTGGATCGACGACGACGAACTCGTCGAGGTCACGCCGAAGTCGATCCGCCTGCGCAAGGCGATCCTCGACCCCAACGAGCGCAAGCGCTCGCAGAAGGTGAAGGCGGAGGTGGCGTAAGCCCCGCGTCCTTGCGGAGTGTCTCCGAAGCCCGGCCATCGCGCCGGGCTTTTTCGTCGAAGGCCGCGGAATGCCGGTCGCGGCCCTGCGCCGCGTGCAGCCCGCGGATGACCGCCGGGGCAATTGCATCCCCGGTCGGGCTCTGGTCCTGTGCGCCATCGCGCAAAAGGACCATGTCATGCAGTTCCGCAATCTCGGCCGCTCCGGCCTTCGTGTCTCGCTCGTCGGCCTGGGCTGCAACAATTTCGGCGGGCGCATCGACCTGGACGCCACGCGCAAGGTCGTCGACGCGGCGATCGAGCACGGCATCACCCTGTTCGACACGGCCGACATCTATGGCGAGAAGGGCGGGTCGGAGACCTGTCTCGGCCAGGTGCTCGGCGCGCGCCGCAAGGACATCGTGCTGGCGTCGAAATTCGGCATGAAGATGTTCCATGGCGGCATCGGCGGCTCGCGTCGCTACATCATGAGCGCCGTCGAGGAATCGCTGACGCGCCTGAAGACCGACTGGATCGACCTATACCAGTTCCATCAGCCCGACCCGCTGACGCCGATCGACGAGACGCTTCGCGCGCTGGAAGACCTCGTGACGGACGGAAAGGTTCGCTATATCGGCTGCTCCAACATGCCGGGCTGGCAGATCGCCGACGCGCAATGGACGGCGCGCGATCTCAGGATCGGCGGCTTCGCCTCGGCGCAGGACGAGTACAGCCTGCTCAAGCGCGGCGCGGAGAAGGATCTCATCCCGGCCATCGGCCATTTCGGCATGGGCCTGCTGCCCTATTTCCCACTCGCCAACGGCGCGCTGACCGGCAAGTACAGGCGCAACGCCCCGATGCCCGAGGGCGCGCGGCTCACCAAGCTGCCCGAGCGCGCCGGCCAGATCTTCAGCGAGGAGAACTGGACGAAGATCGAGGCGCTGACCGCCTTCGTCGAGGCGCGTGGCAAGACGCTGGTCGAGCTCGCCTTCTCCTGGCTCGCGGCGCAGCCCGTGGTGTCGAGCGTGATCGCGGGGGCGACCAAGCCCGAGCAGATCGCAGCCAACGTCAAGGCGGCGGAATGGGTGCTGACGGCCGAAGAGCTGGCCGAGGTCGACGCGATTACGAAGTAAGTGCTGGAACCGCGGGAAACCCCTCTCCTATAAGGAGAGGGGCAGGGGTGAGGTGTAGGCCCTTGGACCAGTTGCATTCATCCTCACCGCAGCAACGGTGAGGTCACGGCCAAAGCGTCCGACGGCCGACCCCTCACCCTGCCCTCTCCCTCCGGGAGAGGGTTTCCCGCGCCCTTTCCGGCTTGCGGCGACATTCCTGACAGCTTCTTGCGAATCGTCGCGCGCCGCCGATGGACCGGCCGGCGCGGCCCGCCTATGGTCCGCGCCATGAGCGAGACAGCCCAGACCTCCGCAGCCCCGGACCTGAAGCCCGGCGACCATCTCTTCCTGGTCGACGGCTCGAACTTCATTTTTCGCGCCTATTTCCAGTCGATCAACCAGGACCGGAAATACAATGCCCGCTCGGACGGGCTGCCCTCGGGCGCGGTCAGGCTCTTCGCCACCAAGCTGTTCCAGTTCGTGCGCGAGGGCGTGCTCGGCGTCAGGCCGACCCATCTCGCCATCGTCTTCGACAAGTCGGAGAACTCGTTCCGCAAGGCGATCTACCCCGCCTATAAGGGCAACCGTTCCGAGCCTCCGGCCGATCTCGTTCCGCAGTTCCCGCTGATGCGGGAGGCCGTGCGCGCCTTCGGGCTGATCCCGGTCGAGCAGGACGTCTACGAGGCCGACGACCTGATCGCCACCTATGCGCGGCAGGCCCGCGAGGCCGGCGCCGACGTGCTGATCGTCTCGGCCGACAAGGACCTGATGCAGCTCGTGCGTCCGGGCGTCGCCATGTACGATCCGGCCTCCGGCGACCAGAAGAAGGGCGCCGGCTTCCGGGCCGAGCGCCGCATCGGCGAGCCCGAGGTGGTCGAGTATTTCGGCGTCACGCCCGACAAGGTGACCGACGTTCAGGCGCTGGCGGGCGACGCCACCGACAACGTCCCCGGCGCGCCCGGCATCGGCATCAAGACGGCCGCGCAGCTCATCGGCGAATACGGCGATCTGGAGACGCTGCTGGCGCGCGCCGGCGAGATCAAGCAGCCGAAGCGCCGCGAGACGCTGACCAATCCCGAGGTCGTCGAGAAGGTCCGCATCTCCCACAAGCTCGTCAGCCTCGTGGACGACGTGAAGGTCGAGACGCCGCTCTCGCATCTGACGCTGGCGCAGCCGGACCCGGCCAGGCTCATCGCCTTCCTGAAGGCGATGGAGTTCACCACCATCACCAAGCGCGTCGCCGAGGCCTACGAGGCCGATGTCGCGGCGGTCGATCCCGATCCGGCGCTCGCGCCGGGTGGCTCGCGCGCGGCCGAGCTGAAGGCGCTCTACGCCGGAGCGGATGCGGCCGATGACGTGCCGGCCGCCGCTGTCGCCTCCGGCGAACCTGCCCTCGCCGCTGCGGCCGTGGCGGCGCCCGACGGTTTGACGAAAGCCTCCGATCTCGCTGCCTCCCGCAAGGCGGAGGCGCTTGCCGCCAGGATCGACCGGTCGCGTTATGATTGCGTGCGCGATCCGGCGGTGCTGAAGCGCTGGATCGAGCGCGCCTTCGACGCCGGACATGTCGCCCTCGACACCGAAACCAACTCGCTCGACGCCATGCAGGCCGATCTCGTCGGCATCTCGCTGGCGGTCGCGCCCGGCGAGGCCTGCTACATTCCGCTTCAGCATGGCAACGCGACCGATCTACTGGGGGGCGGGCTGGTCGAGGGCCAGATCCCGCTCGCCGAGGCGGTAGCGCTGCTGAAGCCGCTGCTGTCGGCTCCGGGCGTCCTGAAGATCGGGCAGAACCTGAAATACGACCTGCTCGTGCTGCGGCGCCATGGGCTGGAGGTGGCGCCGGTCGAGGACACCATGCTGATCTCCTATGCGCTCGATGCCGGCAGCAACAGCCACGGCATGGACCGGCTTTCGGAGATCCATCTCGGCCACGAGACGATTCCCTATGCGCAGGTGGCGGGCACCGGCAAGGCGCAGGTGACCTTCGACAAGGTCGCGCTCGAGAAGGCCACCGAATACGCCGCCGAGGACGCGGACGTCACGCTGAGGCTCTGGCGCGTCCTGAAGCCGCGGCTCGTTGCCGAACGCAAGACGGCCGTCTACGAGACGCTGGAGCGGCCGCTGGTCGAGGTGCTGGCCCGGATGGAAAGCCGCGGCATCGCCATCGACAGGCAGATCCTGTCCCGGCTGTCGGGCGATTTCGCCCAGGGCCTGGCGCGGCTCGAGGACGAGATCTACGAGCTGGCCGGCGAGAAGTTCACGATCGGCAGCCCGAAGCAGCTCGGCGATATCCTGTTCGGCAAGATGGGGCTGGCGGGCGCCAAGAAGACCGCGACGGGCCAGTGGGCGACCGGCGCCGGCGTGCTGGAGGATCTCGCGGAGCAGGGGCATCCGCTGCCCGCGAAAATCCTGGAATGGCGGCAGCTCGCCAAGCTGAAATCGACCTATACGGATTCGCTGCCGGCTTACGTGAATCCGCAGACCCATCGCGTCCATACGTCCTACGCGCTCGCGGCCACCACGACTGGCCGGCTCTCCTCCTCCGAGCCCAATCTCCAGAACATCCCGATCCGCACCGAGGCCGGCCGCAAGATCAGGACGGCCTTCGTCGCCGAGCCGGGCCACAAGCTGATCTCGGCCGACTACAGCCAGATCGAACTGAGGCTGCTCGCCCATATCGCCGACATTCCGCAGCTTCGTCAGGCTTTCGCCGACGGCATCGACATCCACGCGATGACCGCCTCCGAGATGTTCGGCGTGCCGGTCGCCGGCATGCCGAGCGAGGTCAGGCGGCGGGCGAAGGCGATCAATTTCGGCATCATCTACGGCATCTCGGCCTTCGGCCTCGCCAACCAGCTCGGCATCGGGCGCGAGGAGGCGGGGGCCTATATCCGGAAGTATTTCGAGCGCTTCCCCGGCATCCGCGACTACATGGACCAGACCAAGACCCATGTGCGTGCCCATGGCAGCGTCACCACGATCTTCGGCCGGGTCTGCCATTTCCCGGCGGTGGCCTCGAAGAACCCCTCCGAGCGGGCCTTCGTCGAGCGTCAGGCGATCAACGCGCCGATCCAGGGCTCCGCCGCCGACATCATCCGCCGCGCCATGATCCGCATGGAGGGCGCGCTCGCCGCCGCCAGGCTCGAGGCCCGCATGCTCCTGCAGGTCCATGACGAGCTCGTCTTCGAGGTGCCGGACGCCGAGGTCGAGAAGGCCTTGCCGGTGATCCGCGGCGTCATGGTCGAGGCGCCTCACCCGGCCGTGCAGCTCAGGGTGCCGCTGGTCGTCGAGGCCCGCGCGGCGGCGAACTGGGACGAGGCGCACTGACGGCCGGAACATTTGGCTCGTCCGGCTGGTTATCGTTCCGGCGCGCCGGGGGGCGCGGTTCGCGCGTTGGAACCCGTGAAATGCTCTCGACCTCGTCCTGGAGGCCTTTTCCGCGTTACGTGCCAGAGCCGGAGCTCGAGGTGGAGGCGGACGACACGCAAGGCGACGTCACGCCCTTTGAGCACGATCTCATCCTGCGCTACGCCATCGTCGGCATCTTCGTCATCCTGGCGACGACGGCCCTCTCCTTGACCAAGGTCATCTCCCTGCCGATCACCGCGGGGGTGATCTTCGGTCTCGTGCTCGGTCCCGTCGTCGACTGGCTCGTGCGTCGCAACGTGCCGCAGCATCTCGCGGCGGGCATGGTGGTGCTCGCGTTCCTGGCGCTGATCCTGGCCGCTCTCGTGCTGCTCGCCGTGCCGATCGCCGGCTGGAGCGACCGCTTCCCGGAGATGATGGGCGCGCTGCAGTCCAAGCTGCGCGGCGTCTTCGCCTTCATGGACGACGCGAAACACGCGCTCGGGACCCTGACCGGCAAGACGGGTGTCGAGCTCAGTGTCTCGCAGGGCAATCCCGTCATGGACATCGCCATGTCGTCCTCGACGGTCGCCGGCGGGCTGCTGATCTTCGTCGCCACCGTCTATTTCTGGCTGGCGACCCGGCGTCACCTCAAGGCGCGGCTGCTGCGGCTGTGCCTCGGCCGCGGCGCGCGCCGCTCGGCGGGTGTCTTCTTCGATGAGATCGAGACCCGGGCGGCGCGGTATTTCGGCCTCGTGACGATCATCAATCTCGGCATGGGCGTGCTGACGACCGCGGTGGCATGGCTGGCGGGGCTGCCCTTCCCGGTCTTCTGGGGCGTGCTCGCCTTCGTCCTCAATTATCTGGCCTTCGTCGGGCCGATTATCGTGACGGTTCTGCTCTTCGCCGGCGCCCTTCTGGATGCCCCCTCGCTCTTCGCGGCGATCTGGCCGGCGGCGCTCTACTATGTACTCCACCTCGTCGAGGGCAACGCGATCACGCCGGTTTTCGTCGGCCGCAGGCTGACGGTTTCGCCGTTCCTCGTCTTCATCGGCTTCATTTTCTGGCTCTGGCTCTGGGGCCCGATTGGCGCTGTGCTCTCGACACCGATCCTCCTCGTCGCCATGGTGGCGCAGGAGGAGTTCGCCCGCTACCGCAAGGCGCAGTCGCAGCCGGAGGAGCCGGGCGAGGGGCCTGCCACCGCCGTCGCCGCGTAAGCGACGACACGGACGGAACCGGGGCCTCGCAGATGCGTTGCTCCGGGGAGGCGCGCTTGGCGCGCGTCGATGGGATTGCCGCCTCGCGGCGATGTTCGAGCTAGGGGACGACAGGCGATGGCCACCACGACTTCAGCGAAACGTCAGGCTGGTGCGGCCGTGAAGCGTGCCAGGGGCGCTGCCGCTGCCGCGGCGGAGGAGATGACCGACGAGGCGGTCGCCGCCGGCCGGCAGGCCGGACTGTCCAAGGACGATCTTGTCCGGGGAGCCGAGGAGTTCGTGGCGAGCGTGGGCGAGACGTTGAAGTCGGTCGGTGTCGACACCGACAGGATGGCCGACGTCGCGCGCGAGCAGGCGACGGACCTCCAGCAGCTGATCGTGAAGGAAATCCAGGAGAGGCCGTTGCGCGCCCTGGGTATCGCGGCGGCGGTCGGCCTGTTCGTCGGCTTCCTGTCAGCCCGCTGACGACATGTTCGGGGGGCTGGGAGCGCTCATCGCGTCGGAGATCGCCGGCGTGGTCAGGCGCAATGTCGTCATCTGCGGATTGCTCGCATTCGCCGCGCTGCTGGTGCTGTGCGCCTGCGGCTACGCACTGCATGCGTTGCATGTCGTGCTCGCACTGCATTACGGGCCCGTCGCGGCGAGCCTCTGGATCGCCGGTGGGCTTCTGGTCGCGGCGCTCGCGGCCCTCTGCGCCGCCCTCGTCGTCAAGGGGCGGCGCAGGCCGCCCCGCCCGGTGGCCACGGCCGCCTTCGCGGCGGCTCCCGTCGCCGTCCAGCTCCTGGGCTCGCGTGTCGGTTGGCGGGCCGTCCTGTTGGGCGGTGTCGTGCTGGCGGGCGTGGTGCTCGGCCGCCAGCTTCTTGCCGGGCAGGGAGAGGACGATGCCGATGAGGGCTGAGCGCGGCCGCTCTCGGCGGCTTGCCGTCGGCGGCATGTCGACACGGTGCCCATGCCCTCGCAGGTAAGGCGCAGCGGCCGGATTCCTCTTCCGTTTCCGCGGATCGGCGCGCGCGTGCGCTCCGCGACCACGACCATCGTCGCGATCGGCGTCGTCGCCGTCGCCGTCGTGCTGGCGACATGGATCAACACCAAAGCGCAGCACAGCGCGGTCGAGGTCTCCCGTGCGATCGACATCCGCGAGAGGGCAGAGCGCTTCCTGGGACATATGCGCGACGCCGAAACCGGCCAGCGCGGCTATCTCCTGACGGGAGAGGACGTTTATCTCGATCCGTTCGAGAAGGGGCGGGCCGCCGCCTTGCCGGAGCTCGACGGACTCGAAGCGCTCATGGATCAGGACGCGGCCGAGCGCCGGAACGTCGCGCTCCTGCGGTCGGAGAGTCGTGTCAAGCTGGCGGAGCTCGAGGAGACGATCACGCTCGCTCGCTCCGGCCGGCGCGACGAGGCGATCGCGATCATGCGCGGCGGCAACGGCATCGCGACGATGGAGTCGCTTCGCGACCGCGTGCAACGAATCCAGGACGCTGAGAACATTCGCCTCGTCGCGCTCGGCCGCGCCGAGGAGCGGCGGCGTCTTCAGGCGTCCTTCGGCATCATCGTCGCGCTCTCCGGTCTCGCCTTCGCCGCCTGGATGCAGCTCCGCACCCGTCAGCGGCGCAGCGCCCTTCTGGCCATGAGCAACGCCGAGCTGGAGCAGGTCGTCACGGAGCGCACGCGCGAGCTCGAGGGCGAACGCATGCGCATCGAGGCGCTGCTCAAGGACGTGAACCATCGCGTCGGCAACAATCTGGCCATGGTGTCGGCCCTGCTCAACGTGCAGGCGCGCCAGTCGCGCGACGAGGCGGTGCGCGCGGCGCTCGCGCAAGCGCAGGCTCGCATCCAGGCGATCGCCGCCGGGCAGCGCCGCCTGCGGCTCGACATCGACACCGACGAGATCGAGGCCCGCCCCTATATGGAGGATCTGCTCGCGGAGATCGGCAAGGCGGCCGACGGCCGCCCGGTCCGCATCGACCTGGCGATGGACGCGATCCGGCTGCCGGGCCGGGACGCGATTTCCTACGTCGTCATCGTCAACGAGCTCGTCACCAACGCCATCAAGCATGCTTTTCCCGGAGGCATCGCCGGGCATATCGTCGTCCGGCTCGAGCAGGAGCTATCGGACGAGGAGAATGCGTGCGTCACGATCCGGGTCGAGGATGACGGCGTCGGCATGCAGCCCGATGCCGCAGCCAGCAAGGGGCTGGGGCAGACCGTGATCGCAAGCCTCTTGCGCAGCATGCGCGCGACGATGACCACGGAACCGCTGAATCCGGGCGCCGAGCGCCCGGGTACCCGGATTACGCTGCGCTTCCCGAAGCGGGATTGACCGGCTGGCCCCGACCGTCCGCCGGCGCGACGGCGCTGCGGACGAAAGCCACGACCTCGTTCGCCGAGAAAGGCTTGCGCAGGAAACGCGCCTTGCGCAGCGGATCGGGCAGATCGCCCGGAGCGGAGCCCGAGACGAAGGCGAAGGGCGTGCCGCGCCTGAGGAGGCTGGCGGCGATGTCGAACGTCTTGCCGTCGACGACATCCACGTCGAGCAGCGCGCAGGAGAGGCCGGTCGACGTGGCTTTCCTCGCTTCAGCGATCGATTCGACCACGATCAGTTCGGCCTTGTCGCCGAGCTGATCCGCCACCGCGGACTCGATGTCCATGGCGATGAACGGGTCGTCTTCGACAATCAGCACGCGAATACCAGACATCGTTCCGGCTCTCTCACCTGTCTCCGGGTTACTCCGTTGCGGGAAAGGAACGTCGCAAGGATACCGATGTTCCGTCTCGCAGCAGGGCGGGACCCGGATGCCGCGCCTGTATTCGTCAAATTTGCGCTATCAAGGTTAGGAAACGGTAAGCCCGAACGCGGGCCGGCCGGCGCTCAGCGGCGGCGCGGCGGCACGTAGCTGAGCTCGAAGCCGGTGACGCCGATCGCGAGGTTGATTCCACGCGCGTTCTGGATCGAGAGGGGTTGGAGGGTGACGGCGTTGTCGGGGCCACCCACCAGGATATTGCCGGACGCTCCGGCGCCGACGGAAGCTCCGACAGTCGCTCCCCCATAGCGACCGCTCAGGGCGCCCAGAGGCGTGCGGGCGTAGGGGCCATAGACCCGCCAGCTCATCGTCGTGCCGCGGATCGTTCCGAGGTCGAGCCCGAAATTGCGGACCACGCCGGTATAGCGCTGCAGCGGGCCGCGACGCGGCTGGAAGCGGCAGTCCATCGGGCGCTGCGACGTGACCACCAGCCCGACCCCGCTGCCGACCTGGCAGCTCAGGCGCCCGGCCGGCGGCCCGGACTGGGCGAAGACGGGAGCCTGCGATCCGAGGAGAGCGGCGGCGGCTAGGACGGAAAGGCGGAGATGCCGGAGGCTCATCGCAGGAACTCCTGATGGCGGATACGAAACAAACTGCAGGAAAACGCGCGAAATGTCAGGTGGTTCCCCGCCTCGCGCCGGTCGGGCGTCCGCCGGCCGTGACAGGTTTCGGGTGGGGCCGTGCCGTCGGACCCGTTAGTCTGGCATCATGACATGGCATGGCGAGGCGATGATGGACACCATGACCCGAATTTCTCAGGATGCACCGGCGCGGCTCTCGGGGGCGTTGCTGGCCCGTGCCGCTCTGTCGGTGCCGCCGGAAGCCGAGCTTCCTGCGCCGCTTCCCGGTTCCGACTACGATACGGTCCGGCGCATTCTCGCCTATATCACCCGCGAATGGCGGGGCCAGCCGACGATCGAGGCGATCGCCGAGGCTGCCGGTGCGACGCCGACGGATGTCCACCACCTGTTCAGGCGCTGGTGCGGCCTCACGCCCAAGGCCTTCCTGCAGGCGATCACGCTCGACAATGCCAAGAACCTGCTCGCGGCGTCCGCCAGCGTGCTCGACACGGCGCTGGAGGTCGGTCTCTCGGGGCCCGGCCGGCTCCACGATCTCTTCGTCGCTCACGAGGCGATGTCGCCGGGCGAATGGAAGCTCGGAGGAGAAGGGTTGACCCTTTCCTATGGCTTCCATCCCTCGCCCTTCGGCGAGGCACTGATCGTGGCGACGCCGCGGGGCCTGGCCGGACTCGGCTGGGTCTCGACCGAGCTCGACGGCGGCAAGGCCGTCGGAGGGCGCGCCGAGGCGCTCGCGGACATGATGCGGCGCTGGCCCCATGCCGATTACCGCTTCGATCCCGCGGTCACGGCGCCCTATGCCGGGCGCATCTTCGATCCGCTGGCGTGGTCGCCGCAGACGCCTCTGCGCGTCGTTCTGATAGGCACCGATTTCGAGGTCCGCGTCTGGGAGACGCTGCTGCGCATTCCGGTCGGCTGTGCCACGACCTATGGCGAGGTCGCGAGCCGGATCGGCAAGCCCAGCGCCGCGCGCGCCGTCGGTGCCGCCGTCGGCAAGAACCCGATTTCCTTCGTGGTGCCCTGCCATCGCGTCGTCGGCAAGTCGGGCGCGCTCACCGGCTATCACTGGGGTCTGACACGCAAGCGCGCCATTCTCGGCTGGGAGGCCGGGCAGGTGGCGGGCTAGGGCCGAAGATACATGTCCCAGCACGGCGCGAGCGCGACGAGCCGGCGTCCGGCGAGGGCGGGTGCGAAATGCTCCGCGATCGCCTGCCGGGCCGTCGTCGGCGGGCATTTCGGCATGAGCACGGCATCGGTGCGCGCGAGTTCCGCCAGCATGCGGGGGCTGACGTCCGGCATGCTGCGGGTCGGGTCGATGCCGACCGGAACCGCGCGCGTCGGCGTTCGGTCGAGGATGCGGTTGATGGGGTCGGCGAAGTCGAGCGTGAAGACGCCGTCGAGCTTGCGTCCGTTGGCCTCCTCCCACGCCTTCAGGGCGACGACGCCCTCCTGGACCTCCATCAGCCAGAGTGCCTGATAGTCGATCTCGGAGGCGAGCATGTGGGAGGGCGACAGATTGCGGCGGGCGAGCTCGCGATAGCTGTCCTGATGGTCGGCGTAATAGTCGAGCATGCCGGTGGCCCGTGAGGCGAGGTCCGCCTTCACGGTGACGCGGCCGAGCGGGCCCAGCGCCGGCAGGTTGAGCGCGACATGCGCAGCCGTCCCGAGAATGGCGCGCGCCGCTCTCTCGACATAGATGATGAGGCTCGGCAGGGCGCAGGCGAGCGTCAGGACGAGCACGAGGGGCCTGAGCGTGTCGCGCCGATGGCGCCATTGGAGGATGAGGGCCAGCAGGATCGGCCAGAGCCCGATGAATTCGAGCGAGCCGGTATTCTGCGTTTCGAAGAAGGCGAGCGCCGCCAGTCCTGCCACCAGCCAGCCGAGCGGCGAGGCGAGCGTCGCGCGCAGGCCCGCCAGGCTCGAGAGCCGGCCGTCGCGCCAGGCCGCGAAGCCGAGCGTGAGGATCAGCAGCGCGCAGGGTGCGACGACGTTGAACTTGACCGAGGCGACGGTCAGGAAGCGCGGCAGCAGCGCCCCGGTGTTCATCCGCAGCAGGATCAGGATGTCCTCGAGATAGGCCGAGATCACCCTGCTCACGAGCTCCAGCAGGCCGAGCGCTCCGATGACGAGCGCCGCCGCCAGAACGGCGTCCCGCAGCTTCAGCCGTCTGGCCAGGATCGCATAACCGACGAGGCCGGCGCCCGCGACCGCCCCGGTGATCTTCACCAGGAAGAGGGTCAGCATCAGCACCGCCACGAGTCCGACCGCGACAGTCCGGCGCCGGACGAAGAGCAGGGTGGCGATCAACAGGTAGAGCAGCAACGCGACATGGCGATTGTAGTGGCCGTATCCGTCGAAGCCGGGCATCGGATAGAGCGAGTGCAGGTTGATGGGCAGCGTGGCGAAGAGCAGGAACGGCAGCAGGACGGCGAGCGCGAGACGGCGGTCCCTGATTTCCGACACCAGCACGGCTGCGGCCGGCAGCAGCACGGGCAGCAGCGCCCAGTTCACCAGCAGCATCGGCTGCGCATGCGGGAACAGGGCGTCGAGGCCGGCCGCGAGCACATAGCTGAGCGGACCGACCGGGGCGAAGAAGTCGATTCCGGGGATCTGTCCCGTCCGGACCCGCTGGATGGCGTCGAGATAGACGGCCGTGTCCCAGGCATTCGGGCCGAGCGGCAGCCGCAGCGGCAGGCTGAGCGCGAGCACCGCCGCGACCAGGAAGAGCACCAGCCAGACGAGGGGTGAGCCGAGGAGCCGGAGCGGATGTCTCCCGATGGCTGCCGCCGCGCCGGACTTGGCCTCGTCGATATGGTCGGCCGGCATGGCGTCTCCCGAAAAATTGCGATGGCAGACTGCCGGTCATTGTTTACCGGAGCCCTTCCGCGATCGTCGAAAGTCCGGGCCTTTGGCTTGTCGAACGGTGGCGCTGCTCTCGAGGCGCCCTCGGCCGCGTCTCAGCGAACCTCGGTTTGCCCGGCGGGTCGACACCGGGGAGCCCTACCGTGGGCGCGCCGAGCGGCGTGGTGGGTCGCAGCCCGGCCTCGTGCAGGTCTCGGCGGCGACGCCCGCCGCGAAATCCAGCGCCGATTCGATGTCTGCGCGGGCAAGTGCCTTCAGGTCGGTGCCGAGCCTCCGGCGCGCGGCCAGCATCGCCAGGACGCCCGCGATGAAGGTGTCGCCGGCGCCGATGGTGTCGGCGACCGCTACGGGCCTTCCGGAGATCGGGATGGAGCCCTGGTCGCCATGGCAGATGGCCCCGTCCGCGCCGTCCGTCACGATCACGAGCCGGGTACCCCCGGAGCGCCAGCGGGCCGCCAGGTCGTCGGGCGCCTCGCCCGGAAAGAGCCAGTCGATGTCGTCGCGGCTGGCCCTGACCAGGTCGCAATGCGCGATCCGCCGCTCGACCAGCCGTAACGCCTCGTCGCGCGGGGGGAGCGCCGCCGGTCGAATGTTGACGTCGTAGCTGACGCTCCCGCCCCTCCCCCGCATCCGCCCGGCCAGCGCCAGCGCGGTGTCCCCTGCCGGGCCCGTCGTGGCCGCGAAGGAGGTCAGATGGAGATGGACGAAGCCGTCCAGCGCTGCCGGCGTCGGAGGCGGCGCGTCCAGGGCCGTGCCCGCGAGGTGGAAATGGTAATGCGCCTCGCCGTCCTTGCCGACGGGCGCGATGACGGCGAGCGGCGTCGGCGCGGCGCTGGTGGCGCAGAAGCGCATGTCGACGCCTTCGAGCGCGAGGCGGTCGCGAAAGCGCGCGCCGATCGCGTCGCTCGACAGCGTCGCGCAATAGCCGGCTCTCGCGCCGAAGCGGGCGAGCGCGAGAGCCGTGTTGAAGCCGGATCCGCCGAGGACCGCGTCGTAGACCGTGCCCATGGCGTCACGCGGCACGAGATCGGCGAGCGCCTCGCCGAAGACGAGGACCCCAGGATCGGTCACAGCAGGCCGCGTTTCGCCAGGTTCCGCATCAGATGCGAGGTGCCGTAGGTCCAGGGCTCGCACTGGTCGGTGCGGCGCATGCGGTTGACGAGGCTGCCCAGTTCGGGAGCCGCGATGGTGACGATATCCCCGTATTTGTGGGTGAAGCCGCCACCGACCGTATCGCGGTCCTCGATCGGCGCGAACATCGTGCCGAGATAGAGCGCCGCCCCGTCGGGATACTGGTGGTGCGGTCCGATCATCTGCTTCGCCAGATCGGCCGGGTCGCGGCTGATCTTTGCGATCGAGGAGGAGCCCTCCATCCGGAAGCCGTCCTCGCCTTCCACGGTCAGCGTCACGGTGGTGCGGCGGATATGGTCGAGCGTGAAGCCGGCGTCGAACAGCCGGATGAACGGGCCGACGGTCGCGGAGGCGTTGTTGTCCTTGGCCTTGCCCAGCAGAAGCGCGGAACGGCCCTCGACATCGCGCAGGTTGACGTCGTTGCCGAGCGCCGCGCCGATGATCGCGCCCGTCGAGGCGACGATCAGAACCACCTCCGGTTCGGGGTTGTTCCAGGTCGAGGCGGGGTGGAGGCCGGCGTCGAAGCCGGTGCCGACCGTCGACATCGACGGCGCCTTGGTGAAGATCTCGGCGTCGGGCCCGATTCCCACCTCGAGATACTGGCTCCAGGCGCCCTGCTTGATCAGCACCTCCTTGAGATGCATCGCCTCCGGCGAGCCGGGCTTCAGCTTCGAGAGATCGTCGCCGATCAGCTTCCCGATTTCCTGGCGGATCGTCGCGGCCGCCTCGGGGTTGCCGCGCGCCTTCTCCTCGATGACGCGCTCCAGCATCGAGACGGCGAAGGTCACGCCCGCAGCCTTCACGGCCTGGAGGTCGAGCGGCGAGAGCAGCCAGGGCTTCGACGGGTCGCGCCCTTCGACCGGCGTGTTGGCGAGGACCGCCGCGAGCGATCCGACGGTCTCGCCCTTGGCCGCTCTCAGGGCCGCTGCCGGGTCGACAGCTTCACAGAGATCGCGACTGGTCGGGTAGTTGCGCGAGATGTCGACCAGCTGTCCGTCCCTCACGGTGACGACGGCGGGGCCGTCGAGATCGGGGCGCCAGATCCGGCCGAGCAGGGCCGCGGCGCCGGCGTCGTGCGGCAGGGTCGTGTTCACGGAGAGGGCGAGGCTGGGCATGGGCGGGTTCCGACTAGGGGAATAGAATGCGGGGCGCGACAACAGCCTGTCGCGGGCCGATAGGCAAGCTGCACTGCAACAAGCCGGATTGCGGCGCTGTCATCGATTTGTCATTGAGTTGTCGCCTGCGCTTCATGCTAGCTTGCGCACCAACGACAAGAACCGCCGATCCCGGGGCGGAAGGGAGACACCCGATGAGCATCAGGACGAAGATCACGATGTCGGTTGCGGCTCTGGCCATCGCCAGCGCGACTCCGGCTCTGGCGCAGACCGAGATCCAGTGGTGGCATGCGCTGACGGGCGCCAACAACGACGTCGTCGTCAAGCTGGCCGAGGATTTCAACGCCTCCCAGAAGGAGTACAAGGTCGTCCCGGCCTATAAGGGCTCCTATCCCGACACGCTGAACGCCGGCATCGCCGCCTTCCGTGCCGGCCAGGCGCCGCACATCCTCCAGGTCTTCGAGGTCGGCACCGGCACGATGATGTCGGCCAAGGGCGCCGTGAAGCCCGTCTTCGAGCTGATGAAGGAAGCCGGCGAAACCTTCGATCCGAAGGCCTATCTGCCCGCGATCACCGGCTATTATTCGACGGCGAAGGGCGAGATGCTCTCCATGCCGTTCAACTCGTCCTCGATGGTGATGTGGTACAACAAGGACGCCTTCAGGAAGGCCGGCCTGAACCCCGACGCGCCGCCGAAGACCTGGCCCGAGGTCTTCGAGGCCGGCAAGAAGCTGAAGGCCGCCGGCTTCGACAAGTGCGGCTTCACCAATGCCTGGGCGCCCTGGGCGAACATCGAGCAGTTCGGCGCCTGGCACAACATCCCGCTCTCGACCAAGGTCAACGGCATGGACGGCTTCGACGCTGTGCTGAACTTCAACGAGAGCCCCGCCTTCCTCAAGCACTGGACCAATCTGGTCGAGCTGCAGAAGGACAAGACCTACGACTATTCCGGCCGCACCAACACGGGCGAGGGGCGCTTCACCTCGGGCGAGTGCCCGATCATGCTGACCTCCTCCGGCTTCTTCGGCAATGTCCGCGCCAACGCCAAGTTCGACTGGGGCAATGCGGCGATGCCGTACTACCCGGATGTCCAGGGCGCGCCGCAGAACTCGATCATCGGCGGCGCCTCGCTGTGGGTGATGGGCGGCAAGAGCGCGGCCGAGTACAAGGGCGTGGCCAAGTTCTTCACCTTCCTGTCCGACGTCGACCGCCAGGTGAAGCTGCATACCGAGTCGGGCTATCTGCCGATCACCAAGGCCGCCTATGAGAAGGTCAAGGCTTCGGGGTTCTACAAGGACAAGCCTTATCTCGAGACGCCGATCCTCGAGCTCACCAACAAGGAGCCGACCGACGCCTCGAAGGGCCTGCGCTACGGCAGCCTCGTCCAGATCCGCGACATCTGGTCGGAGGAGCTGGAGGCGGCGCTGAACGGCCAGAAGACGCCGAAGGCGGCGCTCGACGCGGCGGCGGCGCGCGGCAACCAGATGCTGCGGCAGTTCGAGCGCAGCGCGACGCGCTGAGCCCTGAATGAAGCACACGCCGTCATCCCCGGGTGTGGAAGCGTCATGGTCGGGCTTGCCCCGACCATCTCGGAAACCGGCATGCCGGTCATGAGAGTCTCGGGTGCGAACCCGAGAATGACGCCAACCCTTCGCTGCGCCCGGGATGACGCGCGCATTTGAGAGCCGGAATGCAGAAGAACGCGTATTTCAAGGGCCTGACGATCCCGTTCCTGCTGCTGCTGCCGCAGCTCGCGATCACCGTCGTGTTCTTCTATTGGCCCGCCAGCCAAGCCGTCTGGCAGAGCTTCCTGCTCGAAGACGCCTTCGGAACCTCGACCGAGTTCGTCTGGTTCGAGAACTACCAGCTGCTGTTCAGCGACCCCGGCTACCTGCGCGCGTTCATCAACACGATCATCTTCTCGACTTTCGTCTGCGTGTTCTCACTATCGCTGGCGCTGCTCTTCGCTGTCATGGCCGACCGCCAGATCCGGGGCGCGGAGTTCTACAAGACGCTGCTGATCTGGCCCTACGCGGTGGCGCCGGCCATCGCCGGCGTCCTCTGGATCTTCATGTTCGATCCCTCGCTCGGCATGCTGGCGCGCGGGCTCGCGAACCTGGGCGTCAACTGGAATCCGCGGCTTAACGGCAACGACGCCATGCTGCTGGTCATCCTCGCCGCGACCTGGAAGCAGATCAGCTACAACTTCCTCTTCTTCCTCGCCGGTCTCCAGTCGATCCCCAAGAGCGTGATCGAGGCCGCCGTGATCGACGGCGCCCGCCCGATGCGCCGCTTCTGGACCATCGTTTTCCCGCTGCTGTCGCCGACGACCTTCTTCCTGCTCGTCGTCAACATCGTCTACGTCTTCTTCGACACCTTCGGCATCATCGACACGGTCACGGGCGGCGGGCCGTCCGGCGCGACCGAGACTCTCGTCTACAAGGTCTATGCCGATGGCAAGGGCGGCTCCAATCTCGGCGGCTCGGCAGCGCAGTCCGTCGTCCTCCTGATCATGGTGATCGCGATGACGGCCATCCAGTTCCGCTTCATCGAGCGCAAGGTGAGCTACTGATGGCGTCGGTTCTCTGGAGCGAGCTCACCGCCGAGGAACTGCGGGAGAAGGCGTCGTCGGACGCCATCGTCGTGCTGCCCGTCGCCTCCGTGGAGCAGCATGGCCCGCATCTCGGCACGGGCGTGGACACGGTCCTGTGCGGCGCGGTCTGCAAGGCCGCCGCCGAGCGCGTCGGCGACGGCACGGTGGTGGTGGCGCCGACGCTCTGGTGCGGCATGGCCGAGCATCACATGGCCTTCGGCGGCACCTTCACCCTCGACATCCCGACCTATCGGGCGGTGCTGCTCTGCCTGCTGAAGAGCCTCGAGCGCCACGGCTTCCGCCGCGTGCTGATCGTCAACGGCCATGGCGGCAACGTGAACGCGCTGGCGGCCTTCCTGCCCGATTTCGCCCGCGAGACGACGCTGACGCTGCGCGTCACCACCTATTTCTTGCTGGCGAAGGATGCGCTGCCGTCGCTGCTGGAGGATCAGCGCGGCGTGCTCCATGCCTGCGAGGTCGAGAGCTCGATGATGATGGCGGTGGCGCCGGACGCCGTCCGCCGCGAGCGCCTCGGCGAGGCCTATGGCATGCTCGGCGCCGATATCGAGGCGCTGATGCGTCCGGTCGTCGGCAGCTTCAGCGCCTTCGCCGACACGACGCCGACGGGCGTGGCGGGCGATGCCCGCAAATCCAGCCGCCAGAAGGGCGAGAAGCTGCTCTCGGCCTGCGCCGAGGCGCTCGCCGCCACGCTGCGCGAACCGGGGACCTTCCTCTGATGGTCGAAGACCGCCGCCTCGGCGATGCGATCGCCTATGTCATTCTCACCATCGGCGTCCTGATCGTCGCCTTTCCGGTCTGGCTGACCTTCGTCGCCTCGACCTGGGATGCCGCGACCATCATCAACGGCAAGCTGCCGCTCTATCCGGGCCCTTATTTCTTCGAGAACTACCACCGCATCCTGTTCGTCGGCACCTCGGGCACCACCCGCGAGCCGGTGATCACGATGCTGTTCAACTCCTTCGTCATGGCGATGGCCATTGCGCTGGGCAAGATCTTCATCTCGGTGCTCTCGGCCTATGCGGTGGTCTACTACCGCTTCCCGTTCCGGATGGCGGCCTTCTGGATCATCTTCGTCACGCTGATGCTTCCTGTCGAAGTGCGCATCTTCCCGACCTTCAAGATCGTCTCCGATCTGCGCATGCTCGACACCTATCAGGGGCTCGCGGTCCCGCTCATCGCTTCGGCCACGGGCACGCTGCTCTTCCGCCAGTTCTTCATGACGATCCCGGACGAGCTTCTGGAAGCCTCGAAGATCGACGGCGCCGGCCCCTTCCGCTTCTTCAAGGACACGCTGCTGCCGCTCTCGATCACGACGATCGCGGCGCTCTTCGTGATCCAGTTCATCTATGGCTGGAACCAGTATCTCTGGCCGCTGCTGGTGACGACCAAGGACTCGATGCAGACCATCGTCATCGCCATCAAGAAGATGATCGTCACCTCCGACGCGCTGACCGAATGGCAGCTCGCCATGGCGACCGCCATGCTGGCGATGCTGCCGCCCGTGCTCGTCGTCATCCTGATGCAGAGGCTCTTCGTGAAGGGCCTCGTGGAAACCGAGAAGTAGGCCCGAATGGCTCAGGTCACCCTCACCGACGTCAAGAAGATCTATCCCGGCGGTGTCGAGGCCGTGAAGGGGGTCTCCTTCGACATTCCCGACGGCGGTTTCTGCGTGCTCGTCGGCCCGTCCGGCTGCGGCAAGTCCACGCTGCTGCGCATGGTCGCCGGGCTGGAGACGATCTCCGCAGGCGAGGTCTCGATCGGCGAGCGCGTCGTCAACCGGATCGAGCCGGCGGACCGCGACATCGCCATGGTCTTCCAGAATTACGCGCTCTATCCGCATATGAGCGTCTACGACAACATGGCCTATGGCCTGCGCAACCGCGGCACGCCGAAGGACGAGATCGAGAAGCGGGTCAAGGAAGCCGCCAGGATCCTCGCCATCGAGACTCTGCTGGAGCGCCGGCCGCGTCAGCTCTCCGGCGGGCAGCGCCAGCGCGTCGCCATGGGCCGTGCCATCGTGCGCAAGCCCCAGGTCTTCCTCTTCGACGAGCCGCTTTCGAACCTCGACGCGAAGCTGCGCGTGCAGATGCGCGTCGAGATCAAGAAGCTCCAGCGCGCGCTCGGCGTCACCTCGATCTACGTCACGCACGACCAGGTCGAGGCGATGACGCTCTCCGACAAGCTCGTGGTGATGAATGGGGGGCAAGTCGAGCAGATCGGCGTGCCGGCGGAGGTCTATCGCAAGCCCGCGAGCAAGTTCGTCGCCACCTTCATCGGTTCGCCGCCGATGAACATCCTGCCGGGCGCGATCGACGGTCCCGGGATCGTCGCCCTGGGCGAGGCCATCCTGGAAGCGCGCGACCTGCGCGAGGATCTGGCGCCCCAGACCCCGGTCGAGGTCGGTCTGCGGCCCGAGGATATCGAGATCGCATCCGAGGGCGAGGCCGGCTCGCTGCCCTTCGATGTCGACTTCATCGAAGAGCTCGGCGCGACCCAGCTCTTCCATGGCAAGCTCTCGGGGCACTCCTTCGTCATGCAGGCCGCCACCGGCGAGGTGACGGCACAGGAAGGCCGGCTCTGGATCACGGTCGATCCCGACCGCGTCCATGTCTTCGACAAGACGACCGGCGGGCGGCTGGGGCGCTGAACCCGTCATTCTCGGGCGAAGCGAAGCGTAGACCCGAGAATCTCGACCAGGAGATGCTCGGATCGAGCCCGAGCATGACGCCCTACGTCGTGCCCCAGCCTAAGACACCGGCGCGTATTTCACCACGCAGCCATAGGCCTTGGTGCTGGCCTCGCTGACCGGCTTGCCGGCCTTCAGCTCCGCCATGGCCTGCCGGACATAGCTCTTGGCGCCGTTGAGGCTGGAGGCGCTGGACGAGGGCTTGTCGTCGATCGCGCCCATATAGGCGAGCGTGCCCTTCGGATCGATGATGTACATGTGCGGCGTTGTCTGGGCGCCGTAGGCGCGGGCCACCGTGCTCTTCGGATCGAGCAGGACGGCGGCGGGCGCGGCGTCCCGCGCGGTCGTCAACTCCTTGGCCTTTGGGCCGTCGACATGGCCCTGCTCGCCGACGGGCGAGGAGATCACGGAGAGCCAGACGACGCCCTCCTTCGCCACATCCTTCTGCAGGCTCTGCATGGTCGCGCTGCCATAGTGCTTGCGCACGTAAGGGCACTCGTGATTCGTCCATTCGAGGATCACGGTCTTGCCGGCGAACTCCGAGAGGCTGCGCGTTCTGCCGTCCGCATCGACCGCCTGGAAGGCGGGCGCCGGCGCGCCGACGCGGGCGGCGCCCTGGGCGTGGGCAGGTGGGCCGCCGAGCGTGAGGCCCGCAAATGCGGAGCCGGCGAGCGCGAGGCCGGCGGCGAGGCTGCGTCTGGTCGGGCGGGCTGTCATGTCTGTCTCCGTCTTCCTGCGAGGGCGAAGGGCGAGGCATTGGCGGCTCAGGGCCGTAGCGGAGGGCAGCCTAGTCCGAGATCCCTCCGGATGGGCAGCCCCGCGCGCGCGATCGTGAAGCGGGAGCCGGGTCCGCCCTATGGTTGCCGCGTCGCGGCGGCGTCGAGCACGCGGATCGGCGCCGTGATGAGCAGGCCGGCCGCCGAGCCGATGGTGTCGACCGCCGTCGATGTGCCGCTCACATCCGAATCCGTGATGATCTGGCCCCGGATGAGCCTGTCGCCGATGAGCCGGACGATCTCGGGGCTCGACGCATAGGTATCGTGATTGATCCGGTCGCCGGCCTCGACGGCGCTGAGATCGATCACGGTCACGCCGGCCAGCGCGCGCATCTGCCGCTGGTATTCGTCGTCCGAGATGTCGACCGCGCCGAGGCGCGTGGCCCCGCGTGCGAGAAAGCGCGAGACCTGCAGGGCCCGGTCGTTGCGGGAGGCGAAGAGCGTAATGCGGGGGCGCCGCGGGCCCATGTCGTCGAGCTGTCGCTGGAAGACGCCGATATCGAGGTCTGGCGAGGCGAGGATCAGGTTGTTGATCTTGGCGGGCACGCCGCCGCGTCGCAGCGCGAGCTGCTTCACCGCCTCGACGGCGAGCCACGCGCCCATCGAATGGGCCAGGATGACGATCTCTCCGACATGCGGGCTGGCGGCCGCCATGTCGAGAAGGCGTGCCAGGTCCGAACGCGAATACGAGGCGTTGTCGAGATCGAGACGGTAGTCGAACAGCCGGCCGCGCGAGGGCCAGGAAAACAGGACCGGAGCCGCCTGCGCATCGGAATCATGGGCGAGCTGGGCGAACCGGAAGACCGCGCGGTCGAACGAGGTGTTGAAGCCGTGCACGAAGACGAACACCCGCTTGCGTCCTCCCGCGCGCTCGAACCATCTGGGGATGTCGCGCTGCGCCATCGGTGTCGCCGAGCTGACGACGAAATCCGTGGCGGGATTGCCGGGCACGCTCCTGGGCAGCCGGATGGAGCCGGCCTCGCGGTCCTTCGGAATCGACACGACGATGTTCGTGAACGAGACATCCCCGCCCCGCTCGCCGCTGAAGAGAACGCCCGCCTCGTCCGACCGGGCCCGCGTGGTGGCGGCGAGCATGTTCACCCTGTCGGTGCCGGAGACCTCGCCGACCGGCTGGAGAAGCCCCTGCGGAGCCGAGGCACATCCCGAAAGGCCGAGGGTCAGGACTGCCGCGAGCGCGCGGCACGCCGCCCCGATGCCCGGCGGGACGCCTCGGATGATCGACCGGCCGCATCCGCCGGGCGGACATCGCGAGCGCAGTGCCATGGTCCATTCCACCAGCAGGATCGGTGCCTCTCGAAGGGTTCGCGGTACGTTAGGGAGGGATGGCTCGCCCAACAAGCGATCGCTCCGTCTGATTGCTTTCCTTCATGCCCGATTCCTGCCAAGTTTGGGACGAAGCGCCCAAGTTTTGGGATTCTGCGCCGATGCTCTCAGCGTCCAGCGAACTAAGGTTCGCCGGACATGCCGCCAGGGCCCGTCGTTCTGGCGGTCCGATGCTCGTCCGGTCGGGGCGAGCGCTTCAGGCTTTGGGGGAAGAACGGCTCATGTCGACCGGCAGTACAGCGCCCAAGACCTCGATGCAGCGATTTCTCGACGGGGTCGAGAAGGTCGGCAACATGGTGCCGCATCCGGTGGTCATCTTCCTGATTCTGATCGGGATCGTGATCGTCCTGTCGGCGGTGCTGAGCCTGCTGGGCACCTCTGTTTCGTTCGAGCGCATCAACCCGGAGACGCACAAGGTCGAGACCGCGACCACCGCCATTCGCAGCCTGCTGAATGTCGAGGGCATCCGGTTCATCTATTCGTCGCTGATCCCGAACTTCATGAGCTTCACGGCGGTGGGCCTCATGATCGTGGCGATGATCGGGGCCGGCGTCGCCGAGGAATCGGGGCTGGTGACGGCCCTGATCCACAAGCTCGTGGCGGTGTCCCCGCGCTGGGCCCTGACCTACATCCTCGCCTTCGTCGGCATCATCGCCAGCATCGCCGCCGATGCCGGCTATCTGGTGCTGATTCCGCTGGCCGGCATCGCCTACCTCGCGGTCGGTCGCAATCCGCTGGCGGGGCTGGCGCTCGGCTTCGCCGCCGTGGCCGGCGCCTTCACCGTCAACATGCTGATCAAGCCGCTCGACGCCGTCCTCGTCGAGTTCACCAACGACGCCGCTCATCTCGTCGACCCGAACCGCTCGATCGGCCTGGCCTCGAATCTCTGGTTCTCGATCGCCTCCGTGCTCTTCCTCACCGTCGTGGTGGCCTTCATCACCGACCGGATCATCGCGCCGCGGCTGGGCGCCTACGATCCGTCGCTGGCGGCGGACGGCACGATCACCGGTACGGGCAAGGAGCTGACCGAGCAGGAATCGCGGGGCCTGCGCTATGCCGGCTACGGCATGCTCGGCCTCGTCGCCGTGTTCCTGCTGCTGACCCTCCCCTCCGGCGCCCCGCTGCGCAACCCGACGACCGGCGAGCTGATCGGCAACTCGCCCTTCATGAACGGGCTGATCGCGCTGATCATGCTCATGTTCCTGACCACGGGCTGGTGCTACGGCATCGGCGCGGGCACGCTCAGGACCCTGCCGGAGGTGATCGCGGCCATCGAGAAGTCCGTGAAGAGCCTCGGCGGCACGATCTTCCTGTTCTTCGTCCTCAGCCAGTTCGTCGCCTATTTCACCTACACCAACATGGGCACGGTGATGGCGCTCAGCCTCTCCGGCGCCCTGCAGTCGGCGAATATCGGCGCGCTGCCGCTGCTGCTCGGCTTCATCGTCGTCGTCGCGATCATCGATCTGCTGCTGACCGGCGCGATCGCGAAATGGGCCATCTTCGCGCCCGTCTTCGTGCCGCTGCTGATGAAGCTCGGCGTCGAGCCGGAGGCCGTGCTGGCGGCCTATCGCGTCGGCGATTCCCCGATGAACGCGATCACGCCGCTCAACGCCTATTTCGCCCTCGTCGTCGGCTTCGCCCAGAAATACGACCGCAACGCCGGCGTCGGCACCATCGTCTCGCTGATGCTGCCCTATGTCGTGTGGATGTTCGTGCTGTGGACCGCGCTCTTCGCGCTCTGGAAGGTGCTCGGTCTGCCCTGGGGGCTCTGACCGCCCCCGATCGTCACCATGAAGACAAAGCCGGGTCGCGCTCTCGGCGGCTGGCCCAACCTCGGATGGATGTCATGAGCACTGCGAATGTTCCCCTCGACGTCGAGGCGGCGATCGACCACCTGATGAACTTCCTCTCGGTCGAGGGCGTCACCGGCGAGGAAGCCGCCATCGCCGCGGCCGTCAGCGAGGCGCTGAAGAAGATCGGCGTTCCCGCGTCCGCGATCCGCTTCGACGACGCCAACAAGCGCATCCCGCTGCCGACGCAGACCGGCAACCTGATCGTCGACCTGCCCGGCACCCGGCCCGGCCCGCGCCTGCTGTTCTCGACCCATCTCGACACCGTGCCGCTCTGCGCCGGCGCCAAGCCCAGGCGCGAAGGGGATCGCATCGTCTCCGACGGAACCACCGCCCTGGGCGGCGACGCCCGGACCGGCGTGGCGCTGCTCGTCGTGCTCGCCGAAACGCTGATCAAGAACAAGCTGCCTCATCCGCCGATCACGCTGCTGTTCACGGTGCGCGAGGAGAGTGGCCTGCACGGCGCGCGCGAGCTCGACCCGGCCGATCTCGGCGGGCCGGCGATGTGCGTCAACGTGGATGGTCAGCTCGCCTCCGAGCTCATCGTCGGCGCGGTCGGCCAGGAGAACTGGGAGGTCGAGATCACGGGCCGGGCGTCGCATGCCGGCGTCGCGCCCGACAAGGGCATCTCGGCGACGCTCGTCGGCGCGATCGGTCTGGCCGAGGCGAAGAAGGCCGGCTGGTTCGGCAAGGTCGTCAAGGGCGACGCGTTCGGCACCAGCAATATCGGCATCTTCGGCGGCAAGAACGGCAAGCCCGCGGGCGACGCCACCAACGTCGTCACCGACTACGCCTTTCTCAAGGGCGAGGCGCGCAGCCCCGAGCTGAGCTTCGCGACCAAGATCGTCGATGGCTACGAGGCCGCCTTCGCCAAGGCCAAGGCCGAGGTGACGGACCATGAGGGCGACACGGCCACGGTGACCTTCCGCCGCCAGGCCGCCTATCCGCCCTTCAAACTCGACGAGGACACGCCGGTCGTGAAGCGGGCGACCAAGGCGCTCGGGCTGCTCGGCATCGAGCCGACCTATCTGTTCTCGAATGGTGGCCTGGATGCGAACTGGCTC
This sequence comes from Chelatococcus sp., assembly GCA_003248805.1. Classification (GTDB taxonomy): domain Bacteria; phylum Pseudomonadota; class Alphaproteobacteria; order Rhizobiales; family Beijerinckiaceae; genus Allobosea. The sequence continues at coordinate 82,345 of QFQY01000006.1, read as the reverse complement.
GACAAGGCCGGCATCCCCACGATCACCATCGGAGCCGGACAGGCCGAGATCCACACGATCAAGGAATATGTGCGGCTCGACGAATACGAGAAGGGCTGCCGCCTCGGCATCCTGATGGCGACGCTCGAGGACTGAGTTCCAAGGACCATCGCTGGCCGAGAGGGCCCAACAAGGAGCGAATGCGTGAGCCCGATCGCCTATACCGGCATCATCATCGCCATTGCCGTCGTCCTGTTCGTCACCAACAAGGTCCCCGTCGTGCTCGTCGCGATGGGCACCTCGCTGGCGCTCTGGGCGACGGGTGTCCTCAGCCTGCCGCAGGCCCTGAGCGGTTTCGGCGACCCGGCCGTCATCTTCATCGCCTCGCTCTTCGTCGTCAGCTCGGGCCTGGAGGTCACCGGCGTCACGGCCTGGGCGGGCCAGCTCCTGATCAAGGGGGCGGGCGAGGAGAGCCGGACGCGACTCCTGCTGCTGATGATGGGCCTCGTCGCGCTCCTCGTCGCGCTGATCAGCCTCAATGGCGCCGTCGCGGCGCTGCTGCCGGTCGTCGTGGTCATCGCGGTTCGTCTCCGGCGGAACTCCTCGCAGCTGCTCATGCCGCTGGTCTTCGCCGGCCATGCCGGATCGATGCTGGCGCTTACCGGCACGCCGGTGAACGTGCTCGTCTCCGAGGCGGCCGTGGACGCGGGCGTGAAGGGCTTCGGCTTCTTCGAATTCGCGCTGGCGGGCGTCCCGCTGCTGGCCGGCACGATGGCGATCATCGTCCTCTTCGGCGAGAAGCTGCTGCCGCAGCGCAACGGCGCGACCATGCCGACCGATTTCAGCCGCCATGCCAGGACGCTGGTCGAGCAGTACGGGCTCGCGAGCGGCATCTACCAGCTGCGGGTCCGGGCCAGCTGTCCCTATGTCGGCCAGCCCCCCGCCGCCATCGATGTCGCCGGCTATCCGGGTCTCCAGGTCGTCGCGGTGCAGGACGGCGACAGCGGCAGCCCTCTGCGCCGCGGCGTGCTCGCCGAGGGAGACCACATCCTCCTGCGCGGCGATGCCGAGGCGGCTGCCAATTTCGCCGCGCAGACGCATCTCGCGTTCCGCGAGGAGGGCACTGCGCCTAGCGGCAGCGAGGAAACCCTGTTCAACCGTCGTTCGGGCCTGGCGGAGGTGGTGATTCCGCCACGCTCCGGCCTGATCGGGCAAAGCGTCTTCCCGGGCATGGTCACGGAGAGCGGCGACCTGATCATTCTCGCGGTCCAGCGCGCGGGCAACGAGATCGCCGCCGCGAATGCCACGGCGGATGCCGGCGGCATCGTGCTGCAGGCGGGCGATACCATGCTGCTGCAGGGCACCTGGAAGGCGCTCGACACCCATCTGGACGATCCCGACGTGCTCGTCGTCAGTTCGCCCGAACTCGTCCGGCGCCAGGCGGTGCCGATGGGTCCCGGCGCCAAGCAGGCGGTGGTCATCCTGTTCGCCATGGTGCTGATGCTGGCCACCGGTATCGTTCCCTCCGCGGTGGCGGGCCTGCTGGCGGCCGGCGCGATCATCCTCTGCGGCATCATGAGCGTCGAGCAGTCCTACCGCGCGATCAGCTGGACGACGGTCATCCTGGTCGGCGCGATGATGCCGCTCTCGACCGCGATGATCGACACCGGGGCGGCCAAGATGCTGGCCGATCGCCTCGTCGCGATGGTCGGGGATGCCGGCCCGACGGCGCTGCTCGCCGGCCTCTTCGTGTTGACCGCGATCATGGGCCAGCTCATCAGCAACACCGCGACGGCGCTGATCATCATCCCGATCGGGGTCGCGGCTGCGGCCTCGATGGGCATCTCGCCGCGCCCGGTGCTGATGAGCACGGCCGTCGCGGCCGCGGCCTCCTTCCTCACGCCCATCGCGACGCCGACCAACCTGATGGTGATGGGCCCGGGCGGCTACGCCTTCAGCGACTACTGGAAGCTCGGCCTCCCCCTGATGATCTGGTTCTTCGTCGTATCCGTCTTCGTCGTGCCGCTGATCTGGCGGTTCTGAGCCGCGCGCGGGCAGCCATCCACCCGCTTTCGCGGGCTCGTCGTGACGCAGTTAGCGTTGCGTCGAATGGTTTAGACGCCGCCGCCCGCACGCAATTTGATATGAATCGGCAGCAGGACCAGTATGCTTGCCTTAAGGGAAGGTCGTCTGTTCCTCGGTGCAAGCATGATCCCGATCCGCTTTTCCACGTCCGACCTTCCCGCTTCACAGCAGCTCGCGGCTTGGGCCGGCTGGTTCGAAGGCGTCTTCGAGGTTTCCGTCGATGAAGCCGAAACCGGCTTCGACGCCAGGAGTGCCGTTTGGGCCGCCGGTGATTTCGGCCTGAGCCACGTCCGGGCCCCGGCCTTGACCGCCTTGCGCGGCAGGGGGCTGCTCCGGTCCAATCCGATCGACCACTGGGTGATCACGCTCGGCCAGAGCCGGACACTCGGCGAAGGGGGCGACGGGGTCGCGCTCGACGTTCCGGCGCGCACGCCCTTCGTCGTCTCGCTCGGGCGCGAACTCGTCAGCCAGCGCTCGCAGGATGAACGGCTCCAGCTCTATCTGCCGCGCGACAGCTTCAGGGATCTCGCTCCCATCCTCGATGCGGCCCAGGGCATGGCCCTCACCACACCGATGGGCCGCCTTCTGGGGGACTATATCGCGATCCTGAACCGCAACTTCCCGGATATCGAGGCTGCGGACATCCCCCGATTGACCAATGCGGTCCGGGCCATGGTCCTCGCCTGCACCGCTCCCTCGCCGGACAGGCTCGATCTCGCGACGAGCCAGATCAACCTGACGAAGCGTGAGAAGGTCCGGCAGTTCATCGACGGGCGCCTGCGCGATCCGGCGCTGGACACGGTGATGCTCTGCCGCGAGATGGGCATGTCGCGGACGCAGCTCTACCGCCTGCTCCAGGCCGATGGCGGCGTGGCCCACTACATCCGCCATCGTCGCCTCCGGCGCAGCTATGCCGACCTGTCCGATCCCGCCAACGCGGCGACGATCACGGCCATCGCGGATTCGCTCTGCTTCGAGGACGCTTCGAGCTTCAGCCGGGCCTTCAAGCAGGAGTTCGGCGTGAACCCGCGCGATGTGCGCGCGGCCGCGCTGGCGGGTCTCCCTCCGCTCGTGAAGCTGCGCGAGGCCGGAGGGGCGATGCCGACGACATTGCGGGAATGCCTCATGCGCTTCTGAGCCGGCGGCGCGGAGCGCGCGTGCCGGAGGCTGTCCATGTCGGGGCGCTCTCCGGGGCGGCCAGCCGGGCGCCGGACACGCTGCCGCGGAGCACCGGCCCGGAAAGCGGCGTGCGGTCTTCGGTCCGGTGGTCTGGAGGCGGGCGGCAGGCCGGCCCGCCTCGACGGGGTTCTCGCGGCGCTCAGCCTTCGATGAAAGCCAGCAGGTCCGCGTTCAGCACGTCGGCGTTCACGGTCAGCATGCCGTGGCCGAAGCCCGGATAGGTCTTCAGCTTGCCGTTCTTGAGGTGCTTGATCGCCTCATGCGCCGCGGCGCCGATCGGCACGATCTGGTCGTCCTCGCCGTGGAGCACGAGGGTCGGCACGCTGATCGCCTCGAGATCGCCGGTCTGGTCGGTCTCCGAGAAGGCCTTGATGCCGTCGTAATGGGCCTTCGCGCCGCCCATCATGCCCTGCCGCCACCAGTTCCAGATCACGCCCTGGTCGATCTTCGCGCCGGGGCGATTGAAACCGTAGAAGGGGCCGGTCGGGACATCGAGGAAGAACTGGGCGCGGTTGTCCGCGAGCGCCTTGCGGAAGCCGTCGAAGACCTCGATCGGCAGGCCGCCGGGATTCGCCTCGGTCTTGACCATCAGGGGCGGCACGGCGCTGACGAGCACCGCCTTGGCGGTGCGCCCCTGCGGCTCTCCGAACTTGGCGACATAGCGGGCGACCTCGCCGCCGCCGGTCGAGTGACCGATATGGACGGCGTTCCTGAGATCGAGCTTCTCGACGACGGCCGATGCATCGGCCGCGTAGTTGTCCATCGTATGCCCGTCCCAGACCTGCGACGAGCGGCCATGGCCGCGGCGGTCATGGGCGACGACGCGGAAGCCCTTCGACAGGAAGAACAGCATCTGCCCGTCCCAGTCGTCGGACGAGAGCGGCCAGCCATGGTGGAAGACGATGGGCCGGGCGTCCTTCGGACCCCAGTCCTTGTAGAAGATCTCGACGCCGTCCTTGGTCGTGACGAATGGCATGATCAATGTCCTTCCTGTGTGTCGAGGGGCGCCCTGGCGTGCCGATGCTCGATCGGGGCTCCCGCATGTCTGGCGAAAGGGGAAATCCGGTCGAAACTGACTCGTCGGGGTCCGAAGCAAAGCCGTCGCGTCAGGCGTCGCGAGCCCTGGAGGTTGCGTCCTGTGCCGCTACGTCACCGGCTGGCCGCCGACAGGAGATTGCACGCACACCCGCTGTCTGTCTTGTCGGAATTTGCGCGGGATTGACCGAAAGCCGCGCCATCCGCAGGGGCGTGCCGCGGCCTATTGCTGGCGCCGCCAGGCCGCGGGCGGCGCCCCGACCATGCGGGAGAACACCCGTGTGAAGTGGCTCTGGTCCGCGAAGCCACAGTCCGCGGCGATGTCGGAGAGCGGCAATGCGGAGACCTGGAGCAGCTCCCGCGCCCGCCTGATCCGCTGGGTCAGAAGCCACTGATAGGGGGTCGATCCGGTCGTTTCCCGGAAGGCGCGAATGAAGTGGCTGCGCGAGAGCAGGCAGGCCGTGGCGATGTCGCCGATCAGGATATCGCCATTCAGCGAGGCGCAGAGCATGTCCTTAGCCAGCGTCTCCTGGGCTCGCGACAGCTTGCGGTTGCGAGGCGGCGGCGCCGGCCGCATGCCGCCGTAGCGGCACATCAGATGCGTCTGGATCGTCAGCGCCAGCTGGTCGACGAAGAGTGGGCAGGCCTCCTGCGGCCGCTCCAGCGCCGGCAGCAGCGCCTGCGCGAGATGGGCGAGGATCACGTCCTGTCCGCCCTGGATATCCCCGATCCCGTCGGCGCGTCCGGTTGCTTCGTCGCGCGGAGCGCGGTCCAGGGCGTCGAAGCCGATCTCCATGAGCAGGAAATCGAAGGGTGTCTCCATATCCGCGCGATAGACCTCGTCGAAACGGCGGACATAGATGGAATCCCGCCCGAAATCGCAGTCGAGGGCATGGAGATGGCGATAGATGCGCCGGCGATGGCCCGGCCCCAGGGAGACGCCGACGAGAATGCCCCGATCGCTCGGCGGCGTCTCGACGCGGCTGACGCCGCTGTGCCGGCTCACCTTCCGGTAGATCGACATGCCGCCGCCGAAGAGCTCCCGGTCCTGGGCGAGATGGGAGAGCGAACAGCCCAGAGTGTCCCGCGGGGGCGTCTCGGTCAGCATGGCCAGATCATCCGTCGCGTCCACCTTCGGCCCACGCGGGTTACGGGGCGAGGAGCGGCGCATTCCCGCCGGAACATCAGGGCGTTGTCAACCGGCGTTGCGGAGCGCTGGCGCGGCTTCCGGCGTCGCGCCCACGGTGCCGATATGATAGCGCTGCGGCTCGACAGTCTCCGGCGACGGCGTTCAGATCGGGCGCCGCCCCGCGCTCCCGAAGGTCCCGGAATTCGCCATGACGCGCGCTTCCATCGTCAAGCTCCTGAAGCGCGCCGCGGCGGGGCTCGTCATCGTCGCGGTCTCGCTCGTCGGGCTGCGGATCTACGATTCCCAGCGTGGCGCTCCGCTCGAGCCCTGGCACACCTATGTGCCTCGCGAGCTCTCGGTTGCGGAGCTCGATCGCGCCGGCTGGGCGGACTATCTCGAGGCCGAGGCCGAGGCCTTCGCCGGCGTGAAGGCCGAGGTGACGCAGCGGCTGGCGCCCGAGGAGCGGGTTCCCATCAACCGCTATTTCGAGGGCAGCCCGATCCATCCGGCGCATTTCGCGCAGGACTGGAACCGCTCCTATGAGCGGCAGCCGGAGGGCAAGCCGGTCGGCGCCGCCGTCTTCCTGCATGGGCTGACGGATTCGCCCTACAGCCTGCGCCATATCGCGCGTCGGTACCATGAGCGCGGCTTTGCCGTGGTGGCGATCCGCCTGCCGGGACATGGCACGGTTCCCGCCGGATTGACCGAGGTCGAATGGCAGGATTGGGCGGCCGCGACGCGGCTGGCCGTGCGCGAAGCCCGCCGTCTCGCCGGGCCCGCGGTTCCGCTGCATCTCGTCGGCTTCTCGAATGGCGGCGCGCTCGCGCTGATGTACGCGCTCGAGGCCCTCGAGGACCCGAAGCTCGCCCGGCCCGACCGGCTCGTGCTGATCTCGCCGATGATCGGGATCACCGCCTTCGCGCGCTTCGCGGGGCTGGCCGCGCTGCCCGCCATCCTGCCCGCCTTCGCCAAGGCCGCCTGGCTCGGCCTGCTGCCCGAGTTCAACCCGTTCAAGTACAATTCCTTCCCGGTCAACGGCGCCCGCCAGTCGCATCTCCTGACGCAGGCGCTGCAGCAGCGGATCCTGCGGCTCGCCCGCGATGGCCGCCTCGAGGATCTCGCGCCGTTGCTGACCTTCCAGTCGGTGATGGACTTCACCGTCAGCACGCGCGCGATCATCTCCTCCCTCTATGTCCACCTGCCGGCCAATGGCAGCGAGCTCGTGCTGTTCGACCTGAACCGGAGCGCCAAGTTCGGGCCGCTGCTCAACAGCAGGGCCGACACCCTGCTCGATCGGATGCTGCCGCCGGCGCCGCGCAATTTCCGCCTGTCGGTCGTCACCAACGCCGATCCGGGGTCGAGCGAGGTGGTCGAGCGGGTGACGGAAGCCGGCGCGACCGGGGAGAGCGTGCGCGATCTGGGATTATCCTATCCGCGCGACGTCTTTTCGCTGTCGCATGTCGCGTTGCCCTTTCCGCTCACCGACGGGCTCTATGGCATGACGCCCGACCCGGCGGACAATTTCGGGATCGAACTCGGTTCGGTGGCGGCGCGCGGCGAGCGCGGCACGCTGATCGTCAATCTCGATTCGCTGCTGCGGATGTCCTCGAACCCGTTCTATCCCTATCTGCTCGGCCGGATCGAGGAGCCGCTCGCGGTTGGCGGCAAGGCCGCGGCGGCCGCCCCGGCGAAACAGGAGTGATCCGTCAGAAGCGCCAGATCAGCGGCACGTAGAACACCGCCATGACGAAGAACCAGATCATCAGCGGCAGGCCGAGCCGCCAGTAGTCGCCGAAGGCGTAGCCTCCGGGGCCCATCACCATCAGGTTGGTCGAGGTTGCGATCGGCGTCATGAACGAGGCCGCGCCCGCGACGCACAGGCTCATCATGATCGGGCGGGGCGAGACGCCCATGCTGACCGCCGCCGCCATGGCGATCGGGATGACGAGCATGGTCGTGGCGGTGTTGCTCATGATCTGGCCGAGGCAGGCGGTCAGCAGGAACAGCCCCGCGAGAAAGACGGTGGGGCCGGCCCCGCCCGTCAACGCGACGAGATGGTCGGCCACGAGCTGCGCCGCTCCGGACTGGATCATCGCCGTCGAGAGCGGCATCATCGCGCCGATCAGGATGATCGTCGTCCAGTGGATGGCCCGGTAGGATTCCTCCACCGAGAGGATTCCCGTGCCGATCAACGCGAGCGCGCAGATCAGCGCGGCCGCGGCGGGCGGCACCGCTCCGGTCGCCAGCATCGCCACAAGCGCGGCGAGGACGGCGAGCGCGGTTCGGGCCCCGTCCCCCATCGGCACGGCCTGGCGCCGGACGAGATCGGGGGAGTCGACGACCAGGACGTCGGCGTCGGCGAGGCGCAGATCGAGTGCCTTCCAGCTTCCCTTGAGCAGGATCGTGTCGCCCGCGCGCAGCGTCGAATCCTGCGGATCGAGGTCGAGCCCGCCGCGCTGCACGGCGAGCACGATCAGGTCGCCGCCGGCCGTCGTCATGCCCGGATGAACGGCGCGGCCGATGAAGTCCGAGCGCGGCGGGATGACGACCTCGGCGAGGCCCGTCCGGGCGTTGAGCAGCGTCCCGGGCGCGTCCGCAGTCTCGGCTTCGTCGCGCGGCGCGAGATGGCGCTCGGCGCAGAGCCGCGCGATCGCCTCGGCCTCGCCGGTGAGCACGACGTAGTCGCTCTCCTCGATGGCTCCGGGTCCCCTCGGTTCGCCCGAGGCGCCCGCCTGGACCGCGATGAGGACGAGCTTGCCATGCTGTGCCACATCGAGCTCCGACGGCGTCAGGCCGATGCAGGACGAGCCCGCCCTCACCCGCAGCCGGGCGATGCCGTCGCTCAGGCCGTAATGCTCGACCAGCGTCTGGGCGTGACGGCTGAGATCGGCGGGCAGGCGGGTGACGCCCTGCTTCGGCAGCAGGCGCCGGCCGAGCAGGAGGATGATCAGCATCGTGCCCGCCAGCAGCGGGACGCCGACCAGCGCGAACTCGGCGAAGCCGAAGCCCGCCAGGCCGCGATCCTCTAGCGCTTCCGAGACCAGGATGTTCTTCGGCGCGCCGGTCAGCAGGATGTTGGCGCCGGCATGCGCTGCGAAGGCGAGCGGCATCAGGAGCTGGGCGGGCGACTGGCGCAGCCGGATCGCGGCCATGACGGCGATCGGCATCAGCGCGGCGACGGCGCCGCTGCCGCTGATCAGCGCCGTCAGGCAGCCCGCCGCCGCCATGACGATGAGCAGCAGGCGGTTGCGGTTGTCCTCGCCCGCCTTGGCGATGAGGATCTGCCCGGCCCAGGCGGTCACGCCCGTCTTTTCGAGCGCGGCGCTGACGATGAACAGGCTCGCGACGAACATCACCGCGCGGTCGCCGAAGCCCGCCAGCGCCTGTTCGAGCGTGACGACGCCGAGTGCCCAGAGCGACAGGGCGGCCGCGATGGCGACGACGACGACCGGGAAGCGGTTCCAGGCGAAGAGGACGACGGCGCCCGCGACGACCAGGCCAGTGCTTTCGATGGCGGTCACGTCGGTCTCTGTCCCGGGTTCATGGCTGGAGCAGGAACGTCGCTCCGAGGAGGAGGACGAGCCCGACCAGCAGAAGCCCCGCCGCCGGCCAGCGCGTCAAGCCGGCGTCGGCCCGCGCGACCGCCGCGCCGAGGCGCCGCAGCCGCGGAGACTGACGCTCGGCGAGCACGATGATATCGCCCTCCGGCACGGTTCGGGAGAGCACGCCCGTCCACCGCAGCGCCAGGAAGGCGGCGGCCCCGAGCAGCATCGGCCAGAGCAGTTTCCAGAGCGAGCCGAATTCCCATGCGCTCGCGGCGGAGCCTCCCGATAGGGCCGGGTAAAGCGACCAGGGGATGACGAAGGAGGCGGTGGCGACCGCCAGCCACGGCACGATCTCGCCGGCCGGCGCCGTGACGGGCGGCGCGCCTTCGGCCGGCGCCTGCCGCGTCGTCCGTGTCATGACGGCGAGGAAATGCAGCATCAGCGCGGTGCTTCCGGCGGCTGCGAGGCTGACGGCGGCGCCGAGCGCGCCGTAGCCGAGCATCGGCTTGACGGCGAGCTTGGCCAGCGCGCCGCTGGTCATGGGCAGGCCGGCGAGGCTGAGCGCGAGAAGGCCGGTCAGCAGCATCACGAACCGCAGGCGTGGCCCGCGCGTCGCGAGCGCGACGCCGACGGCCAGGAAGAGCGCGCCCTTCACCAGCGTGTGGTGCAGCCCGTAATAGGCGGCCAGCACCGGCGCCGTCGCGTCGCCCGTCATCAGGCCCGCGCCGATGATGGCGGCGACGAGGCCCATCTGGCTGACAGTCGAATAGGCGAGAACGGTCTTCGGGCGCGGCTGCGTCAGGCCGATGGCGGCACCGTAATAGGCGGTCAGGATTCCGGCGGTGACGAGCACGCCGCCCCAGATCGGCAGCGCCGTGCCGAGCGGCAGGAAGCGGATCAGCCCGATCACGCCGGCCTTGACCACGACGCCGCTGAGCACGGCCGAGGCCGGCATCGGCGCCGCCGGATGCGCCAGCGGCAGCCAGACATGCAGGGGCGCCAGCCCCATCTTCAGCGCGAAGCCGAGGATGAGCAACGCGACGATCCCATCCCGCATCGGCGAGACCGGCAGGAGCGCCGCCGCGTCCCGGATCGCCGGGTTGGCCTCGGGGCTGCCGGCCGCGAGCATCACGAAGGCGAGCAGGAGGAAGGCCTCGCCCAGCAGGGCGAGCGTGACATAGACCCCGGCGGCCCGTCGCGCGCCGGTCGTCCGCTCATGCGCGATCAAGCCGTAGGCGGGAATGCTGGCGATCGCGAAGAGCAGGTAGAAGCTCATCACATCCGCGACCAAGAAGACGCCGAGGCTGCCGGTGAGCGTGAGCAGCCACCAGACGGCGAAGCGCGAAGTCCCCGGCTCGTCGCGCATGTAGGAGGCGGCGAAGGCGCCCGCCGCGCTCCACAGCAAGGCCGCGCCGCCGAGCAGGATCGCGCCCGGCGTGTCGAGGGTCAGCGTCATCCGCAGCGGCGCGGGGAAGGAGATCGAGGCTCCGTCGGGCAGGAGCCAGGCCGCGAGCATGGCGGGGACGGGCGCGAGCACGAGCAGGGACGGCGCGCGGGCCCGGAACCGCGCCGACAGGCATCCCGCCGCCATGGCGAGCGGCAGCAGGAGCGTGCCGGTCAGGAGCAGGCTCGCGGCGCTCATGGCGGGCTCGCTCCCGGGAGATCAGGCCTGCCGATCTGCAGGAAGGGCGACGGCTCGAGCGGCAGGAAACCGATGAGCACGGCCAGGATCGCCAGCATCAGCGGGATCATCTCCAGCCGCAGCGGGATCGACCGGCATGGCTCCAGCGGCACGGCCGGTGTCGCGAGGGCGCAGGCGATCACGCGGAAGACATAGCCGCCGGCGAGCAGTCCGCCCGCGAGGATCGTCGCCGCCAGCCAGGGATGGCCGTGGATGGCGGCGGTCAGCAGCATGCATTTGGCGATGAAGCCGCCGCTCGGCGGCAAGCCCATCAGCGACAGGCCCGCCAGACCGAAGGTCGCGGCGCTGATCGGCAGCACGCGGCCGAAGCCGCCGAGATCGCGGATGCGGTCATGCCCCAGCGCCTCGGCGACGAGGCCGGCGGCCATGAACATGGCGGCCTTGGCGAGCGCGTGCGAGACGAGCTGGAGCGCCCCGCCCGTCCAGGCGATCGTGCTCCAGGCCGGCGCCCCCTCGCTGCCGGCGGCGAGCGGGAAGACGATGAACAGATAGCCGATCTGCGCCACGGTCGAATAGGCGATCATCAGCTTCAGCCGGGCCTGTCTCAGCGCCATGACGCTGCAGAACAGGATCGAGGCCGCGCCGAGGGCCGCCAGGATCTGCCCCGCGGGCAAGGCCGCCTGCGGCGGCGCGACGTCGAGGACGAGCCGCAGGATCAGGAAGACCGGCGCCTTGATCACCAGCGCGGACAGAATGGCGCTCGCCGCCGCGGGAGCCCCGGCATGGGCGGGCGGCAGCCAGAGATGCAGCGGGAACAGGGCAGCCTTGGCGAGCAGCCCGACGATCATCAGCGCCAGAGCCGCGAAGACCGCAGGGCTGACGGAACCCGCCGAGGAGAGCAGGCGGATGTCGAGCGTCCCGTGGACGCCGTAGAGCAGGGCGGCGCCGAGCAGATAGAGCAGCGAGCCCAGCAGCGCGAACATCAGGTAGCGCAGCGCGGCCGCTATCGTCTCGCCCCGCCCGTCGAGGCAGACCAGCGGCACGGCCGCGAAGGTGAGCAATTCGAGGGCGACATAGAGATTGAACAGGTCCTGCGCGATGAAGACGAGGTTGAGCGCGCTCCACAGCCCCATCAGCAGGATCCAGAAGCTGGTCGGGCCGCGCCCGTCCTGTTTCTCGGGGTCGAGCGCGAAGAGGTCCCGCGCGAACAGCCCGACCGCCGCGACGACGATGGCCGTCATCGTCAGCATCGCCGCCGAAAGCCCGTCGGCGCGCAAGGCGAGCCCGAGCGGCGGCTGCCAGGCGCCGACGACATAGATCGCCGCGCCGCCGCTGCGCAGGATGTCGGCGGTGATGGCGAACGCCAGAGCCAGCCCGGCCCCGACCGTCGCCAGGGCGACACGTCTCACCAGCGCGGGAGAGACCAGCAGCATGGCCAGAATGGCGATGACGGGCGCCATGACGGCGAGGACCAGCAGGAAGCCGCCGGGCGTCGTGGCATAGGCCGGGAGGGTGGCGGCGGAGACGGTCACGGCTCGCCCTGTTTCGGGCTGTCGGCCCGCGTGCCGTCGAGCGAGGCTTCCCCCGTCAGGTCGACGAGGCGCCGCAGCAATCCGACGGCGAGCGCCGTGGCGGAGAAGGCGACGACGATGCCGGTGATCACCATGGCCTGTGGCACCGGATCGCCGCCGAAGCCAGCTCCCGCGCCCCGCCGCGCGACCGCGCCGAAGACGAGGAAGATGCCGGCTCCCAGCAGGTTGAAGCCGGCGATCCGCCGCAGCAGGCTCGGATGCGTGACGATGCAGAACAGGCCGATGCCGGCGAGCGCCGCGCCGCAGAGCCCGAACAGGCTGGCGGAGGTCAGGGCGGCGGCCGTCATGGCATCCCGCTCCGCGCCGATGGTCCGGCCACCAGCAGGCCGAGCGTGGCGGCGATGGAGAGCGTCAGCACCGCTTCGATCGCGACGATGAGCGGCTTGGCGAGACCCTTCGGATAGGACAGGAAGCCCTCCGCGACCGCGAAGCCGAGAAGGCCGATGGTCACAAAGAGCAGGGGGCCTCCTGCCAGGACGACGCGCAGCGCGCGTGCCCGGATCTCGGGCTCGGGCCGCAGGCCCGCGAGCATGACGAGCAGCCACATCGCCGCCAGGATCGTGCCCGCCTGGAAGGTGCCCCCCGGAGCGTCGGCCCCGACCCAGAACTGGTAGACCGCGACCACGACGCCGAAGGGCGGCAGGGCCTGCGCCAGGAAGATCAGCGGCTCCGGCGGCTGCGCCGGGCGCAGCTGCGGCGCCCCGCCCCACAGCCCGTCCGGTGCCAGCGACCAGACGCCGACCAGCGCCAGCACCAGCACGACCTTCTCCAGCAGCGTGTCGAGCGCGCGATAGGCGAGCAGCACGGCGGTGACCGGGTTGCCGAGGCCGAGCCCGTCGAGCGACGCGCTGGCTTCGCGCGCCAGGCTGGGGCCGGGATGCGGCAGGCTGAGAACCGCGGCGGCCAGTCCAAGGCTCAAGGCGGCGCAGGCCATGGCCGCGACGGTCTTGCGGGGCGCCGGCGGCGATGTCGCTCGCCGGCCGTGCTTGCGCAGATGCGCCTCTGCCCGCATCAGGATCAGGCCGGTGACGCCACCGCCGATCGCGGCCTCCGTCAGCGCCACGTCGATCGAGGCGAGCCTCGCCCAGCACAGCCCGAGCAGCAGGCCGAAGGCGATGAAGGCCATGATCGCCCTCTGATCGTCCTGCGCGACGATGACCTGCCATGCGAGCGCGAGCAGGCCGAGGCCGAGAGCGATGTCGAGGACCAGCGTCATGGGCGCGGCTTGCGGCGACAGACGATGCCCGCGATGAGCTGGCTCGCCGTCGCGGCCGAAAGCTGTGCCAGCAGCCAGACGCAGAGCAGCTTCAGACCGTCGCCGATGCTCGCCATCTGCGGCAGCAGCCCGATCACGATCAGCCCGAGGCCGAGATTGTCGGCCTTGCTGAGCGCATGCAGCCGGCTCAGCGTATCGGGGAAGCGCAGCAGCCCGAGCGCTCCGGCGAGGAAGAACACGCTTCCCGCCACGGCGAAAGCCAGGGTGAAGGCGTTCGTGCCGGAGATCACGGCCGCTCCTCCCCGTCCGCGCCATCCGCCGGGCCGGCATGCCCCATCGTGAAGGCGGCGCAGGAGAAGGCGGCGAGCAGCATCAGCAGCAGCGCCACGTCGATGAGCGCCGGCATCGCGGTCGCCACGCTGAGCAGAAGCAGGGCGGCGGCTCCTCCGGTGCCAAGGAGCTGGACCGCCATCATGCAGTCCGCGGCGAGGGCCGACCGCAGCACCCTGAACAGTCCGAACGCCGTCACCGCGATGACGACGAGCGCGATCCCCGTCAGAGCGTCAGCCATGGGACGGTTCTCCCCGCAGCACGCGAACGAAGGCGGCCTGGTCCGCCGCGATCTGAGCGGCGATCGGCTCGCTCTCGTCCAGGCAATGGACGAGGATGCGCCCGTTCTCCTCGGCGCCGACAGGCAGCTTCCCCGGCTGAAGGCTCATCACGGCGCAGAAGGCGCGAAGCCGGTCGCCCCGGGGCATGGCGCTGTCATAGGTGGTGAAGCCGGGCCTGAGCCCGATCCGGGGGGCGAAGGCGTGGCGTGCCACGTCCCACCCTGCCAGGAGCGACTGCGGCAGGAAACGCAGGACGAAAGCGACGAGCCCGGCGATAGAGACGCTTCCGGTGCGAGGCCAGAGCGCGAAACTGGCCCAGCTGGCCGCTGCCGCGGCCAGAACTCCGGCGGGCAGATCCTTCGGAGCGTGGCCGATCAACGACAGCCACAGCACGAGGAACCCGGCGCCGCGGACGAATAGCGCTGGGCTCATCGCTCGGACCATGTTTCGGGGCTCATGGACAAGGGCTGTTCCCAACCGGGCAGAAGCATAGGCAATATCGGAAAGTATTGGATGAGATGATAATATGAAATCAGCTATATTTCGATCTTTAAAATAGCAGTCGGCCCGTCGAGGGGCATCGGCGCCGTGTCTCATCGCTGTGCCGCGCGTCCCATTTTCCGGGCGGGACGTTCGGCGCCGTCGAATTCGGGCGCGCCCGCCCTATGCAACCTTCCGGCATCGGCGCTATCTGGCCTGAGCGCGCGGCTCCCGCCGCGCGGCCGGCTCGGGGGAATGGCCATGGCGATGCGACGGCGGTTCGGGCTTGAAGCGCGCGCATCGTGGGGCCGGCCGTGACGATGCGGCCGTTCATCGATCCGCGCGTCGGCGATGCCGAGGACGACGCCAGCAGCACCAAGAAGCGCTCGCTGATCGCCATCGCCGGCAGCCTTCTCGGCGAGATCAGCCTGCCCAAGCTCGCTCTCGCCTGGGTCTTCCTGGCGCTGCTGCCCGGCCTGCTGCTCGGTGTCGCGCCTCTGGCGGCCACGGCCTGGCTGACGACGGTCGCCGGCCGGGTCGGTGCGCTGGCCGGAATCGGCTCGCTGCTGGTGGCGGCGGCGGTGGCGCTGCTCGGCTGGTTCGGCTGGCGGCCGCTGTTCCGGATGGCCGAACGCAGCTTCTGGTCCTTGAATTCGCTGGTCGTGCAGCCGGGCTACGTGCTCTGCCGGGAAGGGCTGCGTCACCTGGCCGAACGCTTCCTGCCCGTTGGGGCGAGCGAGGACAGCCGCGCCCGGCTGCGCGCCCTGACCGCGCTGGCGGCGGGCGTCGGGGCCTTCGTCGCGGCCGGAGCCGTGACGCTCATCGCCTTCCCGGCGACGCGCTGGATCGGCGAGGTCGCCGATCTCGCTCACCCCTTGCGCCTCCTCGTTCCGGCGCTGGCGAACACGGTCGCGGTGATGAGTTTCTATCTGGCGGTCGCCTCGCTCGTCTGGGGAATCGCCGATGCCGGCATGGATCAGCCGCGCGATCTCGCAGCCTTCGACGAGGCTCCGCCCTCGGGGCGCCGCTGGCGCGTGGCGCATCTCTCGGACATTCACGTCGTCGGCGAGCGCTATGGCTTCCGCATCGAGAGCGGCCGTGCCGGTCCGCGCGGCAACGAGCGGCTGGAGGACGTGCTGGCGCGGCTTTCGGCCATCCATGCACGGGAGCCGCTCGATCTCGTCCTGATCACCGGCGACATGACCGATGCTGGGCGCTCGACGGAATGGGCCGAGTTCCTCGACGCCCTCGCGCGACATCCGGAGCTGGCCGAGCGGACGCTGACCCTGCCGGGCAATCACGACGTCAACATCGTCGACCGCGCCAATCCGGCCCGGCTGGAACTCCCGACCAGCCCCGGCAAGCGCCTGCGGCAGCTGCGGGCACTGGCGGCGATGGACGCCGTCCACGGTGCACGGGTCCGGGTTCCGGACGAGGCCAGGACCGGGCTCGGCCCGACGCTGCGGCAGAGGCTGGAGCCGCACCGCGCCGCCATCGAGGCCTTCGCCGATGTCGGCAGCCTGCGCTTGTCGCGGGGGCTCTCGGTGCTGTGGGAGGACGTGTTCCCGATGGTGCTGCCGCCGCCGGAGGAGGATGGCCTCGGCGTCATTCTGCTGAACTCCAACGCCGAGACGCATTTCTCCTTCACCAACGCCCTGGGCTTGGTCGCGGAGGAGGATATCCGGGCGATGCGCGCCGTGCTGGGGCGCTTTCCGCGCGCCCGCTGGATCGTCGGGCTGCATCACCATCCTGTCGAGTATCCGCGGCAGGCCAAGGCCTTCTCGGAGCGCATCGGCACCGCGCTGATCAACGGCAGCCGCTTCGTGCGCATGCTGCAGCCCTGGTCGCGTCGCATCGTCGCGATGCATGGCCACCGCCATATCGACTGGATCGGGCATTGCGGCGGGCTTCGGATCGTCTCGGCGCCATCGCCGGTGATGGAGGCGACGGACGACGAGCCGACCGGGTTCTACATCCATCGCCTCGCGGCGGCCGCGGATGGCGGCCTCGCCATGTTGTCCCCAGAGCGGGTCGATATCCGGCCGCGGCCGGCCGCCCCGCCTATGCCTTGACGGGTTGGGTCGAGGCGAAGAGCTCGGCCAGCCAGAGGCTCGCCGGATGCTGGGCGCAGAAGGTCAGGATGGCGATGGTGATCGGCACGCCGATGAAGGCCCCGAACACGCCCCAGAGATAGCTCCAGAAGAACACCGAGAACAGCACCAGCACCGGCGACATCGCGAGCGCGCTGCCGGAGACGCGTGGCTCGATATAGCTGCCGACGACGAACTGGATCAGGTTGAGGCAGGCGAAGACCGCGACGACCGCCTGCCATGAACCGAATTCGGTGACGGCGAAGAGCGTCGGGAACACGGTGGCGACCAGCGGCCCAAGAAAGGGGATGTAGTTCAGCGAGAAGGCGATGAAGCCCCATTCGCCTGCGAGCGGCAGCCCGACCGTCCGCGCGAAGGCCCAGACCAGCAGGCCGGTGATGACGCTCATCGCGGTCCGCACCAGCATGTAGCGCCGGATCTTCGCGGCGGTCAGCATGCTGCCGCGCAGCAGCACCTGGCCGGTCTCCTGGTTGCGCATGCCGCGCAGCTTGCGCCCGAAATCGTCGACCTCGAGCAATCCGAGGATCACGTAGACGAGCACGACCAGCCAGAAGCTCATCGTGCTGTTCAGCCGGCCGGTGAGGCTCTGCGCGGTGCGCAGCATCCAGGCGACGTTGAAATTCTCGGCCCAGAGCCCGGTCACGGCGATGCCGTGGCCCTCGAGCCAGAGCGTCGCCTGGTCGTAGAACTGCTGGAACCGGCCGGCATCGGAGACGATCCAGCGCCCGACCCGGCCGAAGGCCCAGACGATCAGCGAGCCGAAGGCGAAGAAGGCGAGCACGATCACCACGACGCTGATCGCCAGGGCCAGCAGGCGCGGCAGCACCGTCTGCAGGCTACGCTGGAGCGGCCAGACCAGGGCGATGATGAAGAGCGCGAAGGCGACGGGCGCGAAGACGGAGCTGGCGATCGACAAGGCCGCGACCGCGAGAATGGCCGCGATCAGGATCTGCGCGCCCTGCAGGATACGGCCGCTCGTCATGGATGGTCCCGTCATGATGGTCGAAGAGCGAAGAGGGCGAGGCCCGTCGGCGGAAGCCGCCGGGCCGGAGGACGGGCGTGTCAGACGCCCTCGGTCAGCTCGTCGAGATCGAGCGTCGAGCGCTTGCCGATATCGTCCTTGTGGGCGCGGTAGAAGGCCTCCGCCGCGCTTCGGCCTTCGCCGTGGAGCATCGTCAGGAACTCCCATTCCGCATTGAGCTTCGAGGAATAGCCGAGCTCGGCCATCCTGTCGCTCGCGATACGGTGGATGCGCATGTTCGCCCAGCGCGCGCCCTCGCCGCTCTTCGGGTTGGCCCCGCTCCGCAGCATCGCCATCATCCGCAGCTCCTTGAGCAGGACCGCGTTGAACGAGACCTCGTTGAGCCGGTTCAGGATGTCGCGCGCCGTCGTCGGCGTGCCGGGCCGCTCGACCGGGTTGATCTGGACGAGGATCGTATCGAGCGCGTCGCTCTCCCGGATCAGCGGCGTCATCGTCGGATTGCCGGAATAGCCGCCGTCCCAATAGCCGTCGCCATCGATCTCGACCGCCTGGAACAGCGTCGGCAGGCAGGCGGAGGCGAGCAGCACCTGCGGCGTGATCGCGTCGTTGCGGAACACGCGTCCCCGGCCGGTGCGCACATTGGTCGCCGTGACGAAGAGCCGGATCGGACCGGCGGCGAGCGCCTCGAAGTCGATCACCTCCGCGAGGATGTCCTCCAGCGGGTTCGCGCCGCCGGGATTGAGGCTGTAGGGCGAGACCACGCGGGACATCATGTCCATCGCCACGAAGAGCGGCGAGTTGTCGAGCGTCCAGCGGCCCAGCAGCACATCGAGCGGGCTGCGCTGGAACGGGCTGAAGCGTGCCGCCTCCGAAACCTTCTTCCAGAACAGCTCCAGCGCCTGCCGCGCACCCTGCCGCCCGCCCTTGGCATAGCCCGAGGCGAGCACCGCGGCGTTCATCGCCCCCGCCGAGGTGCCGGAGATGCCGTTGATGGTCAGCCAGTCCTCCTCGAGGATCCGGTCGAGCACGCCCCATGAGAAGGCGCCATGCGCGCCGCCGCCCTGAAGCGCGAGGTCGATGATCAGCGGCGCGCGCCGGGCGCCCGGCTCCGTGCCGGCGGTTGCGGCTTTCGCGGAAGGCGTCTTGCTCACCGTGCTGCTCTCCGATGCTTCGGCAGGCCGCCCGGTCAGGGCGACTTCACCAGTCCTGAGAAACCGGCGACCGCCAGCAGGCTCAGAGCCCAGCCCACGGTTGCCTGGAAGTAGAAGTAGTTGATCGCGAAGCCGCCGCCGGGCTTCGCCGGGTCGGGCCGCCAGTAGGATTTCTGGCCCATGTCGAGCACCGGCAGCAGCGTGTCCAGAGAATACATCCAGGGATTGAATTCGGGATAGCCCGACGCCTCCCATTGCTCGTGGAAGCAGGCGAGCTGCGTCTGGCCTGGCTTCGCGCGTCCGTCCATGAGCTGGGGCGGCGAGCCCAGCGCGCGCTGCTCGGAGGTCGGCACGGCGCAGAGGGTCCATTCCGGCGCGCGCAGCACCACCGCGCTGTTGGGCTTGAACGAGCCTCGCGCCTCGGCGCTGCCGAAGATGGCGACGCCGACCAGCCAGAACAGGCTCAGCCAGAGGAAGGCGAGCAGCGGCTGGCGGCCATAGCCGACCGTGACCGCGAGAAAGCCGTCGGAGACCGTGAGCGCGGCACGCCACAGCGGATTGCGCGCGCGGCCCCGCCGCGCCCGGCGCTGCAGATGCTCTTTGACGAAGAGGACGGAGCGCGCATCCTCGCCATGTCCCATCTCGCGAAACACGGCGGCGAGCTGCTCATAGGGCTGCGGCCAGAAATCCTCGCCCCAGCGCGTCGGCTCCTGCCGCGCCAGCCAGTCGAGGCGGCTTCTCGCGTCCACCGGCGCGTCGATGAAGGCGCCGTATCGGCAGCGGTTGAGCAGCAGGTCGCCGGCCTGCGGCCAGCACGCGGCCTCGTCATGGATCGTGCCGATCGAGGCCCCCGTCATCGCCAGCGCGCCTGCGATGCGGGCGTCGGCGCGCAGGAAGAACGCGCCCTTGACCGCGGCGCGGCTCATGTCGAGCGCCCGATGCCCACGATTGTCGAGGGTGGCACCGCTGCAATCGAGATCGCCCGCGATCAGCGAGGCGACGAGCCGCACCTCGCCGCTCACCCGCGACTGTCTCAGGACGACGCTGCCGCCGTTCTCGATCTCGCCGGCATGGAGGGCGAGGCCTTCGGCCTGCTCGATCGTCGCCCCCGCGCAGTCGAGATCGGCTGCGATCCGGGCGCCCGCCAGATTGACGCCGCCACGAATCCGGGCGCCCCGGAGCAGCAGGTTGCGCAGCTCGATCGCCTGGGCGTTCAGCGCGTGGCCGCGTGCGGCGCGGATGGTGGCGCCGTCGCATTCGAGGTTCCCGCCCAGCAGCGCCTCGGCGATGCCGATCTCGCCATTCACCAGCGCCCCGCGCAGATAGACGCCGCCGCGCGCTTCCAGCCGCTCCGCCTGGAGACCTGGCAGGGAGGAGCCGTCCAGGAACAGGCGGTTGATGATGGCGGCGCGCAGGATCGGCGTCGCCTCGAAATGGCAGTCGTTCAGGCCGATGTCGCGGAAGACATGGCAGGCTTCGAGGTCGAGGACATCGGTGATCCAGGCCCCGGCGATCCGGATGCCCTTCTCATGCGGGCGGCAACCCTCCTCACCGCCGAGCATCAGGAAGCGCAGGAACGGCGCGCGCACGACGCGATCCGGTTCCGGAGCCTCAGGCCGCGACCCGTCTCCGAGCCGGTCGTAATTGCCGCTGAGCAGGCGGGCGATCACCTCCTCCTCGGCCGGCAGGAGTGGGCGGAAATCGTCGAGGCGCATCGTCGTCAGGGCCCACTGGGCTCGTTCCGCCGCGTTCCCCGCCGCCCAGCCCTTGCTCATGTCGCGGTCGGCGCCGCGGTCTCGGACGCAGGCGCGGCGGACGCCAGCGCCTCGCGCAGGGCGGCCTCCTTGGTCTCGTCGAAGGAGGTGCTCATCAGCACCCCGCCCGCGCCGCGCAGATCGGCGAGCACCTTGTCGGTGGTCATCTTGCGGATGAGCAGGAAGAGACCGGCGGTGTTCGGTTGCAGGGCCTCGGCAGCGTCCTTCATGAACTGGTCGTTGATGCCGGTATCGCTGAGCTTTCCGCCGAGCGCGCCGGACGCGGCCCCGAGAGCCGTCCCCAGCAGCGGGGCCATGAAGATGAAGCCGATCAGCGTGCCCCACAGCGCGCCGGATGCGGCGCCGGCGGCGGTCAGGTTCACGAGCTGGTTCAGCTTGATCTGTCCCGCCTCATCCTTGACCACGACGACCGCGTCGCCGAGCTCGATCAGATACTCGCGCTGCATGCCGAGGACCTTCTGGCGGACCTCCTCGGCCTTCTGCTCGGTCGGGAAGGCGATGAAAACCAGATCGCTCATGGCTGGATCTCCTGTGTGGAGGGAGCGACCCGTCAGGTCGGCGCCCTGGAGGAAAGGGCGGGAGAGGCGGCGCGGGCCGCGCCGCTGCCTGCCGCGAGCGGCGCGACGCGCTGGCCGGGATGCAGCGCCTGGATTCCTCCGGACACGATGGTCTCGCCGGGCTCCAGCCCCTGCGACACGATCACCTGGCCGGGATCGAAGCGCAGGATGTCGATGCTGCGCAGGCTGACGGTCGACTTGGCGGGATCGACGATCCAGACCGCCGGCGAGGTGCCCGATTGCGTCAGGGCGCTGGCGGGAATGGCCATGATAACGGCCGAAGCCGTCTCGACCGAGCCGATGACCGTGGAGCCGAGGCGCATCGCTTCGGGCGGGTCCTGGAGGCCGACCCGCACCTGGAATGTCCGGGTCACGGGGTCGGCCTGTGGCGAGATCTCGCGGATTCGTCCGAGCGCGGTGATGCCGGGCGCCTCGGCGAGCGCGACGCGGACGACCCTGTCCCCCGTCTTCGCGTCCAGCAGCCTGGCCGGCACGTTGAAGACGGCGTCGCGGCCGTCGTCCCGCGCGATCTGGACGACGGCCTGTCCGGGCTGGACGACCTCGCCGGGCTCGACGCTGCGCGTCGTCACCACGCCGGCGACATTGGCGCGCAATTCGGTGAAGCCGAGCCGGTCCTGCGCCAGTTCGAGCTGCGCCTCGGCGTTTTCCAGTTGCGCCTGGGCGGTTTCCTGCGCCCGCAATGCGCGATCGAACTGTGGACGGGTGGTGAAGCCCTGCGCCATCAGCCGCTCCTGGCGTTCGAAGGCGCTGCGCGCGGTGCTGACCTCGCCGCGCGCCGCCTCGAGCGCCGCCTTGGCGGCCGCCAGCGCATTGCGTTCGAGCGTCGGGTCGAGCCGGGCGATGATCTGACCGGGGGCGACGCGGTCACCGACATTCACGGGGCGCTCGCTGACGCGTCCGCCGACGCGGAAGCCGATGGCGACGGTCTTCTCGGCCTGGATCTCGCCGCTGAGGTCGACATCGCCGGCGAGCTTGCTGGCCTCGACCCTGACCACCTGCACCGGGCGCCCTGCCGTGGGAGCCGATGTCTCGGCGCCGTCGCAGGCCGCGAGCGCCAGCAGCAGGGCCGTGGCCAGAAGCGGACGGGCGGACCGCGTGCGCGATGATGGCGAGACGGTTGCGAAGGTCATCGCGCGGTCGCTCCCGCTGCTTGAACGGCCTGCCTGCCGGCCTTGTCTGTCCCCGGCGTCTCGGCGCCGAAGACCGCGACATAGAGCACCGGCAGCAGCACCAGGGTGAGCACGGTCGCGACCAGCAGCCCGCCCATGATCGCGAAGGCCATCGGCCCCCAGAACACCGTCGGCGCGATCGGGATCATGCCGAGCACGGTCGAGACGGCGGTCAGCATGATCGGCCGGAAGCGCGTCGAGGCGGCGTCGAGCGCGGCGTCCACGACGCCCTTTCCGGTGGCGCGCTCGGATTCGATCTGGCCGATCAGGATCACCGCGTTCTTGGTGATGATGCCGATCAGCGCCAGCACGCCGAGCAGCGCGACGAAGCCGAGCGGCTTGCCGGACAGCAGCAGGGCGCCGACGACGCCGATCATGCCGAGCGGGGCGATGCTGATCACGATCCCGAGCAGCTTGAAGCTGCGCAGCTCGGCCATGAGCACGGTGAACATGATCAGCAGCATCACCGGCACCACCGCGATGACCGAGGCCTGCGAGGTGGCGCTCTCCTCGACCGTGCCGCCGAGCGCGATGCCGTAGGCCGGCGGCAGCGTCCTGCGCAGCGCCTCGATGTCGGGTGCGAGCGCGGTCACCACCGTCTCGGGCAGGATGCCGGGCTTGACGTCGGCCGCCACCGTCAGCGTCGGCACGCGGTCCCGGCGCCAGATCAGCGGCGCGTCGAGGCCGTAGTCGAAGGAGACGAATTGCGACACCGGCACGGAGCGCCCGCCGGGCAGCGCGACCTGCATGGTCCGCAGCGTGTCGAGCGAGATGCGGTCGGCCCCTTGGGCGCGCACGACGACGTCGACGAGATAGATGCCGTCGCGCACCTGCGTCACCACCGTGCCGGAGACGACGGTGTTGAGAATGCTGGCGAGCGCCTGCGAGCTCAGGCCGAGGCGGCGGGCCTCGTCCTGGTCGACGCGCAGCCGCAGTTCCCGCGACGGCTCGATCCAGTCGAAATTGGTCTGCACGGCGTTCGGGTTGCCGGCGAGGACCTGGGCGAGCTTCATCGCGATCGTGCGGACCTCGGCGATGTCCGGCCCGCTGACGCGATACTGCACGGGCCAGCCGACCGGGGGGCCGAGCTCGAGCGGGTAGACGCGCCCGACGACGTTCGGAAACTCCTTGGCCAGCATGGCCTCGAGCTTCTTCTGCAGCCTCTCGCGCGCCGGCACGTCCTTGGCGACGATCACGGCCTGGCTGAAAAAGTCGTTGGGAAGCTGGGCGTTCAGCGGCAGGTAGAAGCGGATCGCCCCGCGCCCGACATAGGTGCTCCAGCGATCCACGTCGGCGTCGCCTCGCAAGGCCGCGTCGAAGCGTTTCACGAGGTTCTCGCTGGCATAGATCGAGGCGTTCTGCGGCAGCGTCAGGTCGACGAGCAGTTCCGTGCGGTCGGAGGCCGGGAAGAACTGCCGGGGCACGAGCGGCAGCGCCAGGATCGAGGCCGCGAAGAGCCCGAGCGTCGCCGCGATCGTCAGCCAGCGAACCCGGATGGCGCCTGCCAGCAGCTTCCGGAAGCCGAGTTCGACGCGGCCTGGACCGGCCGCGGCGGCCGATGGCTTGGGCGCCTTGAGCATCGCCATGCCGAGCACCGGCGCGAAGATCACCGCGACGAACCAGGACACCACGAGCGCGATGCTGACGACGGCGAAGAGCGAGAAGGTGTATTCGCCGGCCGAGCTCGCGGCGAAGCCGATCGGAACGAAGCCGGCGATGGTCACCAGCGTGCCGGCGAACATCGCCACGGCGTATTTCTCGAAGGCGAAGGTCGCGGCCTTGGCTTTCTCGTCGCCCGCGGCCAGCCGCGTCACCATCGCGTCCGTCGTCGTCATCGCGTCGTCCACCAGCAGCGCGAGCGCGATGATGAGGGCGCCGAGCGAGATGCGCTGCATGTCGATGGCGACGACGTTCATGCAGGCGAAGACGATGGCGAGCGTCAGCGGGATCGCCAGCGCGACCACCAGGCCGGGGCGCACGCCGAGGCTGATGAAGCTGACCACCATGATGATCGCGACCGATTGCCAGAGCGAGGTCATGAAGTCGTCGATCGCCTCGTCGACCGTGACCGCCTGGTCGGCGACCAGGCGCGGCTCGATGCCGATCGGCAGGTCGGCGGTGATCGCCGCCATCGCCTTCTTGACGTTGGCGCCGAGCGCGAGGATGTCGCCGCCGTCGCGCATGGCGATGCCCAGCCCGATCGCCTCCTGGCCGTTGACGCGGAACATCGGCTGCGGGGGATCGGCGAAGCCGCGCCGCACGGTCGCGATGTCGGCAAGACGGACCATGCGGTCGCCCACCGGGAAATTCACGTTCAGCAGGTCGGCTTCCGACTGGAAGGCGCCCGAGACGCGCAGGGAGAACTTCTCGTCCTGCGTCTGGATGACGCCGGCCGGGCGCACCACGTTCTGGCTCTGCAGCGCGGCCAGCAGGGCCGAGCGGTCGATGCCGAGATTGGCGAGTTCGCGGACCGAGAACTCGACGAAGATGCGCTCGTCCTGCGCGCCGATGATCTCGATCTTCGAGACGTCGGGAACGAGCAGCAGGCGCGAGCGCGCGGCTTCGACATGGTCGCGCAGCTCCCGGCCGGTGAATCCGTCCGCCGTGAAGCCGTAGATGATGCCGAAGGTGTCGCCGAAGCGGTCGTTGAAGAACGGGCCCTGCACGCCGGCCGGCAGGGTGTGCCGGATATCCGCGACGAGGTTGCGCACCTTGAACCAGGTTTCCTGGACGTCGCGGCCGGGCACCGACTGCTTCAGGCTGACGAAGATCGTCGTCATGCCCGGTGTCGTGAAGCTGCGCACGAAATCGAGGCCGGGCGTCTCCTCGATCTGGCGTTCGAGCCGCTCGGTGACCTGGCTGAGCGTGTCTTCCATGGTCGCGCCCGGCCAGGCGGCCGCGACGACCATCGACTTGATGACGAAGGAGGGGTCCTCGTTGCGGCCGAGCTTGACGAAGGCCATCACGCCGGCGGCGACCGCGACGATCATGAGATAGATCACGACCGAGCGGTTCTTCAGCGCCCATTCGGAAAGATTGAAACTCATCGTGCTTCCGCTCCGGACAGGCGCACGCGCTGCCCCTCCTTCAGGAGATTGGCGCCGGCGGTGACGACCACGTCGCCGAGCGCGAGTCCCTTGGCGACCAGGGCGGTGGCGGGGTCGCTCGACAGGATGTCGAGCTTGCGCAGGGAGACGGTGAGCGCGCTCGGATCGACCACCCAGACCCCGGTGTCCTGCCCGCGCCGCGTGAGGGCGCTGGCCGGAATGGCGATTCCCGACATCTCGCTGCCGCGCACCGAGCCCGTGACGGCCGTGCCCAGCCGGAAGGAGGGCGGCGGGCTGGAGAGGCCTACCCGGACCCGGAAGGTGCGGGTCACGGGGTCGGCCTGCGGCGCGACCTCGCGGACATGTCCGCGCGCCGTCGCGGCCGGCTCGCCGGCGAGCGCGACATGGACCGTTGCGTCGTTGGGCAGGGAGCGGATCACCTCCGCCGGCAGCTCGAACACGGCGTCGCGGCCATCCCGCCGCGCGAGCTGGACGATCATGCGCCCGGCCGCGACGACCTCGGCCGGCTCCGCGCCGACGCGCGTCACCACGCCCGGCGCGTCGGCCTTCAGCGTGGTGAAGCCGACGATGTCCTCGTCGGCCCGGACCCGGGCTTGGGCGGCGTCGACCTGCGCGCGCGCGGCGATGCGCGCTTGCTCCGCCGCCTCGAAATCGGCCTGCGAGGTGATGCCGCGGGCCAGCAGATGGCTCTGGCGCTCATACTGGTTCTCGGCCTTGCGCAGGGCGCTCTGCGCGGCGGTCAGCGCCGAGCGCGCCGAGCGCAGCTCGTTGAGTTCGTTCTCCGGATCGAGGCGCGCGACGACCTCGCCTTCCGCGACCGTGGCGCCGACGCCGACCGCACGCTCGGCGAGCCGGCCGCCGATCCGGAAGGACAGCGAGACTTGGTCCTGCGCCTCGATATGGCCGGTGAAGCTGATATCGGCGGCCTGCCGCGGCGGCTCGACCGTGAGGGTTCTCACCGTCCTGATCGGCGGCGGCGCCGTCTCGGCCTCCTTCCGGCAGCCGGCGGATGCCAGGGCCACTCCGCCCAGCAAGGCCAGCATCAGACCGCGCCGCGCGGCGACGCGGTAGGCGATGCCGGCCATGCGCGCCTCGCGGCGGCCATCCCCGTCACCGCGCGCCCGGTCCGTCGTCTCGAGGGGCAGGCGCCTGCGCAGATCGTTCGCATGCATCACGGTCGTCCTTGGGCCAACCTATCATGGAGGCGGCCTCACCTTTCGCGCAAGACACGAGTCGTCTGCGCCAGTCTTTGGGGCGGCGCGCCGGGACGCTATCAACACGCTCGGGGGATCGGATGAGCGCAGCGTCCCAAATCTGGGCATGCCATCCCATTCTTGCGGCTTGCCCTTCGCGTCGCTCCCCGCCGCCACCAGACCGGCGACGGGCCCCGGAACCATTCGTGCAAATGTGAATCCGAGGCTGAACGCAAACGTGTATCATATCGCAGCCGGACCGGCCGCGTCGGACGGCGGGCTACGAGGAGCGATACGAGATGGCATCACAGAGGGCCGCGACGCCGCGCATGGCGACGGGTGCGGGCGAACCGGCGCGTCGCGGCAGGGCCGCCGACAGCGTCGAGCGCGTCTATGCCATCGTGAAGGGCTACGCGATCGATTTCCGGTTCCGGCCCGGCGAGAAGATCAACGAGGTCGAGCTCGCGGCCAGCCTCGGCGTCAGCCGGACTCCGGTGCGCGCGGCGCTCAACCGGCTCGAGAGCGACGGCTTCGTCATCTCGGTGCCGAACAAGGGCTTCTATGCGCGGCAGCTGACGCCGGAAGCGGTGCGGGACCTCTACGAACTGCGCGCGGCGATCGAACGGGCGGCCTTCCGCCTCGCTTGCGAGCGGGCTTCCGACGATGAGATCGAGACCACGGCCGCCGCCTGGGAAGAGCATGGGAAGCAGGATGAGGCAGGGTCCTGGGCGAGGGCAGCCCTCGCCGACGAAGCCTTCCACATGGCGCTGACGCGACTGTCGAAGAACGCGCAGATGGTCGCCGCGCTGGAATCCGTGGCGTCGCGGATGCGGTTCTTCCGGCGCGTCACGCTCGAAGTGCTGGAGCAGCGCACCGGCAGCTTCGAAGAGCACGCGGCCGTCATCGAGGCGCTGCGGCGGCGCGACGCCGCGGCGGGCGAGGCGATTCTGGCGAAGCACATCACCATGAGCTCCGCCCATGCCATCGACGTCGCGACGCGCGGGCTCGCCCTGATCTACTTCGGCAAGGCGGCCTGAGACGGCCGGCGGGAGTCGCTCCGCTTTCCTCGGCAGGATGCGCCCATCGGCGGGCCCCGAAGGGGTCCTGCGCGCATTTGCGTCAGCGCCCCCGTGCGAAGCGCGATTTTGCCCCGTGACGAGGCAGGCCATGCACAACATTTCAGATTGTGCGTCACCGGCAGTATCATAAAGTGTACTCACTTCAAGGCTGCGACGGTCGGTCCGAAGAGGGACACGCAGGCCTCGCTCTCGGGGCGCGTTGAGGGAGGACCACAAGCATGGCGAAGCGCGTCATCGTGCTCGGAGGTGGCGTCGTCGGCGTCACGACCGCCTATCAGCTTCAGAAGGACGGCCACGAGGTCGTTCTGATCGAGCGCAACAGCGAGGTCGCGGCCGAGACGAGCTGGGGCAATGCCGGCATGATCGCACCGGGCCACTCCTTCGTCTGGTCCTCGCCCAAGGCGCCGATGATCCTGCTGAAGTCGCTGTTCCTGAAGGATCAGGCGCTGCGCTTCAAGCTGTCGGCCGATCCCGATCTCTATCGCTGGTCCTGGGCGTTCCTGATGGAGTGCACCCAGGCCAAGGCGAAGCGCAACACGCTGCTGAAGCACCGGCTTGCCGCCTATTCGCAGGCTGTTCTCCAGCAGGTCGTTGCGGAGGAAGCGGTCTCCTATGACCGCAACGACCGGGGCATCCTCTATTTCCACCGCAGCCAGGAGGCGCTGGATCGTGGCGTCGCGCAGATGCGGCTGCTCGAATCCGACGGCCAGGAGATCCGCGTGCTCGATCGCGCCGGCGTCGTCGCGCTCGACCCCGCGCTCGCCGGCATGGGCGGCAAGATCGCGGGCGCGATCCATTGCCCGACCGACGAGACCGGAGATCCCGCCCTGTTCACCCGCGCGCTCGCCGCCATCGTCGCGAGCCGCGGCGGCGAGATCCGTACGGGCACGACCGTCACGGCCATCGAGACGTCCGGAGACGGGATCACCCGGATCGTCACCGACAAGGGCGCGGTCGAGGGCGACGCCTATGTGCTGGCGCTGGGCACGCAGAGCGCCGGAATCGCGCGCCGGATCGGGATTTCGCTGCCGATCTATCCGATCAAGGGCTATTCGTTGACGATTCCGGTCGGCAACCGCCCGGCTCCGCCGGCGCTGGCCAGCGTCGACGAGCACAATCTGGTGGCGATCTCGCGCTTCGGCGACCGCATCCGCGTCACCGCCACCGCCGAGTTCGCCGGCTACGACAAGAGCCACAAGCCCGCCGACTTCGCCTTCATGAAGAGTGTCACGCAGGAACTCTATCCCGATGGCGCCGATTACGACCGCGCCGAGATGTGGGCCGGCCTGCGGCCGATGACGCCGACGAACCTGCCCTTCTTCGGCCGCAAGCGCTTCGGCAATCTCTTCCTCAACACCGGCCACGGCCATATCGGCTGGACGATGTCGCATGGCTCGGCCCGTATCACTGCCGATCTCGTCGCCGGCCGCACCCCCGCCATTCCCATGGACGGCCTGCTGGCCGCCTGAACGCGAAAGTCCGCGCCATGTCCGCAGCCGCTTCGCCTGCCGCCGCCCCCGCCTCCGGGGCCATGCCGGTCGATCTCGGCGTGATGCCCTCGACGCTCGCGGCGCCGATCGGCGCGCGCGCCGCGATCGGGCTCGTGGTCCTCGCCACTGACCAGACGCTGGAATACGAGTACCGCTCGCTGATCCGCATGCCGGGCGTCGCCTTCTACGAGGCCAGGCTCTTCAACGACGCCGAGATCACGCCCGAGACCCTGCGCGCCATCGGTCCGCGCATCGCGCCCTGCACCGAGCTGATCATGCCCGGCCTGCCGCTCGACGTCGTCGCCTTCGGCTGCACCTCGGCGACGATGACTTTGGGCGAGGACCATGTCTTCGGCGAGATCCGCAAGGCCCGCCCCGGCATCGCCTGCACCACGCCGGTAACGGGCGCGCTGGCCGCCTTCGCGACGCTGAATGTCGGCCGGATCGGCTTGCTGACGCCCTATTCGCCGGCGATCAACGCCAATCTCGCACGCTATTTCCAGTCGCGGGACGTCGGCGTCGCCGCCTATGCCACCTTCGACAGGCCGGACGACCGTGAGGCCGCGCTGATCTCGGTGCCCTCGATCGAGGCCGCCGCCGAGAAGCTGGCCGAGCAGCCGGGCGTGGAGGCGATCTTCGTCTCCTGTACCAGCCTTCGTGTCGCGGAGGCCGTGACCCGGCTCGAGGCGCGGATCGGCATTCCCGTCACGTCGAGCAACCATGCCATGGCCTGGCATGGCCTCCGCCTCGCCGGCGTCGATGACGCCATGCCGGAAGCCGGCCGGCTTTTCGAACGCGGCATCGCGGGATAACCCGACGCATCCCGCGTCGCGAAAGACGAATCGATGAGCTCCCACGATGCTGCGCCGGCCGCAGGCCGGCCGGTCCCGCCAGCGGCCTATGGCCATCTCCTGGTCATCTACATCGTCTGGGGCGCGGCCTATCTGGCCGTGAAGCTGTGCCTGACGGGCCCCGCCACGATCACGACCCTCCAGTTGCAGAGCTCGCGGATGTGGCTGGCGGCAGCCTTGCTCGCCGGGCTCATGCTGCTGCGCCTGGGCCCGCCGCCGCGCCTTTCGCATCGCGATCTCTTCTTCTGCGCGGCCTCCGGGATCATGATGTGGGTGGCTGGCAACGGGCTCGCGACCGTCGCTTCGCGCCACGCCGCCTCCAGCTTCATCGTCATGGCGCTGGGCGCGATTCCGCTCTGGAGCAGTCTGCTCGATCTGTTCATGAGCGGCGCGCGGCCCTCGCGACAGCTCATGGCGGGCCTGCTGGTCGGGCTCGCCGGGCTCGTTCTCGTGGTGGTGCCGCCGCTCCTGACCAGCGATGCCGGCATGCTCGACCCCGGCTATGCGCCGGTGACCGTCCTGATGCTGGCCGGAGCCGGCCTGACATGGTCGTTCGGGACGCTTCTGCAGCGCCCTCTCTCTGGCCGCGCCGAGCCCGGCTGGATCGCCGTCTACCAGCTCGTCGCGGCCGCTACGGTGCTGACGCCGCCGATGCTGATCGAGCATGCGCCGCTGCCGCACGGGGCGAGTCTGGTGCAGTTGGGCGCCTTCGCCTTCCTCGTCGTCTTCGGCTCGGTCATCGGCATGACCTCCTTCATCAAGGTCACCCGCAGCTTCGGGCCCGCCATCGCCTCCACCTTCGCCTATGTGAACCCGGTGGTCGGCATCCTGCTCGGCTGGCTGGTGCGCGATGAGGCGCCGGCCGCTCTCTCGCTCGTCGGCATGGCGATCGTGCTCGCGGGCATCGCCGTCGTGCTGAACCGGCCGGTCCGGGCCGGGGGCGTTCAGCCGAAGGCGAAGTCGTAGAGCAGCTTGATGTTGAGCACGATGATGATCGCCGCGACGACGCCGGCGAAGATGCTCAGCCAGCGCGGCGCCGTCAGCTCGCCCATCTTGCGGCGCGAGGCGGTGAACATCACCAGCGGTACCACCGCGAACGGCAACTGCAGGCTGAGCACGACCTGGCTCAGGATGAGCAGCTTGGCCGTCTGGGATTCGCCGTAGAGTATCGTCACGACGATGGCGGGAATGATGGCGACGCCGCGGGTCACGAGCCGGCGCAGCCAGGCCGGCAGCCGGATGTTCAGGAAGCCTTCCATGACGATCTGGCCCGCCATGGTGGCGGTGACCGTCGAGTTCAGGCCGCAGCATAGCAGCGCGATGGCAAAGAGGCTGGGCGCGATCGAGGCCCCGAGCAGCGGCGCCAGCAGCTCATGCGCCCGGCCGAGCTCCTCGACCCCGGTCTGGCCCGACTTGTGGAAGGTCGCGGCGGCGAGGATCAGGATCGAGGCGTTCACCGTGAGCGCGAACATCAGGGCCACGGTGGAGTCGATCGTCGCGAATTTGAGCGCTTCGCGCTTCTCCGGCACGCTGTCTCCATAGGCGCGCGTCTGCACGATGCCGGAGTGCAGGTAGAGATTATGCGGCATCACCGTAGCGCCGATGATGCCGAGCGCGATGAACAGCATGTTCGGGTTGGTCACGATCTCCGTCGTCGGCGCGAAGCCGCGGATGACATCGCCCCAGTTCGGATCGGCGAGCGCGATCTGGATGCCGAAGCACAGCGCGATCACGCCGAGCAGGGTGATGATGAACGCCTCGATCCAGCGGAAACCCTTGGTCTGGAGCCAGAGGATCAGGAAGACGTCGAGCGCCGTGATCAGAACCCCGATCTCGAGTGGCACGCCGAAGAGCAGGTTGAGCGCGATCGCGGTGCCGATCACCTCGGCGAGGTCGGTCGCGCAGATGGCGAGCTCCGCCAGGAGCCACAGCGGACCGGCCACGATGGGCGGATAGGAATCGCGGCAGGCCTGAGCGAGGTCGCGGCCGGTGGCGATCGCGAGGCGCGCGCACAGCGATTGCAGCACGATCGCCATGATGTTGGAGATCAGCGCGACGACGAGCAGCGTGTAGCCGAACTGCGCGCCACCCGCGAGCGAGGTCGCCCAGTTGCCGGGGTCCATATAGCCGACCGCGACGAGATAGCCGGGGCCGAAGAAGGCCAGGAACCGGCGCCATGGCGTGGCGCCCGGCGCGACCGAGATCGAACGAAAGACATCGAGCAGGGAAGGCTCGCCACGGCCGCGGCGCCAGCCGCCTTCTGGGGATTCGGGCACCACGGACATATCGACCTGCTTTTGCAACCTGTTCGCAACAAAGGCTAGGGGCGTCGAAGCGACCTGTCAATGCTATTGCGAACGATTTGCATCTATGCCGGACGAGCCCGTTTCTTCGCCCCGAGCCAGCGGCGCACGCGCGCCCGGTAGTCGCGGTAGGGCTCTCCGAGGGAGCTTGCGAGCACCCGCTCCTCGATTTCGACCTGCATCCGGATCGCCAGCAGGATAGCCAGGGTCAAAGCGGCTTGAGCCAGGCTCGGGAGAACGAGGAAGAGACCGGCGAAGAGGATGGCCTGGCCGAGAAAGACGGGATTGCGCGAGACGGCGAAGGGGCCGCCCTCGACGAGGGGGCCGACCGCGCCCTCGGCGGCGCCGATCCGCCAGGACGTGCCCATGAAGCGCTGCGCCAGAATGGCGAGGCAGGCGCCGGCGACGATGAGCAGGTGGCCGAGCGCGTCGAGCCATGGGCCGTCGAGCGCGGCGGTGACGGGGTCGCCCGCCACCGGATGGCCGAAGGCGGCGAGCAGGAGCGGCCACAGCGCGGCGCCCGCGAAGCCGATCCGGAAAAGCAGCGCGGGAAGCCGCTGCCCTGCCTCGCCCGAGCCGAAGAGCTGGATCGGCCGGCCTGCTTCTCGCGCCAGGATCGCGCTCATCGACAGGAAGCTGACGAGATAGACCAGCACCATCAGGTAGCTGGCGGTCTCCATCCCGGTCATCGGCGCAGTCCCCTCAGCCGCGGACCGCCTTGAAGCCCAGAAGCCTCAGTGCGTTGGCGGTGACCAGCACCGTCGCGCCGGTATCGGCGAGGATCGCAACCCAGAGGCCCGTATAGCCGAGGACGCTGGTCACGAGGAACACCGCCTTGAGGCCGAGCGCGATCCCGATGTTCCAGCGAATATTTGCCATCGTGGCGCGCGCGAGACGGATCATCGCCGGCACGTCGCGCACGCGGCTCTTGAGCACGGCGCCGTCGGCGGTCTCCAGCGCGACATCCGTCCCCGATCCCATCGCGACGCCCACCGACGCTGCCGCCAGCGCCGGCGCGTCGTTGATGCCGTCGCCGACCATCATGACGGGGGCCTCGACCGCCAGCGCGCGGATCGCGGCGACCTTGTCGTCGGGCATCAGCTCGGTGCGATGGTCCATGCCCAAGGCTCCGGCGATGGCCGCGCCGGTGAGGGCGTTGTCTCCGGTCAGCATGACCGAGCGCACGCCCAGTTGCTTCAGCTCGGCGATGGCTGCCGCGGCGTCCTCGCGCGGCTCGTCGCGGAGCGCGATCAGCCCGGCCAGCACGCCGTCCGCGATCACGGCGGCGACCGTCTTGCCGGCCGATTCGAGTTGCTGCACCGCCGCCTGGGCGTCCGCATCGAATGTCGCGCGGCTCGTCGCGTGACGGGGCGCGCCGACGAAGACCGTGACGCCGTCATGCTGTCCGACGACGCCCTGGCCGGCGAGGGCGGCGACATCCTGCGCCGCCCGGATCGGGAGGGCATGCGCCCTGGCCCGCTCGACGATCGCGAGCGCCAGCGGATGGCTCGAGCCGGTTTCGACCGAGGCCGCGAGCGCGACGACGTCGCGTTCGGAGCGGCCGAGCGCGACGATGTCCGTCACCCGGGGCGTTCCCTGCGTCAGCGTCCCGGTCTTGTCGAAGGCGACGATGCCCGTCTTCGCGGCCGTCTCGATGACGACGCCGCCCTTCATCAGCAGCCCTTGCCGGGCGCCGGTCGAGAGTGCGGCGGCGATGGCCGCCGGAACCGAGATCACCAGCGCGCAGGGGCAGCCGATCAGCAGCAGCGCGAGGCCGCGATAGACCCAGACCGACCATTCACCACCGAAGGCGAGCGGCGGAACCAGGACCACGGCGAGCGCCAGCGCCACGATCGCCGGCATGTACCAGCGGGAGAAGCGGTCGATGAAGCGCTCGGTCGGCGCGCGCGCCTCCTGCGCTTCCTCGACGAGGCGGATGATGCGGGCGATGGTGTTGTCCTGCGCGGCCTTGCCGACACGCACGCGCAGCGCCGCCTCCCGGTTGACGGAACCCGCGAAGACGGACTCGCCCGGCCCCTTGCTCTTGGGGACGGATTCGCCCGTCACGGGGCTTTCGTCGATGCCGGAGGTGCCGGAGACGATCTCGCCATCGGCAGGGACGCGGTCGCCGGGGCGCACGATCACGACCTGCCCGATGCCGAGCGCGGCGGCGTCGACCTGCCGGGTCTGCCCGTCCTCCTCCACCAGTGCCGTCTTCGGCACGAGTTCTCCGAGCGCCCGGATCGAGGCGCGCGCCCGGTCCGTGGCGACGCCTTCCAGGACCTCGCCGACCGCGAAGAGCAAGACCACCAGCGCCGCTTCCTCGGCGGCGCCGATGAAGAGCGCGCCGACGGCCGCGATCGTCATCAGCATTTCGATGGTGAAGGGAATGCCGGCCCTCGCGGCGGCGAAGGCGCGCCGCGCCACCGGCACCACGCCGATGACGCAGGCCGCGACGAAAATCCAGGTCGAGGCCGCCGGCCAGACGAGGCTCGCGAGCCACGCGCCGCCGAGAAGGGCCCCGGTCGTCAGGACGAGCCGGCCCTTGCCGGTCCGGTACCAGCTCGTTCCGTCCGGCGCGGACTCATGGACATGGCCGGGCAGCCCGTGCCCGGAATCGATTCCAGCCGGGGCCGCCTCGCGGGCATGGCCATGGTCATGAGCGCCGTGGTCATGGCCCGAATGCTCGTGACCCGCGTGATCGTGATGATGATCGTGCCCGCAGCCGGGCCCGTGATCATGCTCGCGCGCCTCCGCGCGAGGGGCCGGAGCCGACGAAATTCCGTAGCCGAGGCCGGAGACGCGCGTCTCGATATCCCCCGGCGTCGTTCGCCCGGCATCGAGCGACAGGGTCAAAGTCTCGCTCATGACCGAGAGCTTCACGTCGCTGACGCCGGGCAGCCGCTCGACCGCACCGCGGATCTTGGCCGCGCAGCCCGCGCAATCCATGCCGCTCACGCGCCAGGCGAGCTGGCCGGAGGAGGACGAGGCAGCATGGGGCATGGGGCGTCTCCGCTTGATCGCGCCGGAAGACCTCCTACCTACAAGCTGAAGTCGCTAGAGGTTCAAGCGGAAAATCGCGGGAGACCGATATCATGAAGAGCAGCGCGGGACTCGAGCGCGTCATGCCCATCGGCGCCCTGGCCGATCGCACCGGCGTGAAGGTCGAGACGATCCGTTATTACGAGCAGGTCGGGCTGCTGCCGCCGCCGGAACGCAGCGAGGGCAACCAGCGCCGCTATGGCGGACGGCATGTCGAGCGCCTCGCCTTCATCAAGCATGCGCGCGATCTCGGCTTCTCGGTCGACAGCATCCGCACGCTGCTGAAGCTCTCCGACAGCCCGAGCCTCGCCTGCGACGAGGCCCATGCGATCGCCGTCGCGCATCTCGATGATGTCCGCCACAAGATCGCCAGGCTGCGCTCGCTCGAGCAGGAACTCGGCCGTATTGCGGCGGCCTGCTCCGGCGGCGTCGCCGCCTGCGACTGCGCGGTCATCGAGGCGCTGGCGGATCACTCCCATTGCAGCGCGCCGCATGGGGCGGCCGCCTGACACGAGCCGGGCGGGTCAGGCCAGCGCGTCCGGCGCGATCCTCAGCCAGCCTTCCAGCGCTTCGCCCGGCGCGAGCCGCCTGAGCGGCACCGCCTCGCGTGCGGCCCGCTCGCTCGGCGAGCCGATGACGTGGCTCTGCGGCTCGACACAGAGGAAATCCGCGCCTGGCGGCGCCCAGACCACGGGGCAGCGCAGCGTCTCGCTCGCCGTGAGCGTGATCGCGAGCCCGGTCGAAGGCGTCTCGATCCGCGCCGTGCCGTCCCAGCCGAGGAAGCTCCAGGCGGTTTCGCGGCCGGTCGCGAAGACCGGGCCTTCGACGTAGGGACCGCCGTCGTCGAAGCGGGTCTGCCCCGTCGCGCGAAAGGCCTCGCCGAAGACCAGCGCGCCCTCGGCCTGTAGGCGCAGGCGCGTATCGGCGGCGCAGGGAAACCAGGGATGATGGCCGATGCCATAGGGCAAGGTCTCCTCCGCCTCGTTGACGATGGCGAGCCGGATGCTCAGGCCGCCCGCGTCGACGGCGAGTTCCTGCGTGGCGCGATAGCGATACGGGTCCGGCCCCTCGCTTCGGCGGTGTTCCAGCACGGCACGGTCGGAGGTCGAGGACAGGACGGTCCAGGCGGATTGCCAGCCGAAGCCGTGGATGTTGCCGCCGCCGCGCGGATTGTTGTCGGGAACCGCGAAGCGCCGCTCGCCGTCGTCGACGACGCCTCCGAAGGCCCGGTTGGCGAAGGGCAGCATCGCCCAGCTCCCGAACAGGTTGGGAGCGGCCGTGGACGGCAGCGCGCCGTGCGGCGAATGCAGCACGCCGTGCCGGCGGCCGTCCGGTGCCGTCCAGTCGAGCGCGGTGACGATACCGCCCGCCTCGGGCACGATGGAGGCCCTGATCGGGCCGGCGTCCAGGATAAGCATCGCGACCTCCGTTCGAGTCCGAGCTATGGCTGCAAGCCATTGCGCTCGCAAGCGGCGGCGCCGGGGTTTCCAGCGCGGCGGTTCATGCTCTAAGCGGA
Organism: Chelatococcus sp.; assembly: GCA_003248805.1. Classification (GTDB taxonomy): domain Bacteria; phylum Pseudomonadota; class Alphaproteobacteria; order Rhizobiales; family Beijerinckiaceae; genus Allobosea. The sequence goes on along the minus strand of QFQY01000006.1, from coordinate 45,544 downwards.
AGAAAAGAATGTGCGCGCGACGCACGGGCCTGAGCGGATCCGATCGGTGAGTCCGTCTCTGGAAGTCGACGGGAGAAACGATGTGACGAACGGTTGGCCTCTGCGTAAGCATGCCGGGCTCTCCACGACGATAGGGGGCCGGTCGTGCCGCGCCCGCTGATCGCGCTCGACTGGGGCACGACCCGGGCCCGCGCCTTCCTGATCGGCGAGGACGGAACCGTTCTCGACCGCCGTCTCTCCGATACCGGCATCCAGTCCGTCCCGCCCGGCGGCTACCCCGATGCCTTCGCGGCTCTGGCCGGCGATTTCCGCCGCGCCCGGCCCGACGCCGCGATCCTGCTCGCCGGCATGGTCGGCAGCCGCAACGGCTGGATCGAGGCGCCCTACGTCCGCTGTCCCGCCGCGCCGGAGGACATCGCGGCGGCGGGTCTGGACGTGGCGCTGTCCACCGGGACGCGCGCGACCATCCTCCCCGGACTGAGCTGCGACGCCGATGGCTTCGACGTGATGCGCGGCGAGGAGACCCTGATCGTCGGCCTCGGGCTCGAGGACGGCGTCGCCTGCCTGCCGGGAACGCATTCGAAATGGGCGCGGGTCGAGGGCGGGCGCATCACCGGCTTCGCGAGCTTCATGACCGGGGAGGTCTACGGCCTGCTCCGCAACGACTCGATCCTGGCGCGGCTGGCGGAAGAGCCGGCGGCCGGAGACGCCGCGCTCGGCCGCGAGCGCGGCCATCGCGCCGCGGGCCGGCCGGGGGGCGTTCTCAACTCGGCCTTCCTCGCGCGCACCGAGGTGCTGGCCGGGCGCCTGCCGCCCGGTGCGGTGGGGCCCTATCTCTCCTCGCTGCTGATCGCGCAGGAGATCGCCGGGGCGTTCGCGCTCTTCGGCCGGCCGAGCCGCATCCATCTCGTCGCGGATGGCGTCATGGCCGAGGGTTATGGCGCCGCGCTCGCAGCCGCCGGGCTGGAAGGGGCGGTCACTACGCCCGAGGCCGCCTTCGTCGCCGGCGTGCTGCGGCTCTCCGCCGGGGTTTCGCCGTGATCGTCGTCTTCGGCTCCGTGAATCTCGACCTCGTCACCCGGGTCGAGCGGCTTCCGGCGCCGGGCGAGACGGTGCTCGGGCCAGGCTATGTGCTCCATCCGGGGGGCAAGGGCGCCAACCAGGCGCTGGCAGCGAGGCGCGCGGGCGCGGATGTCGCCTTCGTCGGAGCGGTCGGACAGGACGCCTTCGCCGACATCGCGCTGTCGCTGCTCCTGTCAGACGGCGTCGATCTCTCCCGCGTCGCGCGGGTCGAGGCGCCGACCGGCGCGGCCTTCATCGCCGTCGACGATAGCGGCGCGAACCAGATCGTCGTGGCCTCCGGCGCGAATGCGCTGGCGAGCGCGCAGGCCCTGCAGACGATGGCGCTCGGCGAGCGCGACCTGCTGATGATCCAGCGCGAGGTGCCCGAGAGGGAGTGCCTGGCGGCGGCGCGGCAGATGAAGGAGGCGGGCGGGCGCGTGCTCCTCAATCTCGCGCCGGCGGGCGCTCCGGACCCGGCTCTGCTGGCCCTCGTCGACGTCCTGATGGTCAACGAGCATGAGGCGCAGGAGCTCGCGGCTGCGCTGGGCTGGAGCGAGAGCGACCCTGACGCGATCGCCCGGCGGGTCGATGCCGAGCGTGGCGTCGCCTGCGTCGCGACGCTCGGCGCGCAGGGAGCGGTCGGCTGGCACGGCGGCGTCAGGCGCAGGCTGGAGGCGCCTCTGGTCGAGGTCGTCGATACGGTCGCGGCGGGGGACAGCTTCGCCGGGGCCTTCGCCGCCGCACTCCATGCGGGTTTCGGCTTTTCGGGCGCCTTGCAGCGCGGTCTGGCCGCCGGCTCGCTCGCCTGCACCAGGGCCGGCGCGCAGCCCAGCATTCCCTGGAAGGACGAGGTCGAGGCGCTGGTCGCCGGCAGCTTTCTCTGAAGATCGGCGGGCAAGCCCTCGTTAAGGCTGCGCCCGCCTTTCGGAAGAGGATGGCGCCGAAAGCTGCGATTCGAACGATCCGCTTCACGCTTCCTGAGCGATGAGGAGGAGATGCTTCGCCGGATCACCGCAGGAGGCGATGCCGCACATGACGCAAAGACCGCTGATCTGGGCGCTCGGCGCGGTTGTCTCGGTGTCGTTCGTGGCGGTCTATCAGGTCCAGCGCCTCGCCGGCCGAGAAGAGATGCCGAGCGCGGCGTCGCTCGGAAGCCCGGCATCCTCGTCCCGAGCCGCCGAGTCCGCCTCGACGCAGCCGCCGACGCTGACCGTGGCGGCGGACTACAGCGGACACTTCATCGTCCACCCCGGGGTCGACGGTTTCCGGGTCCGGATGATGGTGGACACGGGCGCCTCGCTCGTGGCGCTGACGGCGGCGGATGCGCGGGCGCTCGGCCTCAAGCTCGGCCCGGCCGACTACACCATGCGCCTCTCGACGGCCAACGGCGCGGTGAAGGCCGCGCGTGTCAATCTGCGCGAGGTCAGGCTCGGCGGCATCGTGGTCCGCAATGTCGAGGCGGTGGTGCTGCCCGAGGGGGCGCTCGGCATCAGCCTGCTCGGCGCCTCCTTCCTCGGCAAGCTCAAGGGCTACGAGGTCCAGGCCGGACGCATGGTGCTGCGCGGCTGATCCGGCGAGCCGGCTTAACTCTGCCGGCAGCCATGGCGTTTGCAAGCCGTTGACGATGGGTTATGCGTTGGATGCGTCGCTCCAGCGTCGCATAGGCGCCGCAATGACCCCTTTCATTGTCGTCCCCGACGCTTCTCCAGCATGGATGCCATGATGTTCCCCAAGCCGTTGCCCGAGCTGTTCCCGAACACCTTCGACTACGAATCCCTGCCGATGGTGAAGCCGACCGGCTTCCGGGAATATGACGCGCGCTGGTTCTTCGGCAAGGAAATCAACCTGATGGGCGTCCAGGCCGTGGGCATGGGCCTCGGCACGCTGATCCGGCGCATGGGCGTCAAGCCCGAGATCGTTACCGGCCATGATTTCCGCGGCTATTCCTCCTCGATCAAGATGGCGCTGGTGACCGGCCTCATGGCTGCCGGCTGCAAGGTCCACGACATCGGACTCGCCATGTCGCCGATGGCCTATTTCGCCCAGTTCGCGCTCGACGTGCCCTGCGTCGCCATGGTCACCGCCTCGCATAACGACAATGGCTGGACCGGCATCAAGATGGGCGCGCAGCGCCCCGTCACCTTCGGTCCCGACGAGATGACCGCGCTCAAGGACATCGTGCTGGCGGGCGATTTCGACCTCGTCGGCGGCGGCTCCTACGCCTTCGTGCCCAACTTCCCCGAGGTCTATTTCAAGGACCTGACCAGCCGCCCCAAGATCAAGCGCAAACTCAAGGTCATCGCCGCCTGCGGCAACGGTACGGCCGGCGCCTTCGCGCCCAGGATCCTCGAGGCCCTGGGCTGCGAGGTGATCCCGATGGACGCCGAGCTCGACCACACCTTCCCGCGCTACAACCCGAACCCCGAGGACATGAAGATGCTTCATGCCATGGCGGATGCGGTGAAGGAGTTCGGCGCCGACGTCGCGCTCGGCTTCGACGGTGACGGAGACCGTTGCGGCGTCGTCGACAACCACGGCGAGGAGATTTTCGCCGACAAGATCGGCGTCATGCTGGCGCGCGACCTCGGCAAGCTGCATCCGGGCGCTCAGTTCGTCGTCGACGTCAAGTCGACCGGCCTGTTCTCGACCGATCCCGAGCTGATCAAGCTCGGCGTCAAGGCGGACTACTGGAAGACCGGCCACTCCTACATCAAGCGCCGGGTGCGCGACCTGCAGGCGCTCGCGGGCTTCGAGAAGTCGGGCCACTTCTTCTTCAACGCGCCCGTCGGGCGCGGTTACGACGACGGCCTCGTCACCGCCATCGCCGTCATCGACATGCTCGATCGCAATCCGACCAAGTCGATGGCCGATCTCTATGCCGAACTGCCCAAGACCTGGGGCACGCCGACCATGGCCGCCAAATGCGCCGACGAGATCAAGTACGAGGTCTCCGACCGCGTCACCAAGGCCATCGAGGATCTTCAGGCCAAGGGCGGCAGCTTCGCCGGCCAGCCGATCCGCGACGTGGTGACGGTCAACGGCGTGCGCGTCACGACGCAGGACGGCAGCTGGGCCCTGGTGCGCGCATCCTCGAACAAGCCCGAGCTCGTCGTCGTCTGCGAGAGCCCGGTCTCCGAGGCCCGCATGCGCGAGATGTTCGCGGCCATCGACGCCGTGCTGCGGCAAAATCCCGAGGTCGGTGCCTACAACCAGACGATCTGACGGCTTGCGGCCGCTGCCGCGGGTGTTCTCGCGGCGGCGGTCAGCAGGTCTTCGTCGTGCCCGAGGACTGGGTGCGACCCACCTGCTCGATCCCGGCAGATCCACCCGCCTGTCCCACGCGGGGGCGCATATAGATCGTGTTGCCGCCGATCGGGATATGCCCGGTTAGCGGGAAACCGAGCTGGGGAGTGAAGTCGTAGCTGGCCTTGGCGAGGATCAGCGAGGTGTTGGGCACCTTCAGCGCCGTCGGCAGCGACACAGTGCTGCCGACGGTGAGCTGGGTGGAATTGCGCTGGTCGCTCCAGCAGACCTTCGCGACACCCGCGCTGTCGATGACCACGCTCGCGATCGACATGCCGGGGTCCGTCGCGGTGAACGGCATCATGATGCTGCGCGCCGAATCGAAGATGTTGCTGACATTGGCGTCCGTCAGCGAGGTGGACTGCGCCCCGAGATCCGCCAGCGTGCGCGTGAGCTGGCTGACCTTGCGGTGGATCATGACGCCCTGCGTCACCTCCACGAGGCCGAAATAGATCATCAGCATGACCGGGGCGATGATGCCGAATTCGATCGCCGCGATGCCGCGCCGTTCGCGGCGCAGACGTCGGAGCAGGCCGCGCAGCGCGGCCCGGTTGCGGCGAAGCGAGAAGGGTCGGGACATCGTCGGCGCCTCAGTTCGAGAGACCGGAGGAGACCGTGTATGGCTCGGTCTGGAACACGCTCGCGGCGACGAGCGCGCGGGACCCATCCTTGGTGTCGGCGAAGACCCTGCTCCACTGGCTGAGGAAGGCGGTATAGGGCAGCACCGCCCGCACGACGACGATGTCGCCCGGCTGCGGCTGGCGATAGGCGAACTTGCTCGTGTCGATCACCCCGGCAAGAGAGGACCCGGACGAGGCGCCCGAGAAGTTCGCATAGGTCTTCACGTCCACCGAGAGCCGCCCGCAGTCGATGAATCCGGGTGCATAGTTGCAGATGTTGGTCCGGAAAGCGGCCGAGTTGGCGCCCGCATAGAGGGTCTGCGACTGGCCCGTGAGCAGCGTCCGCGAGACCTCGCTGACCGCCTCCTCGAGCACGGCGTTCGTCCAGAGCATCATCACCGTCTCGATGATGGCGAGCAGCAGCAGCATGAACGGCATCATGATGATGCCGAATTCCACCGCGGTCGCACCCTCGCCTGCGCGCAGGAAGCGCGAGAAAACGCTGCGCCTCCGGTTCCGCGGGATGGCGGTGGCGTCGCTTTGCGTGGTCGAGCCGCCCATGATGGAAACCTCCGTCGGGGCCCGTTCCTGCCCCGTCGGCGATCTTCATAAGCGAGAAAAATTGCCGTTCCGTTAGATGCTGGAGGCCGTCTGCCGGGGCCGGTGTTGGGAGATCGTTAACCCTGCGTGACGGTCAGCGGGAGGGGCCGCCGATCGCCAGTGCGTTCCGGGCGTTGATCTGGCCGCCGGCCTCGCCGAAATATTTCTGCGAATCGCCGAGCTGGACAGCCGGCTGGCAGGTCGGGGTGCAGGAATAGCTTTCCCGCTCGAGCCCGCGTTGAACCGTGACGAGGGAATCGGAAGCCGCGCCCACGCGCACGAGGGATTCCGCGAGCAACGTCCCGGTCGCGTCGAGCGCGATCAGGTTGGTAACGCCGAAGCTCTTGCCGGTCACGACCATGACGCCGTTCTTCTGGACCGACACGTCCGCGATCGCGGGATTGCCGACGATCACCGTCTGGGCCTTCTCCGGCAGCCGCATGACCTTCGCGTGGTCGACCATGACCATGACGGTGTCGGCGGTGCCCGGGGCTGCGGCGGTCTGTGGAGCGGCGAGCGATGGCCCCGCCGGAAGGACGGACGCGCCCAGCACAACCGCGGCGAGCGCCCGGGAGGCAAGGCGCCGGCGAAGCCGCGCCAGAGGCGGGAGAATGGTCATCGCGGCGTCCCAAGAATTCCTTCCGCCGGAGCAAAGCGCAGAATGATGAATCAATCGCTAACGTGCCGGGCTCCCGACGTCTTGGCGGATGTGGGTGGGCGGAGTTTCCAGAGCAGGAATGAGGAAGAACGCTCTTTCGCGCAGAGCGGCTCAGTCTTTTGCGCGAAGAATCCGAAATTTTGCGGCATGGTAAAACGATATTCGTATGTATTAATCCAGGAATACGTTTCAAAAGGAGTGTGTTGGATCACTTAAATGAGCAATTAACCATCGATTCGTTGTTTCGAGGCTGGAGCGAATTCTTGTCCTGCTTTAACTGATCAGCAACGGGGGCGGGGTAGTGTCCTCCCTGTCGCTGACCGGAGCCGAACAGAGCAACGGCGGCAGTCAAACCGTGGTGCAAACAGGAGTTCCGTCATGACCAACGTTTTCGCTCGCTTCGTTAAGGACGAGTCCGGCGCGACCGCCATCGAGTACGGCCTGATCGCCGGCCTGATCGCCGTCGTCATCATCGGCGCCGCCACCACCCTGGGCACCAACCTCTCGGGGCTGTTCACGCGCATCTCGAACGCGCTGACGGGCGTCGCCGCGTCCTGATCCGGCATGCCGCGACGGTGCGGCTACGCCGCTGGCCGTCATGGATCGAACGCCCCGGCCAGTCCGGGGCGTTTCGCGTTGGCCTGCCTCGTCTCGAGGGCGCTTTCGCGCGTCGGGGTAAGGCTTTGGTGAGAGCGCCGTGACAGGATCGCTCTAGCCGATCGAGGACCGGACCGATGTCTCTGCCGCTCATTGCCCTTCTCGTCCTGTTTCCCGCCGTCATGGCTTACGCGGCGGCGAGCGACCTCTTTTCGATGACGATCTCGAACCGCGTCAGCTTGTTTCTGATCGCGCTGTTCGCGATCTGCGCGGCGCTGCTCGGGCTGAGCTGGGCGGATGTCGGCTTGCATCTCGCCGCCGGCGCTCTCGTTCTCATGATCTGCTTCGGCCTCTTTGCCGCGGGCTGGATCGGCGGTGGAGATGCCAAGCTCGCGGCTGCGACGGCGCTGTGGTTCGGCTTCGGCCAGATGCTGCCCTATCTGCTCAACGCCGCCGTCTTCGGCGCGGTGCTGACGGTGCTCATTCTCCGGTTGCGCGCCCGGCCCCTTCCCGCGATGGCGCAGAACTGGTCCTGGATGCGCCGGCTGCATGCGGCCGACCAAGGCGTTCCCTACGGGATCGCGCTCGCGCTCTCGGCCCTGATGGTTCTGCCCGAAACCCCGCTTTGGCGCGCCGCGATCGGCCTGTGAGCCTGCGTTTCGGCAGGACGCGCCGAAAAATATACGTCCAGTTAACCATAAGTTGACGATTCCGACGGCAGTCTTCCCTCCGAGAGCCAACACCATTTGGCCGAGGGTCCGTCGCAATGAGTCTCGCCCGTATCGTCATCCTCGCCGTCGCGCTCGTCGCTGGCCTCGCCGCCGCCATGCTGGTGCGCAAGCCCTCCGCGCCGGCGCCGCAGGTGGCCCGTGTCGAGCAGGCTCCCACCGTTCCCGTCCTCGTGGCGGCGGCCGATATCCCGGTCGGCAATACGGTTTCGGCCGCTGACCTGCGCTGGCTCGACTGGCCTCTCGCCAGCGTTCCGGCCGGCGTCCTGCGCAGGGACGAGGTGCCCGAGGCCGAAAAGGAGCTGATCGGCCAGGTCGCCCGCTTCCAGATCCTCGGTGCCGAGCCGATGCGGCGCGAGAAGCTGATGAAGACGGACGGGACCGGCTTCCTCTCGGCGGTGCTGCCGGCCGGCATGCGAGCGGTCGCGATCAACGTCGAAAAGAGCGGCGCCACCAGCGCCGGCGGCTTCATTCTCCCCAACGACCGGGTCGACGTGCTGCGCACCGAGAAAGAGGGCGAACGTGCGGGGGGCGGCGAGACCTTCGTCGCCGAGACGATCCTCCGCAACATCCGCGTCCTCGCGATCGGCCAGAACGTCCAGGAACGCAACGGCGAGAAGGTCGTCGTCGGCGACACCGCCACGCTGGAGGTCGACGCGCGCCAGGCCGAGATCGTGATCGAGGCGCAGAAGTCGAGCACGCTGTCGCTCGCGCTGCGCAGCCTCAAGGATGCCGGCGAAGTCCAGAAACCCAGCGACGACGGCTCTCTCACCCTCGTGCGCTACGGCGTCACCAGCAAGAGCACGAAGCAATGACCGTGGACCGTTCCCTGATGGCCGCTGCGCTGGCGCTGGCTCTCGCGACCCCGGCTCTCGCGACTCCGGCTCTTGCCCAGACGAGCGGCCCGGCTCCGATCCTCAGCGTCGGCGCGAGCGAGCATGCCAGCGCTCGCAGGGTCGACCTCTCGATCGGCCGCTCGCTCGTCGTCGACCTGCCGCGCGACGCCAAGGAGGTGTTCGTCGCCAATCCCAAGGTGGCGAACGCGGTGGTGCGCTCCGCCCGCAAGCTCTTCGTCATCGGCATCGCCGACGGCCAGACCTCGATGTTCGTGATGGATGCCGAGGGCAAGCAGATCGCGGCCCTCGAGATCGAGGTCGGGCGCGATCTCAACGTGCTGCGCCAGACATTGCGCAGCGCGCTGCCGGGAGCCCAGATCGAGATCAAGCCGGCCGGCAATTCGATCCTTCTCGTCGGAAATGTCGCGAACGCCTCCGAGGCGACGCAGGCGGTCGACATCGCCAATGCCTTCGTCGGGGTCTCGGGCGGGTTCTTCACCCAGAACAAGGGCGCGGTCATCAACTCGCTGACCATTCGCGGCCGTGACCAGGTCATGGTCAAGGTCGTGGTCTCCGAGGTCTCGCGCAAGGCGATCAAGCAGCTCGGCATCAACACGACCGGCCAGTGGAAGCTCGGCAATTTCTCGATGACCCCCTCCATCGACAACCCCTTCCCGCTGCAGCCGCAGGCCCTGTCGGCCACGGCGATCACGGCGGGAATCGGCAACTCGACGAATTTCACCCTGCGCGCGCTCGAGCGCGCCGGCCTCTCGCGCGTGCTGGCCGAGCCGACCGTGACCGCCATCTCGGGCGAGAGCGCGAAGTTCACCGCCGGCGGCGAGATCCCCGTGCCGAAGGGGCAGACCTGCTCCTACGACACCTTCAATCGCCAGACCTGCACATATCAGATCGAGTACAAGCCGATCGGCGTCGCGCTGAACTTCACGCCGATCGTGCTGTCCGACAACAAGATCAGCATGCGCATCGCCACCGAGGTGACGGAGCTCGACTTCGAGAACCAGATCCGCCTCAGCGGCTCCAGCCAGCAGGAGCTGAACACGCCGGCCTTCCGCGTCCGCAAGTCCGATACGACGGTCGAGCTGCCCTCCGGCGGCACGCTGGCGACGGCGGGCCTCATCCAGCGGGTTTCGAAGCAGTCGATCAACGGCTTTCCCGGGCTGATGAACATCCCGATCATCGGCGCGATGTTCCGGTCCCGCGACTACCAGCGCGAGGAGACGGAGCTGATGATCACGGCGACCCCCTACATCGCCAAGCCGATGGAGCCGAACCAGGTCCAGAGGCCGGATGACGGCTTCGTCGATGCCCATGACGCGCAGACGATCCTGCTCGGCCGCTTGAACAAGATCTACGGGACCGGCGGCGGCCCCGTGCCGCAGGCCTACAAGGGCCGCGTCGGCTTCATCGCCGACTGAGCCGACGCCGGACGCATGAGGGATGGCCAGACCATGACTGCTCCATCGCAGCACAAGAATGCAGACCGGCTCTGTGGCCTCGCGGCCGTCCTCGCCGTGGCGCTCGGGCTCGGAGCCTGCGCCAACAAGGGCGATGCGATGGCCGAGCTGGCCTCGAGCGACACCCGCGAGCGCCACCCCATCGTCCTGCGCGACGCACCGCGCTCCCTCGACGTCTTCGTCGGTCGATCCGGCGGCAGCCTCGACAGGCGGCAGGCACAGGACGTCTCCGATTTCGCCCGCCAATACCGTCAATCGGGCAAGGGCGGACTTGTCGCGCAGGTGCCGACCGGTGCGCGTCGGGAGATCGCCACCCACGACACGCTCAACGGAATCCGCGCCGCGCTGGCGCAGGGCGGCGTGCCGGGCCACGCGCTCTCGGTGACGACCTATCCCGTCGCCGACCCGGGGCTCGCCTCGCCGATCAGGCTGACCTTCGCCTCGCTGCAGGCCGGACTGCCGCATTCCTGCGGCGAATGGCCGACCGATCTGGGCGTGTCGAGCTACAAGACGGATGCTGCCAACACCCCTTACTGGAATCTCGGCTGCGCCAGCCAGGCGACCCTGGCCGCGCAGGTCGCCGACCCGATCGATCTCGTCAGGTCGCGCACCGAGGGCCGCCCCGACATCGCCAAGCGCATGGGCGCGATCGCGAAGATCCGCCAGGGCCAGGATCCCTCGACGGTCTACCGTCAGGAATCGACGCAGATCAACAGCGCGGTCGGAGCCCGGTGATGGAGGACGAACACGCGCTCGACGCATCGCCCGCGAGCAGCCTCGGGGACGAGGTCATCGCGCCGCTGCCGCGCATCACGCTCCAGGCCTTCTGCGAGACGCCCGGCGTGGCGTCCACCATGCAGGCGGCGGTCGCCGACCGGCGGATGGAGAAGGCCCATGCGCGCATCCAGATGGGCGGCCCGGCCGCCGCGGTCGAGGCCTTCCGGACAGCGCCGACGCCCAACGTCATCGTGCTGGAGGCGGTTTCCGACGCCGCGACGCTGGTCACGCAGCTCGACATGCTGTCGGAGAGCTGCGATGCCGGCACCAAGGTCGTGGTCATCGGCCACGTCAACGACGTGCAGCTCTATCGCGACCTGATCCGTCGCGGCGTCAGCGAGTATCTGGTCGCGCCGCTCGGCGTGCTCGACGTGTTGCGGACGCTCTCCGAGCTCTACGTCGCGCCCGGTGCCCGCAATCTCGGGCGGCTGATCGCCTTCATGGGCGCCAAGGGCGGCGTCGGTTCGTCCACCGTGGCACACAATGTCGCCTGGGCGATCGCGCGCAGCCTCGACGCGTCGACCGTGATCGTCGACCTCGACATCGCGTTCGGAACGGCCGGTCTCGATTTCAATCAGGACCCGCCGCAGGGCATCGCCGAGGCCGTCTTCGCGCCGGAACGGCTCGACTCCGCCATGCTCGACCGCCTGCTCTCGCGCTGCAGCGACAATCTCGCGCTGTTGGCCGCACCGGCGACGCTCGACCGTACGCTCGACCTGCCGGAGGAGGCCTTCGAGCAGTTGTTCGACCTGCTGCGCGCGAGCGTGCCCTGCGTGGTTCTCGACGTGCCGCATGTCTGGAGCGGCTGGGCGAGGCGCTGCCTGGTCGGTGCCGACGAGGTCGTGATCGTCGCCGGGCCCGACCTCGCCTCCCTGCGCAACGCGAAGAACATGGTCGATCTCGCGCGCGCCAGCCGGCCCAACGACTCGCCGGTGCGCCTCGTCCTCAATCAGGTCGGCATGCCTAAGCGGCCGGAGATCGAGGCTGCCGAATTCGCCAAGGCGCTCGGCATCGACGTCCTGACATCCATTCCCTTCGACGCGCAGCTCTTCGGGACCGCCGCCAACAACGGCCAGATGATCGCGGAGATCCAGTCCGCGGGCAAGGTCAGTGACACGTTCGTCCATATCGCCAGCGCGCTGACCGGGCGCGGCGAGGCCAAGCGCGGCAAGCGCAGCATGTTCGAGCCGCTGGTCTCGAAGCTGAAATTGCGGCGGGCCTAGCGCATCGGGCCGGAGGGTGGAACGCGCCTTTCGGGGGGATCCGATGCCGGGACAAGGAGATGGATCGCGGCCTCGCGCGGCGATCCGAGCGGTGATGCGGCGCCCTCCGGCAGGATCGGCGCCTTGTTCGGGAGCGTTCGCGCCGATGCAGGCCGGCGCCGGAGACGAGTGAGATGTTCGGAAAGCGATCCGCGGGTGCAGCCTCGGCGCCACTGACTCTGAAGACGGCGCCGGTCGCTCCGGCGGCTTCGGCGCGCCCGGAAGCGAGCTCCGTGCCGGAAGCGCGCAGGCCGCCGCCGCCGGCCCCGGTTGAAAGCCAGCGCTCCGACGAATACTACCAGATGAAGAGCATGATCTTCGGGGCGCTGATCGAGGCGATCGATCTCTCCCAGTTGAGCAAGCTCGACGGCGAGTCCGCGCGCGAGGAAATCCGCGACATCATCAACGAGATCATCGCGCTCAAGAACGTGGTGCTCTCGATCGCCGAGCAGGAGGAACTGCTCGACGACATCTGCAACGACGTGCTCGGCTACGGCCCGCTGGAGCCGCTGCTCGCGCGCGACGACATCGCCGATATCATGGTCAACGGCGCGGCCCGGACCTTCATCGAAACGGGCGGCAAGATCCAGCTCACCAGCATCCGCTTCCGCGACAATGCGCAGCTGATGAACATCTGCCAGCGCATCGTCAGCCAGGTCGGGCGGCGTGTCGACGAGTCGTCGCCGATCTGCGACGCGCGCCTGGCGGACGGCTCGCGCGTCAACGTCATCGCGCCGCCGCTGGCGATCGACGGCCCCGCGCTCACCATCCGCAAGTTCAAGAAGGACAAGCTCACTCTCGACCAGCTCACGAAGTTCGGCGCGATTTCGCCGCCGGGCGCCGAAATCCTGAAGATCATCGGCCGTGTCCGCTGCAACGTGGTCATCTCCGGCGGAACCGGCTCGGGCAAGACGACCCTGCTGAACTGCCTGACCAACTACATCGATCTCGACGAGCGGGTCATCACCTGCGAGGACGCAGCCGAACTCCAGCTCCAGCAGCCGCATGTGGTGCGGCTCGAGACGCGCCCGCCCAATCTCGAGGGGACCGGCGCCGTGACCATGCGCGACCTCGTCAGGAACTGCCTGCGCATGCGGCCGGAACGGATCATCGTCGGCGAGGTGCGCGGGCCGGAGGCGTTCGACCTGTTGCAGGCCATGAATACCGGCCATGACGGCTCGATGGGCACGCTGCACGCCAACACGCCGCGCGAATGCCTCAGCCGTATCGAATCCATGATCACGATGGGCGGCTTCTCGCTGCCGTCCAAGACGCTGCGCGAGATGATCTGCTCGTCGGTCGACGTCATCATCCAGGCCCAGCGCATGCGCGACGGTTCCCGGCGCATCACCCACATCACCGAGGTGATGGGGATGGAGGGCGACGTCATCATCACCCAGGATCTGCTGACCTACGAGATCCTGGGCGAGGACGCGCAGGGCAAGCTGATCGGCCGGCACCGTTCGACCGGCATCGGGCGGCCGCGCTTCTGGGAGCGCGCCCGCTACTACGGCGAGGAGCAGCGTCTCGCGGCGGCGCTCGACGAACTCGAGCGAATGAGCACCGTCGATGTGGTGTGACCGCGCTCTTGCGATGGGATGCCGGTCATGGATCTGAGCGCCCTCGCCGTTGTCGCGCTCGCCGCCCTGGCCGTGGGCGGCGTCGCCTATGCGCTGCTCTATCCCCGGCTCAGCGGGCAGGCGCGTGCCGAGAAGCGGCGAAAGGAGTTCGCTGCTCCGGTTTCCGTGCGCGGCGAGCGCGAGGCCCAGCAGGCGCGGGCGAAGCGCGGCCAGGTCGCGCAGAGTCTGAAGGAACTGGAGAACCGGGAGAATGCCCGCCACAAGGTCTCGCTCGAGACGCGGATCGCCCAGGCCGGGCTGAGCTGGACGCGCGGGAAATACTACGTCGTCAGCGCCATCATGGCGGCCATGACGGCCCTGATCCTCCTGATCCTCAGCGGCAATCTGCTGGTGTGCCTCGGCGGCCTGTTCGTCGGCGGGTTCGGCCTGCCCGTCTGGTTCCTCAAGCGCGCCAAGGCCAAGCGCCTGAAGAAGTTCGGCACGGAGTTTCCGAACGCGCTCGACGTGGTGGTGCGCGGCATCAAGGCCGGCCTGCCGCTCAACGACTGTCTTCGCATCATCTCGGTGGAGGCCGCCGAGCCGGTGAGGAGCGAGTTCCGCATTCTCGTCGAGAGCCAGGCGCTCGGCCTGTCCCTGCCCGAGGCCGTGGCGAAGCTCTATGAGCGCATGCCGACGGCCGAGGCGAATTTCTTCGGCATCGTGCTCGCGATCCAGCAGAAGACCGGCGGCAATCTCTCCGAGACGCTCGGCAATCTCTCCCGCGTCATCCGCGAGCGTCGCAAGATGCGCGACAAGATCCAGGCCATGTCGATGGAAGCGAAGGCGTCCGCCTGGATCATCGGCCTGCTGCCGGTGATCGTCGGCATCCTCATCTATATTTCGACGCCGCGCTACGTCGAGCTGCTGTGGCTGACGGATGCCGGGAAGTTCGGCCTCGCGATCGGCGCGGTCTGGATGACGATCGGCGTCCTCGTCATGAAAAAAATGATCAACTTCGACATCTGAGGCCGAGCGCATGATCAGCACCATCGTCGGCCTGCTCACGGACAGCCAGTTCATGCTGTCGATGGTCGTCGCGGTCGCGGCCGCGGCGACGGTGCTGACCATCGCGATCCCCCTGACCGAGGGCTCGAGCCTTCAGAAGCGGATGAAGAGCGTCTCCGTCGAGCGCGACAAGATCCGCGCGCGCGAGCGCGAAAAGCTGAGCCGGCAGAAGGACAAGGTTTCGCTCAGGCCCGAGCCGAAGGAGTACATGCGCCGGATCGTCACGCGCTTCAAGCTCGGCGACTGGCTGGGCACGGAGACGGCCAAGAAGCAACTCACCATGGCCGGTTATCGCGGCCAGCAGGCGGAGGTCGCGTTCCTGTTCTTCCGGCTGGTCACGCCGGCGGGCATGTTCCTGTTCACGCTGTTCTACGTCTTTTTCATCAACGGCTTCGACCAGCCGCCGATCCTGCGGTTCGGCATGGCGCTGTTCGGCGCCTATCTCGGCATCAAGGCGCCGGAGATCTTCCTGTCGAACCAGATCGCGAAGCGCCAGGCCTCGATGAAGCTCGCCTTTCCGGACGCGCTCGACCTGCTCCTGATCTGCGTCGAATCCGGCATGTCGATCGAGCATGCCTTCCGCAAGGTCTCCACCGAGATCGGCACCCAGTCGGTGCCGCTGGCGGAGGAGTTCGCGCTCTGCACCGCCGAGCTGTCCTATCTCGCCGACCGCAAGCAGGCCTATGAGAACCTCGCGCAGCGCACCGGGCTGGAAGGCGTGAAGTCGGTTGTCACCGCTCTCGTGCAGGCCGAGCGCTACGGCACGCCGCTCGGAACCGCGCTCCGGACGCTCGCCCAGGAGGGGCGCGACCAGCGCATGAACGAGGCCGAGAAGAAGGCCGCGGCCCTGCCGCCGAAGCTGACCGTGCCGATGATCCTGTTCTTCCTGCCGGTCCTGTTCATCGTCATCCTGACGCCGGCGCTGGTCCAAGTCTTCCATTGGAAATAGACTCTTCCACTGGAAGTAGAGCCTTCCACTGGAGCCTGCGCCGACCCGGCCGGCCCCGACACCTGTTTCAGCCGCAAAACGCGATCGTCCGGACCGGCGTTTTGTCGCCGCAGGCCCGGATGATCGCGTGTCGAGTCGTGCGGATCGGCAGATCTAGCCGTGCGGCGCCGTCGGCCCGTCCGCCGGGCCGGCAGCCGCCTTGGGCCGCGCCTTGCCGGCGCTCGTGCCCTTCAGCATCTCCCAGCTGTTGCGCTGGCTGACGCTGCCCTTGAGATAGGCGACGGTGGCGGCGGCGTCGGCCGGGCTCTGGTCCTGCCGGGCGACGGCCTCCGCATCGGCGAAGCGGCCCTGCAGGCCGAGCACCAGCACGAGGTTCTGGCGCACCCGCGCATCGGCCTTGCCGGAGTCGGCGGCCTCGCGCAACACGCGCTCCGCTTCCGGCAGGCGCCGGGACAGGGCCAGCGACAGGCCGAGATTGGACATGATGGTGGGCTCGGCCGGGGCGAGCTTCAGCGCCGTCGTGTAGAGCTGCTGGGCACGGGTATGGTCGCCGAGCTGGTCGGCGACGGTGCCCTGCGCCGAAAGGATGCGCCAGTCCGGCTGCTCCGGCGAATGGGCGCGCGAGAGCACCTCGTCCGCCTCCTTCAGGCGGCCGTTATCGGCGAGCGAGCGGCCATAGGCGCCGAGCAGTTCGCGGTCGTTCTGGTGAACCAGGACCGCGCCCTGGAGCACGGCGAGCGCCTGGGCATGCTGGTCGAGCGCGCGCAGGGCGCGTGCATAGCGGAAGGCTGCCTCGCGGTCCTTCGGGTTACCGTCGTAGCGGGCCGACCAGCGTTCCCGCTCCGCCTGCCAGTCGGCCGGGCTGCGCGGCTGGCTCGCCGTCTGGCCGATCGAGCCGGTGATGTCGCCCGGTCCGCCGCGCCCCTGGCAGCCCGCGAGCGCCAGCGCCGCGGCGCAGACCGTGAGGGCGATCCTCGCGCGCAGGCGGGTCGAGCAGGGAGAAGAAAGCAGGGAGCGCATGGCGGAGCGCCTCGCCGGAGTTGGAAAATCGGACAGGCTCGGTGATAAAACGTTAACCCTAACGCATCCTTAACCGGCCGCCGGCCGGTGCTCCCCGGTCGCTCCCCGTGCACAGACTCCTCGCCTCCGCATCATCCGTCGCCATTCCCGTCCATGCCGTCTCGAAGCCGGGCTGGCCGGCGCTCAGGGATGCGTTGCCGCCCCTCGGCCGCGCCTTCGCCGAGGCGCAGGGCTTCGCGGCGAGGCCGGGCCAGCACATCGCCCTGCCGGATGCGCAAGGGGCGGTGGCCGGCGTTCTGCTCGGAGTGGAGCCGCTCGATTCGCGGCGGCGGGATGCCTTCGAGCCCGGCCGCCTCGCCGCGCTGCTGCCCGAGGGCGATTACAGGCTATCCGGAGAGATCGGCGATCCCGCGCTCGCGGCGCTGGGCTGGCTTCTGCAGGGCTATCGTTTCGACCGCTACCGGAAGGCCGCCCCGGCCCTGGCGCGGCTGGTCGTGCCCGAGGGCGTCGACGGCGCCGAGTTGAGCCTGATCGCCGACTCGGTCGCGCTGGCCCGCGATCTGGTCAACACACCGGCCAACGACATGGGGCCGGCCGAGATCGAGGCGGCGATCCGGGCGCTCGCCGCCGAATGCGGCGCGGCCGTCACCAGCATCGTCGGTGACGATCTCCTCGCGCGGAATTTCCCGATGGTGCATGCGGTCGGCCGCGCCTCGCCACGCGCGCCGCGTCTGGTCGATCTGGTCTGGGGCGATCCGGCCCACCCGGCCGTGACCCTGGTCGGCAAGGGCGTCGCCTTCGATACCGGCGGTCTCGACCTCAAGCCGCCCGCGTCCATGCTGCTGATGAAGAAGGACATGGGCGGCGCCGCGGCCGCCATCGCGACCGCGCGCATGATCATGCTGGCGAAGCTCCCCGTCCGGCTGCGACTCCTCGTGCCGGCGGTCGAGAATGCGGTCTCCGGCTCCGCCTTCCGGCCCGGCGACGTGCTGGCGAGCCGCAAGGGCCTGCAGGTCGAGATCGGCAACACCGATGCCGAGGGCCGGCTGATCCTGGCCGATGCGCTGGCGCTCGCCGACGAGGAGCCGCCCACCCTCCTGATCGATTACGCGACGCTGACGGGCGCTGCCCGCGTCGCGCTGGGCGCCGATCTGCCGCCCTTCTTCACCCATGACGAGGAGCTGGCCGCTGAGATCGCGAGCATCGGCGTGTCGGTGCGGGACCCGGTCTGGCGGCTGCCGCTCTGGCCGGGTTACGAGACGCTGCTCGACTCGAAGATCGCCGATCTCAATCACGTCTCCTCGGGCCCGATGGCAGGGGCGGTGACGGCGGCGCTCTTCCTGAACCGTTTCGTCGAGAAGACGGCCTCCTATGCGCATTTCGACATCTATGGCTGGAATCCCTCGGCCCGGCCGGGCCGCCCGGAGGGAGCCGAGTGCCAGGCGGCGCGCCTGACCTATGCGCTCGTCCGGCGGCGCTTCGGGGCCGGTTAAGGCTGTTGTCGGAACCCGGTTGCGCGGCGTCGCTCCGCGCATAATGATACGGACCCGTAACGATCGGGATCCGCCAGCCTATGCCCTTGGAGATCAGGCCCTCGCAGGCGCTCAGGCTGTGGCGGCAGGTCCATCTCGATCTCGTGCGCGACGGCGAGGCCGATCTTTCGGCCCGGCAGACCGCGATCCTGCTGACGATCTATCTCGAGATGCCGCCGCACACGGTGCGCGGGTTGGCGCAGCAGCTCGGCGTGACCAAGCCGGTGATCACGCGCGCCCTCGACACCATGGGCAAGCTCGGCCTGGTGAGCCGTCGCCGCGACGAATACGACCGGCGCAACGTCGTGATCCAGCGCACCGTCGCCGGCGCGCTCGCCGTCGAGCGGCTCGCCGACCTGATCACGGAGCGGGCGCGTGAACTCGGCAGTCCTTGAGCGGGGCTCCTCACGATCCGCCGCCCGCTGCGGTAGAATGTGCTCATGACCCTGATTCTCGACCGTCGCGTCACGCCCGCCCGCCCCGACCTCGCCGCCGAGCATTTGCGCGGCAAGGTCGAAGCCCGCCTCTTCGTGGCGCCCGAGCGCATGCGGGTGGTCGCTCCCTCGGCGCCGCTCAGGCGCGAACCGCGCTCGGACGCGCCGCTCGATACCGAGGCGCTCGCCGGCGAGCCCGTCGCCGTCTATGAGCGCCAGGAGGGCTGGGCCTGGGTCCAGCTCGAGACCGATGGCTATGTCGGCTACCTGCCCGACGAGGCTCTGCGACCCGGCCTGCCCGAGCCGGGCCATCGTGTCCGGGCGCTCAGGACCTTCGTCTATCCGGGCGCCTCGATAAAGCTGGCGCCGCTCGCCGTGCTCTCGCTCGGCACGGGCGTTGCGGTCGCGGGGACATCCGGCGATTTCGCCGTGCTGGCCGATGGCGGCCATGTCTTCGCGGCGCATCTGGCGCCTGTCGGTCATGTCGAGCCCGATTTCGTCGCCGTCGCCGAGCGCTTCCTGGAGGTTCCCTATCTCTGGGGCGGCAAGACCAGCCTCGGCCTCGACTGTTCGGGCCTGACCCAGCTCGCGCTCGCCGCCGCCGGCATCGCCGCCCCGCGCGACACGGACATGATGGAGGCGGCCCTCGGGCAGCCGGTCGCGACCGACGAGGCGCTCGGCGGGCTCCGGCGCGGCGACCTCGTCTTCTGGAAGGGGCATGTCGGCATCATGAGCGATCCCGAGACGCTCCTGCACGCCACCGCCTATTCGATGACGGTGATGCGCGAGCCGCTGCGCGTGGCGCGCGACCGCATCCGCGCGCGGGGGGCGGGCGAGATCACCGGGATCAGGCGTCTACGCTGAGGGGTTGGTGTGGCATAGTTTGCCAAGCGTGCCATTCTCTTGGTGACGGGAGGTGGCGATGGCGACGATGACCATATCCCTGCCCGAGGCCATGAAGCGATGGGTCGAAGGCCGGTCCGAAGATGGTCGCTACGGCAATTCGAGCGACTATGTCCGTGATCTGATCCGCCGCGATCAGGAGCGCGAGGCGACGATCGCCCGGATTCAGCAGGGGCTCGACGAGGCGCGCAGCAGCGGCGTGAGCTCGCGCGGCATGGACGAGCTTTGGCGGGAAGCGCAGCGTCGAGCCGCCGTTCGGGAGCCGGATGCGCTTTAGAGCATCGGCCCGAAAGGTGGAGCGCGGTTTTCGGGAAAAGCCGATGCAAAATCAAAGAGTTAGAGTATCGGACTGAATACGATGGTCAGTCCGATACTCTAGGCTGACGGCGAAGGCGGACGAGGACTTCATCGCCATCTTCGTCGAGAGCATCGATCGTTTCGGCGTCCGTCAGGCCGAGCACTATGCGAGAGCCATCACGGATTGTTTCGCGCTGCTGGCATCGCAGCCGCGCATGGCGCGGGAGCGTCCGGAGTTCACACCGCCGATCCGCGCCCATTTCCACGGCAGTCACGTCGTCGCCTATGTCGAGACTGATGACGGCATCCTGATCTTGCGCATTTTCCATGCGAAACAGGATTGGCCCAGCCTGATGTGATGCCTGGCCGAGCCATGCTTCGAGCTCTCGGAAGCGACCGCGTCTGCCGCAGTCGGATGCCTTCGTCCGGACACGCCGCGGCCTCGGCAGAGCCTCAGCCGATCCCCTTCAGCCGGTACAGCGCTTCGAGCGCGTCTCGCGGCGTCATCTCATCGGGGTCGAGCGCTTCCAGCGCCTCCCGCAGAGGGTCGGGCCCGGTCTCGATGGGGGCGGCGGGCTGGCGCCGCAGCGGCACGGCGAAGAGCGGCAGATCGTCGACCAGCGAGGCGACAGGCTTCTCGCGCTCGGTCTTCTCCAGCTCGCCCAGGATCGCGCGGGCGCGCTCGACGACGGCCGGCGGCAGGCCCGCGAGCTTCGCGACCTGGATGCCGTAGGAGCGGTCGGCCGCGCCGGCGACGACCTCGTGCAGGAAGACGACCTCGCCATTCCACTCGGTGACGCGCATGGTCGTGTTGGCGACGCGCTCCAGCCGCTCCTGCAGCGCGGTGAGCTCGTGATAATGCGTCGCGAACAGGCTGCGGCAGCGGTTGACCTCATGCAGATGCTCGATCGCGGCCCAGGCGATCGAGAGGCCGTCGAAGGTCGCGGTGCCGCGGCCGATCTCGTCGAGGATGACGAGGGCGCGCGGCCCGGCCTGGTTCAGGATGGCGGCGGTCTCGACCATCTCGACCATGAAGGTCGAGCGCCCGCGCGCGAGGTCGTCGGCCGCGCCGACACGCGAGAACAGCCGGTCGACCACGCCGATATGCGCCTGCTCGGCCGGCACGAAGGCGCCCATCTGCGCCAGCACGGCGATCAGCGCGTTCTGGCGCAGGAAGGTCGACTTACCCGCCATGTTCGGGCCCGTGATCAGGCAGATCCGTCCGCCCTGTGCGCCGGGGCCCGGCGGAGACAGCTCGGAATCGTTGGCGACGAAGGGCTTGCCGTCGCGCTTCAGCGCAGCCTCGACGACGGGGTGGCGCCCGCCGCGGATCGCGAAGGCCCCGCCCGCATCGACGAGCGGCCGGCGCCAGCCTTCGCTCGCGGCGAGTTCCGCCAGCGCGGCCGCCACGTCCAGCTCGGCCAGTGCCAGCGCGGCCGCCTTGATCGGTTCGGCCTGCGCCAGCACGGCGTCGGCGAGATCGGCGAAGATCGCCAGCTCCATCTTCAGGGCCCGGTCCGCCGCCGAGGCGATCCGCGCCTCGAGTTCGCCGAGCTCCACCGAGGAGAACCGCATCGCGTCGGACATGGTCTGCCGGTGCACGAAGACGGCGCGCCACGGCTCCTTCAGGAATTCCTCTCCGGCCGCCTGCGGCACCTCGACGAAATAGCCGAGCATGGCGTTGTGCTTGATCCGCAGCGTCCGGAAGCCGGTCTCGGCCGCGTAGCGGGCCTGCAGCTGGGCGATCACCTTGCGCGAATCGACCTGGAGCAGGCGCAGTTCGTCGAGCGCGGCATCGTGCCCTTCGCGGACGAAGCGGCCGTCGCGGCGGTTGAGCGGCAGCTCGTCCGCCAGCGTGGCGTTCAGCCGCTCGGGCAGGGCGGGGTCGGTCGCGTCCAGGGTGCGGGCGGCGCGCGCGAGGTCGTCGGGCAGGTCGTAATGGCCGATGAGCAGCGTCGCGAGATCGCGTGCCGCGCCGAGGCCCGAGCCCAGCGCCGCGAGATCGCGCGGGCCGCCGCGATCGAGCGAAAGCCGTGCCAGCGCGCGCGCGATGTCGGGCACGCGGTCGAGCGCGCCGCGGATCGTCTCGCGCAGCACGCCGTCCGCGACGAGAGCCTCGACGGCGTCGTGGCGGGCGCCGATCGCGTCGGGGTCGGTGAGCGGCCCGGCGAGCCGCTCCGCGAGCAGCCGTGCCCCGCCGGGCGTCACCGTCCGGTCGATGGTGGCGAGCAGGCTCCCCGCACGCTCGCCGACGAGCGTGCGCGTCAGCTCCAGATTGGCCCGCGTCGCGGGGTCGATCAGCATCGTCGCCCCGCCGGCATCGCGCACGGGCGGCGAGAGCGGCGGTCGCGCGCCGAGCTGCGTGCGCTCGACATAGGCCAGGGCCGCGCCCGCCGCGGCGATCTCGGCACGGCTGAAGCTGCCGAAGGCGTCGAGCGTGGCGACCCCGAAGAAGTCGCGCAGTCGCCTTTCCGCCGAGGCCGGGTCGAGCCCGTCGCGGGCCAGCGGCGTCACCGGGATCGCGACCTCGCGCCAGAACTCCTTGAGGTCCGGATCGTCATGGATCGCGTCGGGGCAGACGATCTCGCGCGGCTCCAGCCGCGCGAATTCGATCGCGAGCCGTTCGCGCGGGGTTTCCATCACCGTGAAACGCCCGGTCGAGATGTCGATCGCCGCCAGCCCGTAGAGCGCGTCCGCGTCGCTCGTCCGGCGCCGCGCGAGCGCGAGCAGGAGGCTGGCCCGGCCCGGCTCCAGCAGCCGCTCCTCGGTGATGGTGCCGGGCGTGACGAGACGCACCACGTCGCGTTTCACCACGGACTTGCCGCCGCGCTTCTTGGCTTCGGCCGGGTCCTCGGTCTGCTCGCAGACGGCGACGCGGTGGCCGGCGGCGATCAGGCGCTGGAGATAATCGTCGGCGCGCTCGACCGGCACGCCGCACATCGGGATATCGTCGCCCAGATGCTTGCCGCGCTTGGTGAGCACGATCCCGAGCGTCCGCGAGGCGATCTCCGCGTCCGTGAAGAACAATTCGTAGAAATCGCCCATCCGGTAGAACAGCAGGCAGTCGGGATTGGCGGCTTTGATCTCGACATACTGCGCCATCATCGGCGTGACGCGCGCGGTATCCGCCGGCTGTCCCGGCGCGCGAGAAAGGGAAGGTTCGTGGCGCATGCCGCGGACGCTAGAAGATCGGCGCCGCGCAATCCAGCGCGCCAACGCTCCGCCCGCGCCGGAGCGGGGCATGATCCACAGATGCCTCGAACGGCCCGGTTTCCAAATCGTTAGGAAGAACTTCAGCAATTCCCTGCAAGGCTGAAACCCGGTGCACGACGGTCAAAAAGCGTTAGATGGCGATTCTATCTCTGGTCCAGAGCCTATCCTTCGTGCTCCTTGCAACGCTGGCGCTGATGCTCGTCACGCCGATCCTGGAGTACCGTTTCTGGGCCCGGCAGTTCGTGGCGGGCGCTCTTTTCGGCCTCTCCGGTTTCATGACGATGCTCGATCCGGCCGTGATCCGGCCCGGGCTTGTGATCGACGGGCGCAACGTCTCGATCCTGCTGGCCGGTGCGATCGGGGGGCCGCTGTCGGCCCCGCTGGCGGCGCTGCCGCTCGCGATCTACCGCTACGTCGCGGGCGGCGAAGGCTGGCTCATGGGCGCGGCGGGCATGACGTGCAGCGCGCTCGTCGGCAGCGCGGTGCATCTGCGGGCGGGGGTTTCGCGGGGCTTCGGGCTTTCTCTTCGCGACGTCTGGCTCCTGGCCGGGGGCGGCGTCCTGGCTCTGCTTCCGCCGCTCCTCTTCCTCCCGACATGGGAAAGCGCCGGCATCATGCTGGGCGAGGCGGGGCCGGCCGTGCTGTTCGTCACGGTGCTGGGCACGGTGACCTGCGGCATCATCGCCGTGACCGACGCCGAGAGGCGCGAGACGGCCTATCGCTTCGGGAATCTGCTCGAACGTGCGCCGGTCATGCTCTACCAGCGCATCATCTTCCCGGACGGGACGATGCGGTTCCGGTTCGCGTCCTTCTTCCTCGACAGGCTGCTCGGCGTCCGCAAGGACGATGTCGAGCGCGACCCGGAGGTCTGGCTCGGCAAGATGCACCCCGAGGACAGGGCCCTGTTCGATGCCGCCCGCGCCCAGCGGCAGACTGCGCCCGAGCAATGGCGCTTCGAGGGCCGCTATCCCGGTGTCGACGGCAAGACCGTCTGGCTGAGGACGGAGGCGAGCCTGCGACGTCGGCCCGACGGCACGATGATCTGGGACGGCATCCTGCTCGATGTCACGGACGGGAAGACGCTGGCCCTGAGGCGCCAGGAGCTCGAGGAACGCCGGCGCTCGGAGCTGGATGAGCTCGCCGGCAATCTCGAGGTCTCGGTCGGACGGGCGCTCGAGCATGTCGGTCAGTCGGTGCGGGGCATGCAGGAGGCGGCCGGCTATATGGAGGCCAACGCCAACGACACGACGCAGCGCGCCGAAACCGTGACGAGCGAGGCGGAGCGCACGGCGCAGCGCGTCGGCAGCGTCGCCGTCGCGGCCGAGGAGATCGACGCGTCGATCCGCGAACTCACGCGCCAGACCAGCCATGCCGACCAGACGGTGCGCGAGGCCGCGAGCTATGTGCGCAGCACCCGCCGCGACGCGGCGGGCCTCGGCGAAGCGGCGGATAAGGTCAGTTCCGTGCTGGAGTTCATCGAGGAAATCGCCGCACGGACGAATCTGCTGGCGCTCAACGCGACGATCGAGGCGGCGCGCGCCGGCGTGGCCGGGCGCGGTTTCGCCGTGGTCGCAGGCGAGGTCAAGACGCTGGCCGAGCAGACCCAGAAGGCGACGCGCGACATCGCCGACACGCTGGCGGATATCCGCCAGGCCGCCGCCGCCGTGCACGACGCCATCGCCCGGATCGAAGGCACGATGACGACGATCGAGCAGACATCGGGGGCGATCGCCGGCGTCGTCAGCCGGCAGGCCGATATCGCCTCCACCATCGCGGCCGATGCCCATGCGGTCGCCGTCAGCACCAGCGCGGTGACGACCAGCCTCGGCGCCGTCGGTGTCGAGGCACGGGTGACCGGCGATGCGGCGGCGCGTGTCGTGGCCGCGGCTCGGGATGTCGACGAGCAGACCGACGCGCTCCACCGTTATGTCGGTGACTTCGTCCAGCAGGTCCGAGGCCGCCTCTGACGCCTCCCGGCTTCATGCACACCGGCATGGGTATTGTTCCGCGGCCGCGCCTTGTGGGGGCATGCGGCGCTGCCTTATGGTCCGCCTCCCAGAGGAAGCGCCCATAAAAAGAACGGACTCATGACTGACCGACCGCCGACCAAACGCACCCGTCCGACCTTCACGGACCAGGAGGCTCTGCTTTTCCATTCGCAAGGCCGCCCCGGCAAGCTCGAGATCGTTCCGACCAAGCCCATGGCGACCCAGCGCGACCTGTCGCTGGCCTATTCGCCGGGCGTCGCCGTGCCGGTGCTGGCGATCGCCGAGGACCCGTCCAAGGCCTATGATTACACGACGCGCTCGAACCTCGTCGCCGTGATCTCGAACGGCACCGCGATTCTCGGCCTCGGCAATCTCGGCGCGCTCGCGTCCAAGCCGGTGATGGAGGGCAAGTCGGTCCTGTTCAAGCGCTTCGCCGACGTCGATTCGATCGATCTGGAAGTCGACACCGAGGACGCCGACAAGTTCATCGACGCGGTCCGTTATCTCGGCCCCTCCTTCGGCGGCATCAACCTCGAGGACATCAAGGCGCCGGAGTGCTTCATCATCGAGCAGCGCCTGCGCGAGCTGATGGACATTCCCGTCTTTCACGACGACCAGCACGGCACCGCGATCATCGCCGCAGCCGGCCTGATCAACGCGCTCGACCTGACCGGCCGCGACATCCAGTCGACGCGCCTCGTCGTCAACGGCGCCGGCGCGGCGGCCATCGCCTGCACCGAGCTGCTCAAGGCGATGGGCTTCAAGCCCGACAACGTCATTCTCTGCGACACCAAGGGCGTGATCTATCAGGGCCGCACCGAGGGCATGAACCAGTGGAAGTCGGCGCATGCTGCGGTCACCGACCGGCGCACGCTGGCCCAGGCGCTGGAGGGGGCCGACGCCTTCTTCGGCCTGTCGCAGAAGGGCGCGGTGACCAGGGAAATGGTCGCCGCGATGGGGCCCAACCCGATCATTTTCGCCATGGCCAACCCCGATCCGGAGATCACGCCGGAGGAGGTCGCGGCCGTGCGCGACGACGCCATCATGGCGACCGGGCGCTCGGACTATCCGAACCAGGTCAACAACGTCCTCGGCTTCCCCTACATCTTCCGCGGCGCGCTCGACGTGCGGGCCAAGACCATCAACATGGAGATGAAGATCGCCGCCGCCGAGGCGCTGGCCTTGCTCGCGCGCGAGGACGTGCCCGACGAGGTCGCCGCCGCCTATCAGGGCGCGCGGCCCCGTTACGGCAGGGAATACATCATTCCGGTGCCGTTCGATCCGCGCCTGATCCATGTCGTGCCCGCCGCGGTCGCCAAGGCTGCGATGGAGACCGGCGTCGCCGGCAAGCCCATCGTCGACATGACCGCCTACAAGGCCCAGCTCTCGGCGCGGCGTGACCCTGTCGCCGGTACGCTGAACCGCATCTTCGAGCGTGTCAGGCGCTATCCCAAGCGCGTCGTCTTCGCCGAGGGCGAGGAAGAGCAGGTCATCCGCGCCGCGATGTCCTTCGTCAATCAGGGGCTCGGACAGGCGATCCTCGTCGGTCGCGAGGAGCGGATCCGCGAGCTTTCGGACGCGCTCGGCATCGATCTCGACGCCAAGGGCATCTCGATCCAGAACGCGCGGCTCTCTCACCGGAACGCCGCCTATGCGCAGTATCTCTACGAGCGTCTGCAGCGGCAGGGCTATCTGTTCCGCGACTGCCAGCGCCTGATCAACCAGGACCGCAACCATTTCGCCGCCGCCATGGTGGCGCTCGGCGATGCGGACGCGATGGTCACCGGCGTCACCCGGAACTACTCGATCGCGCTGGAGGAGGTTCGCCGCGTCATCGACGAGAAGCCGGGACACCGCGTCATCGGCGTCTCCATCGTGCTGTCGCGCGAGCGCACCGTGCTCGTCGCCGACACGGCGATCACCGAAATGCCGGACGCGCAGGGCCTCTCCGAGATCGCCATCGAGGCGGCCGGCGTCGCCCGCCGGCTCGGCTACGAGCCGAAGGTGGCGATGCTCGCCTTCTCGACCTTCGGCCACCCGGCCGGCGAGCGCTCGGAGAAGGTGCGCGATGCGGTGAAGCTGCTCGACGGCCAGCGCGTGGATTTCGAGTATGACGGCGAGATGGCCGCCGATGTCGCGCTCAACCGCGATCTCATGGCGCAGTACCCCTTCTGCCGCCTGACCGGCCCGGCCAACGTCCTCGTCATGCCGGCGTTCCACTCCGCCTCGATCTCGACCAAGATGCTGCAGGAGATGGGGGGCTCGACGGTCATCGGCCCGCTGATCGTCGGCCTCGACAAGCCGGTCCAGATCGTGCCGCTCGGCGCCAAGGACTCCGACATCGTCAACATGGCGGCCCTGGCGGCCTTCAATATCGGCGGCTGAGCCCGCCGGGCGTTTCGCGTCAGGACGCCTTCCTGCTTCGTGTCTCGGCCGCCTTCCTGGCCGAGGCAGAGCGTTTCGCGGCCGGGCGGGCGGCGGAGGCTTCGCCGCCCAGCTTTCCGCCGCGCTTCGCTGAGACCTTGGTGTCGGGCTCGCCACGCCCGGAGCCGGATGTGTTGCCGCCGCCGCTCTCCTTGTTGACCGTGGCCCAGGCCCGCCGCTCGGCTTCCTTTTCCGGCAGGCCGCGCGCCTCGTAGCTCTCCTCGATATGCTCGGCCTTGCGCTTCTGCTTGTCGGTATAGGCGGATTTGTCTCCTCGCGGCATGGGTGCGCTCCCTCGCTTCGACCTGTCCAGGTCCCTTTCCGGCTGAACGCGACCTGGAAGGAGCGGTTCCGTTCATTTCGAGTTCATTTTCAGCGGGCGAGCCTGAACACAGAAGCCGGAAAACCGGCTCGGGGGGCGAGCAGACACCGTGCCGACACGCAGCGAGACGCTGGGCGTGACCATGGCCACGCCGGGGGATCGGCGGGTCGCGCTGCGGTTCGCGCATCTCACGGGGGGCTTCTGGCGCGGACCGACCGCTGCGCGCGCCTGGTTCTGGTCTCTGGCGCTGGCGGCCGCCATCGTCGTCAACGTCTTCGCGAACGTCACCGTCAATCGCTGGAACGGCTGGTTCTTCGACGCGCTGGAGAAGAAGGACGGCGAGAGCGCCCTCGTCGCGATGGCGGTCTTCCCCGTCCTGATGCTGATCGTCGCCGGGCTCGGCGTCGCCATCCTGGTCTCGCGCGAGACCTTCCAGGTGCACTGGCGCCAATGGGTCACCGCCAAGCTCGCCGATGGCTGGATCGGCCAGCGCCGCTTCTTCCGCCTCAGCCTGTCCGGCCATGAGCCGGCAAACCCCGAATACCGGATCGCCGACGACGTCCGCTGGGCGACCGAGCCGGTGGTCGATTTCGCGATCGGCCTGCTCTCGGCCGTCATCACCATCATCACCTTCATCGAGATCCTCTGGGAGATCGGCGGCGGCCTGCGCCTGCGCGTCTCCGAGCGCGAGGTCGAGATCCCGGCCTATCTCGTCCTGGCCGCCATCTTCTACGCGGTCTTCGTCTCGCTGCTGGTCACCGTCGTCGGCCGGCGCCTGCCGGCCCTGGCCGCGCAGCGCAACGAGGCAGAGGCCCGGCTGCGCTTCTCGCTCATGCGCATTCGCGACCATGGAGAGGCGATCGCCATCGCCCGTGCGGAAGCCGGCGAGCGCGAGGCGGTGGCGCGCACCTATGACGTCCTGGTCCGCCGCTGGCTCGCGATGATCCGCCAGCGCGCCCACCTGACCTGGATCATGAACGGGTCGAGCGCGCTCGTGCCCGTGGTGCCCTTGCTGCTCGCGGCTCCGAAGTACCTCGCCGGCGAGATGTCGCTCGGCGGCGTCGTTCAGGTCGCGGCCGCCTTCGTCGCGGTGCAGAACGCCTTCAACTGGCTGCTCGACAACTTCATGCGCATCGCCGAGTGGCTGGCGGCGGCGCGGCGGGTGAACGAACTCGCGGATGCTCTGGAGCGCGTCGACCGGGAGGCGTCCGGCGGCCTGCTGCTGCCGCGCCCCGCGCCGGACGACGTCGTCCGGCTGACCGAGGTCGGCCTGTCGGACCGGGCGGGACGGGCGCTCGTCGCAGGCGTGTCGCTCACCGCGGCGCCCGGGACGATGCTGCATCTGTCGGGCGAGCTGGGCCTCGGCAAGAACGCGCTCGTGCAGGCGATGGCGGGGCTATGGCCCTGGGGCACGGGCGAGATCGCGCTTCCGGCGGGCGCCGTCGTCGCCGTGGTGCCTCACCGGCTCCACCTCTCTGACGGGACGCTGCGAGCCGTGCTCGACGACACCGGGCAGATGCCCACGCGGGATTTGCAGGTGGCGCTGCAGCGCTATGGCCTGGCCGCCATGGCGGCCCATCTCGACGAAACCCGGGATTGGGACCGCGAACTCGCCACCGCCGACAGGCAGCGCCTGGCCCTCGCCCGGGCGGACCTCTGCGAGCCCGATATCGTCATCCTCGACGAGGCGACGAGTGCGCTCGAGACCGACGCCGCGCTCGATCTCCTCGCCGAACTGCGCGCCGCCCGTCCGCGCCTGATCGTGCTCGCGCTGGGCCATGGCGCCGGCTTTGCCGAGATGGCGACCGACCGGCTCGTGCTGAGGCGCGTCGGCGGCGTGGTTCGCGTGGCGGAGGCCCCCACGCCGCGCCGCGACACCGAGGCGGCGCCGGCAGAATAGAGATTGCAGAGGAGTGGAGCGACCATGACCGCGGTGACCATGAATATCTGGGACCACTATTGGGGCCTGCGGGTCGAGCAGTGTCCCTGCGACGTGCATTTCGTCGAGTGGCTGGAGGAGCAGGGCTTCTCCGGAAAGCGCATCTTCCACTTCGGCACGGGCGGCCACCATTATGTCGGCATTCGCTGTGCCGAACCCGCGCTCGACTGCACGGTTCTCGGCATCACCGCCTCGCCGAAGGAGTACGATGCCTTCATCAAGCTGGCCGTGGCGAATCCGGCGCTGACCAAGCACTACAGCGCCTATTTCGGGGACATCTATACCAGCAACGCGAAGCTTCTGCCCCGCTTCGACATCGTCACGCTGTTCCACGCCAGCGAGTTCCGGACCGAGGCGAACGACGCCTATGGCGCGCTCACCGACCTCGAGGTGATGGAGCTGTTCACCGAGCGGACAGATGCCGGCGGCCATATCCTGTTCTACAAGGGCTCCTACGCCTATCCGACGGCCGAGCCCTTCATCGCCGAATGGGCGAAGTCGGCACCTGTCGAGGAGGTCGAGGGCTACAAGACCCTGCGAATCTTCCGGAAAACCGCCTGACGGGTCGGGCGCCTCGCGCCTGCGACACCGCCGACCGGCCTTCCGGCGCTTGTGCATCGCGGCGGACGCGCTATGTCTCGGGCCGGGGCCGTCCGCGCCTCCGCCCGCAACAGGCGCGACCGGCCAAGCTCTCCGTCGCGCGCAACCGACGATCGGGAGTTCATGTCGTTCGGCCCCAGCGAGCCCGGAATTCCCCTGCGCAGGCGCAGCCGCTGGTGGTGGCTGGGCCCGCTCGCCAGCATCGTCATCTTCGGCGCCTCGCTTGTCGTCCTGTGGCACATCGTCCGCGAGATCGACGTCGCGGAACTGCGCTCGGCCTTCGACAATGCGAGCCTGCGTCAGCTCGGGCTCGCCTGCGGTTTCACCGCCGTCAGCTACCTCCTGCTGACCGGCTATGACGCGCTGGCCCTGAAGCGGCTCGGGCTCTCCATCGCCTATCGGGTGACGGCGCTCGCCTCCTTCACCAGCTATGCGGTCTCCTTCACCCTCGGCTTCCCGATCGTGACAGGCGGCACGGTGCGCTACTGGATCTACGCGCCCAAGGGCGTTCGCGCCTCCGAGGTGGCGAGCCTCACCGTGATCGCCGGGCTGACCTTCTGGCTCGGCCTCGGCGCGATTCTTTGCGCCTGCCTGTTCTACGCCACGGAATCGGTCGCTGTGCTGGCGCGAAGCTCGCCGCTGGTCGTTCAGGCCGTCGGCGCTTCGGTCGCCGCCGCGACGCTGGGCTATCTCGGCTGGGTCGCGACCGGCGAGCGCGCGCTGCGCGTCAGGGGCTGGAACCTGCCGCTGCCCGGCCCCGGCCTCACGCTCGCGCAGATGATGCTCGGCGCCTGCGAGGTCTGCGCGGCTGCCGCCGTGCTCTTCGTGCTGCTGCCCGGGGGGCACGATCTCGACTACCCGACCTTCCTGGCGGTCTATGTCTTCGCCTGCCTGATCGGCATCGCCAGCAATGCGCCGGGCGGGCTCGGCGTCTTCGAGGCGACGATGCTCGTGGCGCTCAACCGCCTGCCTTATGGGCATGTGCTGGGCGCGCTGCTGATCTTCCGGATCGTCTACTACCTGCTGCCCTTCATCCTGGCGCTGGTGCTGCTCGCGCTCAACGAGATGATCCGGCGGATTCGGCGCCGCGAGCGCTGAGGGCTCGCGCGATCCCGGACGATCTCCGAGCCCTATTTGAGGGCGATGATCAGCATCAGGAAGGCCAGCACGATCAGGAGCTGCTTGAGGCTCCAGTTGATGCGCGCGAGCGCCTCGCTCGTGGTTTCCTCGTCCTCGTCCTCGGCCGCGTCCTGCCCCTGAGCGGGCGCGGGCCGTGCCTCGGCGGGCTGCCAGTCGATCGTCTCGATCAGCCCGCGTGCGGGCGCCGAACCCTGGCCGTCCGGTCCGGGCGCGAGATGCCAGGTCACGGGCAGCCCGGGCGCGGCGCCGCTCTCGCTTTCGTCGAGCCAGAGGCTGGTGGCGGCGGTCAGCGAGAGCCGGTGCGCGGAGCCCGACAGCACGTCCCCCTTCAGAGCGGCGAAGACCGCCGGCGGCAGATGGGCCTCCGCGAAAAAGCCCGCGCCGTTGAGGCCGTCGCCATCGCCGACGGTGATCAGCATCCTGTTCTGGTCGCCGAGCGGCAGGGGCCGGATCGCCAGCGGCAACGACTGCGCCGTGTCGGGCCTGCCGATTCGCCTCAGGCCGTCGGACACCAGTGCGGCATCGGCCATGATGCGCCCGTTCTCCACGAGGACGCCGTCCCGCGTCTCGAAGCCGCCGGTCAGGCGCAGATCGACGGCGGTCAGCCGCAGGCGCCGGCCGATGCCGTGCACGAAGCGCCCGTCGATGCCTTCGATCGTCAGCCGGCCTTCTTTGACGAGGGCGGTGCGCGCCGCTGTTGGGTCGTTCATCGGTTCCCGATTCCTGCGGCGGGACGATAGCAGGAAGATGCTCCCGCGCCAGCCGGGCGCTCCTGACAGCTTCGCGCCATCCTGGCGGGCAATGTAGCCGCCGGAGGAAAGCCATGTCCGACGAACTCGTTCTGTACACCCATCCGATGTCGCGCGGGCGCATCGCCCGCTGGATGCTGGAGGAGGTGGGCCGGCCCTACGAGGCTCGGATCATCGAATTCGGCGCGCCGATGAAGGATCCACGCTACAAGGCGGTTAACCCGATGGGCAAGGTTCCGGCGCTTCGCCATGGCGACACCGTCGTCACCGAGGCGGCTGCGATCTGCGCCTATCTGGCCGATGTCTTTCCCGAGGCAGGGCTCGCGCCGGCACCGGGCAGCCCTCTGCGCGGTCCCTATTATCGCTGGCTGTTCTTCGCGGCCGGCCCGCTCGAGGCTGCCGTCAGCAATCGCGCCTTCGGGCTCGACGTGCCGGCCGGCAAGGAGGCGTCGATCGGCTATGGCTGCTTCGCCGATGTCATGGCGACGCTCGAACACGCGGTGACGCGGGGTGAATATCTCTTGGGCGACCGGTTCAGCGCCGCCGACGTCTATCTCGGGTCGCATGTGCTCTGGGGGCTGAAGTTCGGCTCGATCGAGAGGCGCCCGGCCTTCGAGGACTACGCAGGGCGCATCGCCGGCCGGCCGGCGAACGTTCGGGCGGATGCGATCGACGACGCGCTGGTCGCCGCCCGGGACGGCTGAGCGGTTCCGGCGCTGCGTGCATGGTGCCCGCCCGGCGGCAAGCCTTGTCCGGGCGGCGCGGGGCGGCTAGGTGTCGCGGCCATAGGGGGGTCCTCCGGCGCCGTTCGCGGTCGCCCATCCCATTTGCAGGCAGTCATGTCCTCGACGTCCGAAGCAGCCCGGCCACGCCATGGCATGGGCTTTCGTCCTTTCGTGGCGCTGATGGCGGCGCTGATGGCGACCAATGCGCTCGCCATCGATTCGATGCTGCCGGCGCTGCCCGAGATGGCGGAGTCCCTCGGCATCGCGGCGGCCAACGAGCGCCAGTGGATCATCACCGGCTATCTGCTCGGCTTCGGCGTCGCCCAGGTCGTCTACGGCACGATCGCGGATCGCTACGGCCGCAAGCCGGTTCTGCTCTTCGGCCTCGTCGTCTACGTGCTAGCCAGCGCCGGCGCCGCCTTTTCCGGCTCGCTCGCCACGATGATGGCGGCGCGCGTTCTTCAGGGCGTCGGCGCGGCGGCCACGCGCGTGCTCGTCGTCTCGATCGTGCGCGACTGCTACAGCGGCCGCGACATGGCCCGCGTGATGTCGCTCGCCATGATCGTCTTCCTGGCGGTGCCGATCCTCGCCCCGTCGGTCGGGCAGGCGATCCTGCTCGTCGCGCCCTGGCGCTGGATCTTCGGCGTGCTCGGGCTCTTCGGGATGGCGGTGCTGTTCTGGGTCGGAATGCGCCTGCCCGAGACGCAGGACCCGCGCGACCGCCGCCCGATCGAGCCGGCGAGCGTGGTGGCCGCCTTCCGGACCGTCCTGACGACCCGGATCGGCGTCGGCTACATGGCCGCGATGGCCTTCATCCTCGGCGGCCTGTTCGGCTTCATCAACTCGGCCCAGCAGGTCTTCGTCGACGTGTTCCATGCGCCGGAGCTGTTCACGACCATCTTCGCCCTGATCGCGATGTTCATGGCGGCCGCCTCGCTGCTGAACTCGCGCATCGTCGGCCGCCTCGGCATGCGTCGCGTCTCTCACGGCGCCCTGCTGGGCTATATCGTGCTGACGGGCACGCATGCCCTCGTCGCGCTGACGGGGCATGAAGCGCTCTGGAGCTTCGCGCTGTTCCAGGGCGGCGCGATGTTCTGCTTCGGGCTGGTGGCGCCGAATTTCGGCGCGATGGCGATGGAGCCGCTGGGCCACGTCGCCGGCACGGCGTCCTCGGTGCAGGGCTTCGTGACCACGGTGGGCGGCGCGCTGCTCGGCTTCTTCATCGGCCAGCATTTCGACGGCACGGTCGTGCCTCTGACGCTGGGGTTCTCGCTCTGCGGGCTCGCCGCGCTGGCGATCGTGCTCGTCGTCGAGCGCGGCCGGCTGTTCCACCCGGCCGTCGGGCGTTCCTGAGCCGCTGCCCTTGCCCACGGCCGGAACTCCGGGCAAGGCAGGTATCGCCGCGGGCAGCGGGTTGCGCGCCGCCTCGCGATCTCGGTGTACAGGGTGTGCGGGCCATGGCGCTGGATCATCGAACGGGACCGGGAGGTCCGGCTCGACGATCCAGGAGGCGCGGCGTTCGGATGCCGGATCAGGCAGTCTTGAGATTCGAGGCCGCAGACTTGCCGGTCTTGCGATCGGGCTCGATCTCGTAGCTGACCTTCTGTCCTTCGTTCAGACCGCGCAGACCGGCGCGCTCCACCGCGCTGATATGCACGAAGACGTCGGTTCCCCCCTGATCGGGCGTGATGAAGCCGTAACCCTTGGTTACGTTGAACCACTTCACGGTGCCGGTATTCACATGCTGTTCCTTCGTGTTGGGCCTAGCCGGCTAACGCCGGACGATGACTTTACGAGGCAATCCGCAAAGGTTGCAATAATGCGGTGCAATAACCATTGCGCGCATGCGAAGTAGCTCGTCTTCGCAATGCCGTTGACGCAGCCCCGCCCGTGGGGCGTCCCTCTTGCTCTGCGCCGAGCGCTCGACCATGAACGGCTCAGCCAGGAGGAGATCCCCGCGTCATGACGAACTATGTGATCAAGCCGCCCGCCATCGCAGCCGTGCCTGTTTCCGGAGGCGGCCTGTTCCCGGTCAGGCGCATCTTCTGCGTCGGCCGGAACTATGCCGAGCACGCCCGCGAGATGGGGCACGACCCCGACCGCGAGGAGCCGTTCTTCTTCACCAAGCCGGCCGATGCGGTGCTGACGGATGGGGCCGACATGCCCTATCCGAGCGCCACCAAGGATCTCCACCATGAGATGGAGCTGGTCGTCGCGCTGGGCTCCGGCGGCAAGAACATCGCCGTGTCCGACGCGCTGTCCCATGTCTGGGGCTATGCCGCCGGGCTCGACATGACGCGCCGCGATCTGCAGGCCGTGGCCAAGAAGGCCGGCAGGCCCTGGGACATGGCGAAGGGCTTCGATTTCTCCGCGCCCATCGGCGAGATGGTCCCGGCCGCCAGGATCGGCCACCCCTCGGCCGGTCGCATTGCGCTCAAGGTGAACGGCGCCGTCCGTCAGGATTCCGATCTTGCCAAGCTGATCTGGAGCATTCCCGAGACCATCGCCTATCTCTCGGGCCTGGTCGAGCTGGCCGCCGGCGACCTGATCTTCTCGGGTACGCCCGAGGGTGTCGCGGCTGTCGGGCCGGGCGATGTGCTCGAAGGCGAGATCGCCGGCGTCGGCACCGTCCGCACCACCATCCTCTGACAAGGTCTCTGCATCGATGAGCATTCTGCTGACGAGCGACGCCGCCGGCGTCTTCCCGATCGCTCCCACGCCCTTCAACCCGGACGGCAGCGTCGACTGGGCCTCCGTCGACAGGCTCTTCGCCTTTTACGACAAGATCGGTTCCGACGGCACGACCGTGCTCGGCATCATGGGCGAGGCGCCCAAGCTCGAGCCCGAGGAATCGCTCGGCATCGTCAAGAGCGCGGTCAAGCACATGCCGGGCAAGCCCGTCATCGTCGGCGTCTCGGCGCCGGGCTTCGCGGCGATGCGCTCGCTGGCCCGCCAGTCGATGGATCTGGGCGCCGCGGCGGTCATGATCGCGCCGCCGCCCAGCTTGCGCACCGACGACCAGATCACCGGCTATTACGCTCAGGCGGTCGAGGCGATCGGGACCGACGTCCCCTTCGTCATCCAGGACTATCCGCTGACGCTGTCCGTCGTCATGACGCCGGCCGTGATCCGCAAGATCGTCATGGACAACCCCTCCTGCGTGATGCTGAAGCACGAGGACTGGCCGGGGCTGGAGAAGATCTCCACCCTGCGCAAGTTCCAGAAGGAGGGCAGCCTGCGGCCGCTCTCGATCCTGACCGGCAATGGCGGGCTCTTCCTCGATTTCGAGATGGAGCGCGGCGCCGATGGGGCGATGACCGGCTACGCCTTCCCCGAACTGCTGATCGACGTGGTCAAGGCGCAGAAGGCGGGCGATCGCGACGCCGCCCACGACATCTTCGACGCGCATCTGCCGCTGATGCGCTACGAGCAGCAGCAGGGCGTCGGCCTCGCGGTGCGCAAATACACGCTGACGAAGCGCGGCATCCTGACCCACGACGCCCAGCGCAAGCCGGGCACGGCCCTGACCGCCGCCGCAAAGGCGGAAGTCGACTACCTGCTGTCGCGCGTCGCGAAACACGATCCGCGCGCCAAGCTCTGAGCCGGAGCGGCTCCCGGGTGCCGGACCGTGGCACCCGGGAGCCTCGCATCTTTGGGGCGGGAGCGCTCAGTGGCCTTTGTGCTCGGTCTCGCCGCCCTTCCCGCCGATCGCGTCCACGGCGAACTCGACCTCGACGCTGCCGGCCTTCTCGAAGGTCAGCGTGCCCTTCCGCCGCTCGCCCTGCTTCAGCGGCTCCTTCAACTCCATGAACATGATGTGGTAGCCGCCGGGCTTGAACTCGACCTTGGCGCCGGGCGCGATCTCGACCCCGTCCTTGAGCGGGCGCATCGTCATCACCCCGTCCTTCACCGCCATTTCATGGATTTCCGTCCGCCCCGCGAAGGGCGCGGACACGGAGACGAGCCTGTCGGCGGTCGTTCCGGTGTTCTCGACGGAGAGATAGCCGCCGCCGACTTTGGCGCCGGGCGGCGTGGCGCGCGACCAGGGGTGGCCGATCGTCAGCGGGCCGAGCTTGAAGCCGTGGGCGAAGGCCGGCGTGGCGGCCAGGAGCAGGGCGGCCAGTGCGAGGCCGTGGCGGGAAGCGATCATGGGATCCTCGAAGATGTTCGCGCCGGCGACGCGCCTTGGCGTGCCGGGCCGCGGCGCCCGTCCATCGGGTTCGTTGCGCTGCGGCGTTCAGGAGAGGGTGGTGGCGGTCGCGGTGCCGACCGGCGGCGCGCGCGGCTGTGCGAGCCCTTCCGGTATCCCTCTCGGCAGGCTCCGTTCGGAACGCAGCGCGAAGATGAGCTGCGTGACCGGGCGTAGAGCCCGCACCGCGCGCGGCGGCCCGGGCGGATGCAGCAGGGGCTGCAGCGGGCAACCCTTGCAGTGGAATCCTTCCGCAGCCGGTGCGGACGGATCGTCCTGCCCGGGCATCGCGGCCCCGGAGCAGAGCATGGCCCCGGCGAGCCCCGCGTTCGCCAGCACCGGGGCAGGGGCCAGGGCGGCGGCAAGCACCGTCAGGGCATAGGCGGCAGCTAGCCACGCCCCCAGAAGGGAGCGCCGCAGTCCCGGGAACAGGCGCGTGATGTCCGGCATGGGGCGGACTAGGCGCATGTCCCGGCACCGCGTCAAGCCACCGAGGCCGGTCGCGGCGACGTGACGCGCGCCACCGTTCTCGTTGAGAGAAGAATATTCTCCAGACGGTCGTTTTGTTAAAAGAACGATTGGGTTGACAAACAGGACGTTTGGAGCCAGATTGTCGGCGTCATCAGGCACCCGTGACGGAGCCCGACGGCCGCGGGGATTTGAGCGAGCAGCTTGCGCCGCGTCACCAAACGCTAAAGCGCCACGACGTCGTCGTGGGCTCCAGTTCGAGGAGACGATCATGACCGACGCTTTCAGGATCCGGACAGGATATCCCCCCACCGACTTCCGCCGCTGTTGTCGACGCTGACGTGTTGCTGGAGGCCGCGTCGCATCGCGGGCCTCCGCCAGATCGAACGGGCGTCGAGGAGCGCCGTGCAGCGGAACGGGAAGCCATGTCCAATATCCAGTCCAGGGCTGGCCAGCAGGCCTATATCATCGAGATCGGCGAGGACCCCGCCGGACTCGTCAGCCGTCGTGCCGACGAGCGCTACTTCACCTTCATTGCAGCCTCTTCCGCCTTCCAGGCGCTGGAGGGGCATCGCTTCGCCACGCCCGGCGCGGCGGAGCTCGCCGCCCGCCAGCTCGCCGCTCCGCGTCGCCGCGACGTGCCGCGCCGCCTGTCCTGAGGCGACGATGGGCATCGTCTCTCGGTTCCGGCTCCGCCTCGCGCGGATTTGGCGAAACACTGTCCGCGCAGCCCGCCAGGTGCCGGCGTCCACCGCCGCGCACGGTCGACCGGACTCGGTCCATTGGGCTTGCCACGCGCATTTCTGAGGCCATGATGAATGCTCCCGTGAAACCAGGCGTTCTTGCCGCCGCAACCCGGCTCGTCGTGCCGCCAGCTCCGATCATCCAGCTCCGGCAGGTCGGGAAGAGCTATCCCGGGCGGGACGGCGCGGGAGAGGTTTCCGCGCTGGCCGGTGTCGACCTCGACGTGCCCGAGGGCACGATCCTCGGCGTCATCGGTCGCTCGGGCGCCGGCAAGTCGACGCTGATCCGGCTCGTCAACGGCCTCGAGCGTGCGAGCTCGGGCCGCATCCTCGTCGAGGGCCAGGACGTCACGGGGCTGAGCGAGGCGGCCTGGCGCGAGCGGCGCCGCCGCATCGGCATGATCTTCCAGCATTTCAACCTGCTCTCCTCGCGCACGGTCTTCGACAATGTCGCGCTGCCGCTGGAGATCGCGGGCACGCCGAAGGAGGCGATCCGCCAGCGCGTCGAGGAACTGCTCGCGCTCGTCGGGCTGTCCGACAAGAGCGGTCGCTATCCGGCCGAGCTGTCGGGCGGCCAGAAGCAGCGGGTCGGCATCGCCCGCGCGCTCGCCAACGAACCGCGCGTGCTGCTCTGCGACGAGGCGACCTCGGCGCTCGACCCCGAGACGACGAGTTCGATCCTGGCGCTGCTGCGGCAGGTCAATCGCGATCTCGGCATCACCATCCTGCTGATCACGCACGAGATTCCGGTCATCAAGGAAATCTGCGACCGCGTCGCGGTGATCGAGGACGGGCGGATCGTCGAGCAGGGCGAGACCTTCGAGGTCTTCACCCGCCCGCGCCATCCGACGACGGCGCGCTTCGTCGAGGCCGTCACCGGCGTCGAGATTCCGGCGCATCTCGTCGGACGGATCCATGCGGAGGCCCGCGAGGGCGACGATATCGTGCTGCGCATCACCTTCACCGGCCAGAACGCGACGGCCCCGGTGATCAGCCGTCTCGGCTCGATCGTCGGCGTCGACGTCAACATCCTCGCCGGCCGCATCGATTCCATCGCCGGGCGCCCCTTCGGCTGCCTGCTCGTCTCCGTGCCGGCGCGGGAGCCGGAAGCCTCGGCCGTGCTCGGCTCGCTGCGGGGCCTCGAACTCAAGGCGGAGGTCGTCGGCCATGTCTCCTGAGATCGTCCGGCTCATCCTGCAGGCGACGCTCGACACGCTCGCCATGGTCGCGGTCGCCGCCGGCCTCGGCACGCTGCTCGGCCTGCCGCTCGGCGTCTTCCTGGCGACGAGCAGGCGCGGCGAGCTCTTCGCCGCTCCCGTGGCCAATCTCGTGCTCGGGACGGTGGTCAACGCCACGCGCTCCACGCCCTTCATCATCCTCGTTGTCGCGATCATCCCCTTCACCCGCCTGATCGCCGGCACCTCGATCGGGACGACGGCGGCGATCGTGCCGCTCACCGTCGCGGCCACGCCCTTCATCGCAAGGCTGATCGAGGGGGCGATCCGCGAGGTCGATCAGGGCCTGGTCGAGGCCGCCCGCTCGATGGGCGCGACGCCGCTGCAGATCGTGCGCAAGGTACTGGTGCCGGAGGCGCTGCCCGCCATCGCGCTCGGCCTCACGCTGGCGGTGGTCAGCCTGATCGGCTTCTCCGCCATGGTCGGGGCGGTCGGCGGCGGCGGCTTGGGCGATCTCGGCATCCGCTACGGCTACCAGCGTTTCATGCCGGACGTCATGCTGGCGGTGGTCGCCGTGCTGATCGTCCTCGTCCAGAGCGTGCAGGCCTTCGGCGACCGTCTGGCGAGACGTCTCAACAAGCGCCTCCGGCACGCCTGAGCCCATTCCCTTTCGCAACGCCCCTCTCCAGCCCGCGCCCTCGCGGGAGGGCAGGGCCCTCTCATCCCCGAATACCGGACAGTCACGAAGGAGTTTCCCATGTCCATCACCCGCCGCCTCGCGCTCGCCGCTTCCGCCGGCCTCGCTTTCTCGCTCGCCGCCCCGGCCCTCGCCCAGACGCAGGTCGTCCGCATCGGCGTGACGCCTGGCCCGCATGCCGAGA
This sequence comes from Chelatococcus sp., assembly GCA_003248805.1. Taxonomy (GTDB): domain Bacteria; phylum Pseudomonadota; class Alphaproteobacteria; order Rhizobiales; family Beijerinckiaceae; genus Allobosea. The sequence continues at coordinate 5,311 of QFQY01000006.1, read as the reverse complement.
TCGTCGAGAAGGTGAAGCCGCTGCTCGCCGCCAAGGGCATCGAGCTCAAGATCACCGAGTTCTCGGACTATGTCGTGCCGAACCAGGCGCTCGATGCCGGCGAGCTCGAGGCGAACTCGTTCCAGCACGAGCCCTATCTCGACAATCAGGTGAAGGATCGCGGCTACAAGATCGTCAAGGTCGGCTACACCGTGAACTTCCCGATCGGCGTCTACTCGTCGAAGTACAAGAGCTGGGCCGAGGTGCCGGACGGCTCCAGCATCGCCATCCCCAACGACCCGACCAATGGCGGGCGCGTGCTGCTGCTGCTTCAGGACAAGGGCGTCATCAAGCTCAAGGACGGCGTCGGCTTCAAGCCGACCGTCGCCGACATCACCGCCAACCCGAAGAAGCTGAAGATCCTCGAGCTCGACGCAGCGCAGACCCCGCGCTCGCTCTCGGATGTCGCGGCCGCCGCCATCAACACCAACTACGCCATCGACGCCAAGATCGACCCGACCTCCGCCATCCTGCGCGAGGATGCCAAGGGCCCCTATGTCAACCTGATCGCGGTGCGCGCCGTCGACAAGGACAAGCCCTGGGTCAAGACGCTGGTCGAGACCTATCAGAGCCCCGAGATCAAGGCCTTCATCGCCGAGCGCTTCAAGGGCGTCGTGCTCGCGGGTTGGTAAGCCGTCTCCTCGTCCCGGCGGAGCCATCGCCGCCGGGCAACTGCCCCGGATGCCTCGCGCATCCGGGGTTTTTTGTGAGCGGGCCGTCATTCTCGGGCGGCGCGTTGCGCCGACCCGAGAACCTTTGGCCGGAGATGCTCGGGTCAAGCCCGAGCATGACGCACGAAGGCGCCCCGCCTCAGCCGCCGATCTTCCCGAAGGCGAAGAACTGCGTTTCGCCGGAGGAATCCTCGACGCCGTCATTGTCGGTGACGACGAAGAGGTTTCCTGCCTTGTCGACCGCCATGCCCTCGACCTTGTCGAGACCGTAGCCGCCGGCCTTCATCAGATCGGGCGTGAGGTCGCGCAATGGCGTCTTGGCCAAGGTCGGAATCTCGGCGGCGCCGATCGCGGCCGGCTTCAGCCCATTCACCGAGAAGGTCTGGATGGTCTTGAAGGCCTTCGCACCGAGGCCGTTGTCGCGCTCCAGCACGGCGAAGCGGTCGTCGCCGAGCGCAACCAGCTCGGACAGCCCCATCCACTGGCCCTGGGCGGCCGCGCTTAGCGGATAGTGGAACACGCCCCACTCCTTCGTGGCCGGCTTGTAGGACAGAATCTTGGTCTTGCCCTTGGGATCGTCCTTCCATTCGCGCTGGACGGCGAGCCAGACGGTTTCATCCGCGCCCGTGCCGGTGACCGCGACGCCTTCGAGGCCGAAGCGGACGGCGTGCTGCGCCAGCGCTTCCGGCAGGAGAATCTCCTCCTCGACCTCGCCCTTGGCCGAGACGCGCAGCAGGACGTCCGGGAGGGCCGCGTCCTTCTTCTCGGGATTGCCCTCGGAAGCGAGCCAGAAGCCGCCGCCGGAGCGGGTCGCGATGCCCTCGAGATCGTAGGAGGCGGGCTTGCCGTCCTTCGTCACGGTGATCGCGCCGGTGATGCGGGCCGGCTGCTGCGTCGCGTCGATCTGGAGGATGCGCGAGGGCGCATAGGCGCTGTCGGTGATCGAGAAGAGCTTGCCCGGCGCGGTCTGGTCGGCGGCGAGGCCGGAGAGCGCTCCCCAGCCGATCGGCAGGCCGTTCTCGTCCTGGGACAGGATCGTCGGATAGGCGGCAGGGCCCTCGGCGCGGCGATAGATCATGACGGCGGAGCGGGCGCCGCCCTTCTCGCCGACATCGGTTTCCGAGGCGGAGACGAAGAGGTCGCGCTGCGGGATGGCGAGCAGCCCCTCGGGGCCGATGCCGGTCGGCAGCGCCTGGAGATAGCGCGGCGCCCTGCCCGGCCCCTCGTCCTTGTAGACCAGCACGAGAGAGGCGCGCTCCAGGCCGACGAAGATCAGCCTGTCGTCGCCATAGGTCGCGACCTCGATGCCTTCGGGCTCGCTGCCCTTCGCTGCGGAGCGCCGCTCCGGATAATGGCCGAGCCGCATCGCGATGTGGTCCACGTCCGATCCGGAGTCGAACTCGACCGTCCCGTCCTTGCGGAAGATGGTGAAGCCGCGCGAGCCGCCCTTCCAGTCGCCCTCGTTGGCGGTGACGAAACGGTCTGTGTCGAGCCAGCGCACGGCGTCGGGCTCGCGCGGCACGCTCTTGAGTTCCTCGGTCGGCTTGATCTGCCCGTCGCGTGTCTTGTCGACATTCTTGAGATCCACCGTGCCGGCGGAGAAATGCGTCACCACCTTGCCGGTCTTCGAATCGAGGACGACGAGGTGGTTGTTCTCCTGCAGCGTCACCACGACGAGGCCGTCGGCGTTGACGTCGACGAATTCCGGCTCGGGGTCGGTGGGCTCGACGGTGGCGAGGCCCGTCACGTCCACGACCTGCCGGGAGGCGCAGTCGACGGCGCCGTCCTTGATGCCGATCAGCGTGACGTTGCCGGCCGGGAGCTGGGGCAGGGCGCCCTTGTTGAGCTTCTCGTCGCGCTCGTTCTCGATGGCGATGACGATCTTGGACTTGTCCTTCGTCAGCGTCACGGAGTCGGGTTGGCCCCCGAGATCGCAGGTCGCGACGACCTGCCTGGTCTTCAGGTCGACGGTGGCGAGATGGCCGGCCGGCTCCTTGAAGTTGTCGCCGGAGGTCACGACGGCGACGAAGGCCTTGTCGCCGAGGATGGTGACGGAGGTGGATTCGCCCGCCAGCGGCACGAAGCCGGCGGCCTTCGGCGCGTCGGGCGTCGTGATGTCGATCAGCCCGAGCGCCTTCTGCTCCCCGTCGGTATAGGCCAGCAGCGTGCCCGCCTCGTTGCTGGCGACGATCTCGGCGACGGTCTTCTTGGAGGCGTCGCGGTCTGCCGGAAGGTTGAGCGGCACCGAGAAGGTGGCGATGCGGTTGAACATCGGTTCGGCGCTCGCCGTGCCGGTGAGCAATGCGGAAGCGAGAGCCGCGAGGGCGAGAGGCTGGCGCATCGGGCGGGTCCGTTGGCTGAGGGGAAAGCCCGTCGGCTAGAGCCGCGACATGACGTTTGCGTGACGTCGATCCTGGCCGGCCTCGTCATTCCGGCCCGCCGATGAAACGCATCGGCATCGGAACCTTCTTCTCCCATGGCGGTTGATGAAGGGAGAGCCGCTGTGGCGGCGTGCAATTCAGCAGGAGGATCTAGACCATGGGCAGCACCACGGACAAGATCAAGGGCATGGCCAACGAGGCGGCCGGCAACGTCAAGCAGGCGGCCGGCAAGGCGTTCGACAAGCCGGAACTTGAGGCCGAGGGCGTGCTTCAGGAGCGCAAGGGCGAGGCCCAGCAGGCGCTCGGCAAGGGCAAGGACGCCGTCAAGAAAGTGGTCGACAAGGTCTGATCCCCCATCGGAACCTGACCAGGAGCGGGTCGTCGCAAGACGGCCCGCTTTTTATATGGGCCGCGCCGGGCGAGACAGGCGCGGCGCTCAGGCCGCCCCGCCGAGCCCGCCGAGGAAATCCTTCACCCGGCCGAAGAAGCCCGCCGCCTCGGGATGGGTCGCGCCGGAGCTCTCGCGCTCGAACTCCTGCAGCAGCTCCCGCTGCCGCGCCGTCAGCTTCTGCGGCGTCTCGACCACGACCTGGATGTAGAGATCGCCGACCTCGCGCGAGCGCAGCACGCTCATGCCCTTGGCCTTCAGGCGGAACTGCTTGCCGGTCTGCGTGCCTTCGGGGATCTTCACCCGCGCGCTCTCGCCGGTGAGGGTCGGCACTTCGATCTCGCCGCCCAGCGCCGCCGAGACAAGGCCGATCGGCACGCGGCAGAACAGGTCCGCCCCGTCGCGCTGGAAGATGGCGTGCGGCTTGATCGAGAGGAAGATGTAGAGATCGCCCGCCGGTCCGCCGCGCAGGCCGGCCTCGCCCTCGCCCGCGAGCCGGATGCGCGTGCCGTCCTCGACGCCGGCCGGGATGTTGACCGACAGCGTGCGCTCGCGCGTGACGCGGCCGGCGCCCTGGCAGTTTCCGCACGGGTCGTCGATGATCTCGCCGCGGCCGGAGCAGGTCGGGCATGTCCGCTCGACCGAGAAGAAGCCCTGATTGGCACGCACGCGACCATGGCCGCCGCAGGTCGGGCAGGTCCGGGTCTTGGAGCCCGGCTTGGCGCCGGTGCCGGAGCAGACCTCGCAGGAGACCGAGGTCGGCACATGGATCGAGGCGTTCTTGCCGGCGAAGGCTTCCTCGAGGCCGATTTCCAGATTGTAGCGCAGGTCGGCGCCGCGCTCCCGTCCGTTTGCGGCCCGGGCCCCGCCGCGTCCGCCACGCGCATCCCCGAAGAACGAGTCGAAGATGTCGGACATGAAGTCGGAGAAATCGGCCTGTCCGCCGCCGCCCCCGCCGCCGTTCTCGAAGGCCTGGTGGCCGAAACGGTCATAGGCGGCGCGCTTCTGCGCGTCGGACAGGATCTGGTAGGCCTCGTTGATTTCCTTGAACTTGATCTCGGCCTGCTTGTCGCCCGGATTCTTGTCCGGGTGATGCTGCATGGCGAGCTTGCGGAAGGTCGTCTTGAGCTCGACCTCGGTCACCGTCCGCGAGACGCCGAGGATCTCATAATAATCGCGCTTGGACATCCGACAGCGGTCTCCTCGCCGCCCCTCGCAACATGGCTGGCCTCGCGGCCGGCCATCTCAAGCAGAATGCGACATCGTGCCTTCATGCCATCCGCGAACGAGTTGGCCGGGTCAAGCCCGGCCATGACGTCCTTGCGGGTGGCGAGCGCCTCAGGCGCTCTTTTTCTTGTCGTCGCTGACATCCTTGAAGTCGGCGTCGATGACGTCGTCCTTCTTGGCGTCCGCCGGCTCGGCGCCGGCCTCGGGCTCGCCGCCCTCGGCCTGGCTGGCGGCATACATCGCCTCGCCGAGCTTCATAGAGGCCTGCATCAGGTCCGTGGTGCGGGCCGTGATGGTCTCGGCGTTGTCCTCGGCGAGGGCCGCCTTCAGCGCCTCGATCGCGGTCTCGATCGCGCCCTTGTCGGCGGCCGAGACCTTGTCGCCATAGTCCTTCAGCGACTTCTCGGTCGAGTGCACGAGGCTCTCGCCCTGGTTGCGGGCCTCGACCAGCTCGCGACGCTTCTTGTCCTCGCTCGCATTGGCCTCGGCGTCCTTGACCATCTTCTCGATGTCGGCCTCGGAGAGGCCGCCGGAAGCCTGGATGCGGATCTGCTGCTCCTTGTTGGTGGCCTTGTCCTTCGCCGTCACCGAGACGATGCCGTTGG
>QFQY01000071.1 GCA_003248805.1 Chelatococcus sp. | reverse complement strand
AAGAAGCAGCGCGAGCTCGCCCAGGCGATCAAGCGCGCCCGCTTCCTCGGCCTGCTGCCCTACGTCATCCGCTGAGCGGACGTTAGTCCCGGCGGCGTCGAGCCGCCGGGATGCCCACCCGCCCCGCGAGGGCGGCTCCCGAAACCCACTGGTCGCCCGGCGGTGAAACTCCTCCGGGTATGTTGAGGCGAAACGCCTCTCACCCTGCCGGGCCGATGGCCTGAGCAGCGGGACAGCAGGACGAGCGAATGCTTCCTATCGTCGGCATCGGCGCGGGCCTTGTTTCAGCCCTGCTCTTCTCCGTGGTGATCACCGGATCGCCGCTGGCGCTGTTGCTGTATTCGGCGGCCCCGCTGCCGGTCTTCATCGCCTCGCTCGGCTGGAACCACCGTTCCGGACTCGTCGCCGCCGCTGCCGGCGCGATCGCGGTCGCGCTCGCCCTCACCGTTTCGGCCGGCATCGCCTTCGCGGTGATCATCGCCCTGCCGGCCTGGTGGATCTCCTATCTCTCGCTGCTCGCGCGCGACGACGGCCGGGGCGGCGCCGAATGGTATCCGCTCGGCAACCTCCTGCTCTGGATCGCCGCGACCGCAGCGCTCGCCACCATCGGCAGCGCGCTCGTGATGACGACCGACTACGAGGCCTACCGCGCCGTCATCACCCGCATGATCGAGAACCTGCTCAACGAGATGGTGCGCAGCCGGATGATCGCGCCGTCGTCGGAGGTCGGCATCGCCGAGCTCGCCCAGGGCGTGGCGGCGGCGGTCCCCGTCGGCATCGGCGCGTCCTTCGTCACCACGATCACGCTCAATCTCTGGCTCGCCGGCAAGACCGTGTCGATCTCGGGCCGCCTGCCGCGCCCCTGGCCCTTCATCCCCTCGGCGAGCCTGCCCCGGCCGGCGCTGCTGCTGCTGGGGGGCGCTGTGATCGTCTCGCTGACCGGCGGCTTCATCGGCGTCGCCGGCGCGGCGCTGACGGGGGCCCTGCTCGCCGCCTTCATGTTCACCGGCCTCGCCATGCTGCACGACCTCTCGCGCGGCCGCCCCTGGCGCATGCCGATGCTGATCTCGGTCTATGTCGCGCTCGTCGTCATGCAGGCGGTGCTGACGCCGCTTCTCGCCCTCGCCGGGCTGATCGACACCCTCTTCGGCCTGCGCAAGCGGGCCGCGCCTCCGCCTGCCAAATCCTGAAATCCCATTCGACATACGAAGGAGAAGACCCATGGAAGTGATCCTGCTCGAACGCGTCGCCAAGCTCGGCCAGATGGGCGAAGTCGTGCGCGTGCGCGACGGCTTCGGCCGCAACTACCTGCTCGCCCGCGGCAAGGCCCTGCGCGCGACGGAAGCCAACAAGAAGCAGTTCGAGAGCCGCCGCATCGAGCTCGAGACCCGCAACCTCGAGCTGAAGTCCGAGGCCGATGCGGTCGCCGAGACGCTCGACGGCGCCAGCGTCGTGATCCTGCGCCAGTCGGGCGAGTCCGGCGTGCTCTACGGTTCGGTCTCGACCCGTGACATCGCCGACGCGCTGACCGCGGAAGGCTTCCACGTCGCCCGCAGCCAGGTGACGCTGAACCACCCGATCAAGACCCTCGGCCTGCACGCGGTGCCGGTCGTCCTGCATCCGGAAGTCTCGGTCACGGTCACGATCAACGTCGCCCGTTCGGCCGAGGAGGCCCAGCGCCAGGCCGCCGGCGAGAACGTCACCGCTCGCGAGGAGCTGGATCTCGACGATCTCGGCCTCGAGGTCGGCGCGGCGCTGGCCGAGGCCGGCGACGACGACCGCTGATACCGGAAGAGGCTCGCCGTCATTCCGGACAAGCCGCGTAGCGGCGCTGATCCGGAATCCATCGTAGGGCCCAGCGCTCTACGATGGATTCCGGGTCGAGCCCGGAATGACAGCGACGGTGCTTCAAGAGCTTCTACAAACGGCTCCCGACATCCCTCGACGGAGTCAAGGCGTCGCATGCTCATGCGGCGCCTTTTCGATTCGCGCTTGTGAAAAGCGGGCATAGCCGAGATAACGCCTCGTGATCGCGAGAGCGTCTCCGCCGCGACACAACCGACCCGTCACGACTGTCTTACAAGAGCCCATGGCCCCCGTTACCGCCCTCGTCACGCGCCTCGACAACCGCGAGGCGGACTACCGCGTCCAGCCTCACAACATCGAGGCGGAGCAGGCGCTTCTCGGCGCCATCCTGGTCAACAACGACGCCTTCTACCGGGTCTCGGACTTCCTGCTGCCGGAGCACTTCTTCGAGGCGATCCACCAGCGCGTCTTCGAGCTGACGGCGAGCATGATTCGCGCCGGCAAGATCGCGACGCCGATCACGCTGAAGACCTTCGTCGGCGATCTCGACCTCGGCGAGGTGACGCCGAGCCAGTATCTCGCGCGGCTCGCCGCCGAGGCGACGACCGTCATCAATGCCGGCGACTACGGCCGCACCATCTACGACCTCGCCGTGCGCCGGCAGCTGATCGGCGTCGGCGAGGAACTGGTCAACGTCGCCTATGACGCCCCCGTCGAGATGCCGCCGCGCGAGCAGATCGAGGAGGCCGAGCGCAAGCTCTACGCGCTCGCGGAAAAGGGCCGCTACGAGGGCGGCTTCCAGAAGTTCGGCAGCGCGCTGCGCCTCGCGATGGACATGGCGGCCAGCGCCTATCAGCGCGCGGGCGGCCTCTCCGGCATCTCGTCAGGCTTCCGCGACCTCGACCAGCGCATGGGCGGCCTGCAGCGCTCCGACCTCATCGTCCTCGCCGGCCGTCCGGCCATGGGCAAGACGTCGCTCGCCACCAACATCGCCTTCAACATCGCCAAGGCCTGGCGCGGCGAGCGCCAGGAGGACGGCACTATCAAGAGCGTCGACGGCGGCATCGTCGCGTTCTTCTCGCTCGAAATGTCGGCCGACCAGCTCGCCACGCGTATCGTCGCCGAGCAGGCCGGAATCTCCTCCCACAAGATCCGGCAGGGCCGGATCACCGAGGCCGAGTTCGCGCGGCTCTCCGACGTCACGGCGATGATCGAGCAGATGCCGCTCTATATCGACCAGACCGGCGGCATCTCCATCGCGCAGGTGATGGCCCGGGCCCGGCGCCTGAAGCGCCAGCGCGGGCTGGACGTGCTTTTCATCGACTACCTGCAACTGCTCTCCGGCTCCTCGAAGAACAGCCAGAACCGCGTGCAGGAGCTGACCGAGATCACGACCAGTCTCAAGGCGCTCGCCAAGGAGCTCGAGGCCCCGGTCGTGGCGCTTTCGCAGCTTTCGCGTCAGGTGGAATCGCGCGACGACAAGCGCCCGCAGCTCTCCGACCTGCGTGAATCCGGCTCGATCGAGCAGGACGCGGACGTGGTCATGTTCGTCTATCGCGACGAGTACTACCTCAAGGGCAAGGAGCCCCGGCCGGGCACCGAAGAACACAACAAGTGGCAGATCGAGATGGAGGCGGCGCATGGCGTCGCCGAGCTCATCATCGGCAAGCAGCGCCACGGCCCCACCGGCACCATCGCCCTGCAGTTCGACGCGGAGGTGACCCGCTTCTCCGACCGTGCCGACGACCTGCGCCTTCCGGACCGCGAATGATGAACTTCGACACGCCCGCCTCGCCGGCCTATGGCTCGACCCTTACCGTCGACCTGTCCGCTCTCGTCGCCAACTGGCGCCTGATGGGCGAGCTGGCGGGATGCGAGGCCGCCGCCGTGGTCAAGGCCGACGCCTATGGCCTCGGCACCGAGCCCGCGGTCACGGCCCTCTCCGCCGCCGGCTGCAGGACCTTTTTCGTCGCGCATCTGTCGGAGGCCATACGCGCCCGCGCCGTGGCGCGGGAGGCCACCATCTATGTGCTGAACGGCCTGCTGCCTGGCGCCTGCGGCGTCTTCGCCGAGCATGACCTGTCGCCGGTCCTGGGCTCGCGGGAGGAACTGCGCGAATGGGCGGGGTTCCGCGACGGCGGCGCGACCGTGCGGCCGGCCGCCCTGCATGTCGACACGGCGATGAACCGGCTCGGCATCTGGCCGGGAGAGGGCATGAGCGCGGGCACCGCGTTCCGGGTGGATGTCGACGCGGCCGGCATCGGCCTGGTGATGAGCCATTTCGCCTCCTCCGAGGACGAGGCCGATCCCGCGAATGCGCGCCAGATGAAGGCCTTCGCCGAGATCGCCGCCGCGTTCGAGGGCATCCCGGCCTCGCTCAAGAACTCGTCCGGCCATTTCCTGAGGGATTGCCCGTCCTACCAGCTCACGCGGCCGGGCTATGCGCTCTATGGCGGCAATCCGACGCCGGGGAAGCCGAACCCGATGCGGCCCGTGATCGGGCTGGAAACCCGCATCCTGCAGATCCGGGAGGTCGAGGCCGGGACCCAGGTCGGCTATAACGGCCGCTGGACGGCGGCGGGCCGGCGCAGGCTGGCGACGATCTGCCTCGGCTATGCCGACGGCTACCCGCGCAACGCCAGCGGAACCGACACGACGAGCGGTGGCTCGGCGCTGGTCGGCGGCGTGGTCTGCCCCTTCGTCGGCTCCGTCTCGATGGACCTCGTCATCCTCGACGTGACCGACGCGCCGGCGGACGCCGTCGCTCGCGGCGCCGCCGTGACGATCATCGGCGGGGCGCTCGACCTGGAGGCGGTCGGCGCCGGGGCCAAGACGATCGGCTACGAGATCCTGACGAGCCTCGGCCGGCGCTACCAGCGCCGCTATGTCGGTTTGTGATGTGAACGATTTGACCACGCGCGCCGTCATCCCGCACGTAGCCAAGCGGCGCTCCGGGATCGATCTTGGAGCTCCGGAGCCCTTCGATGGATCCCGGAGCGGCGCCGCTACGCGGCTTGTCCGGGATGACGTCGCGGTTTGCATCGACGGCAGCGTCGGCTGATGGCCAAGCGCGGTCCCACCTATAGCTGCCAGGCCTGCGGCGCCGTCTATCATCGCTGGCAGGGCAAATGCGATGCCTGCGGGACCTGGTCCTCGCTCGTCGAGGACGCGCAGTCCGCCCCTGTTCCGGGTGCGCGTGCCGCCTCCTCCGGCGGCAGGGCCAGGGGACGAGTCTTCGCGCTGGAGACGCTGAAGGGCGAGACGCAGGATGCGCCGCGCATCGTCTCGGGCATCGGCGAACTCGACCGCGTCACGGGCGGCGGCTTCGTGCCGGGCTCGGTGCTGCTGATCGGCGGCGATCCGGGCATCGGCAAGTCGACGCTGCTGATGCAGGGCTGCGCCGCGCTGGCGCAGGCGGGCCAGCGGGTCGTCTATGTCTCGGGCGAGGAATCGACCGGACAGGTCCGGCTTCGGGCGGAGCGGATGGGCCTGGCCGAAGCCCCGGTCGATCTCGCGGCCGAGACCAATGTCGAGGACATCGTCGCGACGCTGGGCCAGGGCCGGCGCCCTGCCCTCGTCGTGATCGATTCGATCCAGACCATGTGGTCGGGCGAGGTCGAGAGCGCGCCCGGCACCGTGACCCAGGTCCGCGGCTCGGCGCAGGCGCTGATCCGCTACGCCAAGACCAGCGGCGCCTGCATGATCCTGGTCGGCCATGTCACCAAGGACGGGCAGATCGCAGGCCCCCGCGTCGTCGAGCACATGGTCGACGCCGTGCTCTCCTTCGAGGGCGAGGGCGCGCATTCGTTCCGGATCCTGCGCGCGCAGAAGAATCGCTTCGGCCCCACCGACGAGATCGGCGTCTTCGAGATGACCGGCAAGGGCCTGTCGGAGGTATCGAACCCCTCGGCCCTGTTCCTCGCCGGCCGCGACCAGCCCGCCCCCGGCGCGGCCGTCTTCGCCGGCATCGAAGGCACGCGCCCCGTCCTCGTCGAGATCCAGGCCCTGGTCGCGCCGACCGCGCTGGGCACGCCGCGCCGCGCCGTCGTCGGCTGGGAGAACAGCCGCCTCGCCATGGTGCTCGCCGTGCTGGAGACGCATGGCGGCCTCAAGCTCGGCCAGCACGACGTCTATCTCAACGTGGCGGGCGGGCTGCGGGTCAACGAGCCCGCCGCCGACCTCGCGGTGGCGGCGGCGCTGGTCTCGTCGATCACCGGCGCCGTGCTGCCGCAGGAAACGGTCTATTTCGGCGAGATCGCGCTGTCCGGCTCCGTCAGGCCCGTGTCGGTCGCGGGCGCGCGGCTGCGGGAGGCCTCGAAGCTCGGCTTCGCGGTGGCGCTGATGCCGGCCGGGGGCTCCGAGACCGGCGAGGGCACGGCCCTGAACCTGCGCCGCTTCGGCCATGTCGCGGAACTCGTTGCCGATATCGCGGCGCGCGCACCTCGCAGGGATGTGAAATGACAGCGTCGCAATGGTGACGCACAGGCCCTGAGGGCGTATAGCAAAATCGAAACGGCCTCCCCATTTACTGCGGGCCGTCCGGCAACATCAGCGAAGCGGCCCCACATGCCAGTCACCATTCTCGATCTCGTCGTCATCGGCGTGGTTCTGATCTCGGCGTTGCTGGCCGCAGTGCGCGGCCTCACGCGCGAAGTGCTCGCCATCGCCTCGTGGGTGGCGGCGGCGGCGGTCGCGTGGGTGTTCCACCCGCAGCTCCTGCCGATGGCCAAGCAGTACATCTCCAACGAAACGGTCGCGCTGATCGCCTCCATCGCCGCCCTGTTCCTGGGCACGCTGATCGTGGTGTCCCTGGTCACCGCCCGCGTCTCCGACTTCGTGCTCGATTCGCGCATCGGCGCGCTCGACCGCACGCTGGGCTTCGTCTTCGGCGCGGCGCGCGGGCTGCTGCTCGCCGTGATCGGCTACCTGTTCTTCGCGCAGCTGATGGGCGACAAGCAGATGCCGGTCTGGGCCAAGGACGCCAAGGCCAAGCCGGTGCTCGAGGAAACCGGGCGCTCGCTGCTGGCCATGCTGCCGCAGGACATGAGCCCCGACTTCATCAAGGGCCTGCTGAAGCCCAAGGCCGGCACCGAGCCGACCGAGGCTCCGGCGGAGGAGCCGCGCGCTCCCGCCAGCCCGACCGCCGACCCGCAGCGGCGGACCCAGCTTCCGAACGCCTCCGACCGGCAGGCGCTCCAGAAGGCCATCGAATCGACCCAGCCGGGCTCGGCCGCCCCGACTCGGCCGTGATCGTCGTGCAGAACGATTTTTGCATGCATCGGCCGTCGCAGCAGGAGTTCTGAGATGATCCCGCAGACCGAGACCGAAGGTGCCTTCGATCCGAACGCCGACCGGCTCCGCGAGGAGTGCGGCGTGTTCGGCATCTTCGGGCATGCCGACGCCGCAGCGCTGACGGCTCTCGGCCTTCACGCCCTCCAGCATCGCGGGCAGGAGGCGGCGGGCATCGTCTCCTTCGACGGCAACCGCTTCCATTCGGAGCGCCGTCTCGGCCTCGTCGGCGACGCCTTCTCCAGCGCAGGCGTGATCGACCAGCTCAAGGGCCGGCAGTCGATCGGCCATGTGCGCTATTCGACGACGGGCGAGACCATCCTGCGCAACGTCCAGCCGCTCTTCGCCGAGCTGCATGGCAGCGGCTTCGCGGTCGCCCATAACGGCAACCTGACCAACGGGCTGACGCTGCGGCGCAACCTCGTGCGCGACGGCGCGATCTACCAGTCCACTTCGGACACCGAAGTTCTGCTGCATCTGGTCGCCCGCAGCCGCAAGGCGCATTTCGTCGAGCGCTTCATCGAGGCCATCCGCCAGATCGAGGGCGCCTATGCCTTCGTCGGCATGACCAACCAGAAGCTGATCGGCGCGCGCGATCCGCTCGGCATCCGCCCGCTCGTGCTGGGCGAGCTCGACGGTGCCCCGATCCTGACCTCCGAGACCTGCGCGCTCGACATCATCGGCGCCAAGTTCGTGCGCGAGATCGAGAACGGAGAGGTCGTCATCATCTCCGAGAGCGGCATCGAGAGCCACAAGCCCTTCCCGCCCGTGGCCGAGCGGCCCTGCATCTTCGAGTACATCTATTTCGCCCGTCCCGATTCCATCGTGAAGGGCCGCAGCATCTATGAGCGCCGCAAGGCGATGGGCGCCGTGCTCGCGCAGGAATCGCCGGCGCTGGCCGATGTCGTCGTGCCGGTTCCCGATTCCGGCGTGCCGGCGGCGCTCGGCTATTCGCAGGCGAGCGGCATCCCCTTCGAGCTCGGCATCATCCGGAACCACTATGTCGGGCGCACCTTCATCGAGCCGACGCAGAAGGTCCGCGAGCTCGGCGTCAAGCTGAAGCACTCGGCCAACCGCTCGGTGGTCGAGGGCAAGAGCATCGTGCTGGTCGACGATTCGATCGTGCGCGGCACGACCTCGTTCAAGATCGTCAAGATGATGCGCGAGGCCGGCGCCCGCGAGGTGCATTTCCGCATCTCCTCGCCGCCGATCACCCATCCCGACTATTACGGCATCGACACGCCGGATCGCGAGAAGCTGCTGGCGGCGACGCATTCGCTCGAGGAGATGCGCCAGTTCGTCGGCGCCGATTCGCTCGCCTTCATCTCGGTCGACGGTCTCTATCGGGCGATGGGCCATGAGCGGCGCGACCCCGCGAGGCCGCAGTTCACCGACCATTGCTTCACCGGCGACTACCCCACCTCGCTGACCGACATGGTCGGCGAGAGCGCGAAGCAGCAGATCTCCCTGCTCGCCGAGGCCGGCTGAGGGTCATCACCTCGCACGCAGCCCTCACCCCGCGACGCCGCGAGCCGAGCTCTTCGGCCAGACGTTCGGCGGAGGGCTGCAATCGTCTCTCTCCAGGCGTGCTCTGACAGGATCGGCCATGACCAAGCCTCTCGCAGGGCGCGTCGCGCTCGTCACAGGTGCGTCGCGCGGCATCGGGCGGGCGGGCGCGCTCGCTTTGGCCGGGGCCGGCGCCCATGTCGTCGCGCTCGCCCGCACCACCGGCGCCCTGGAAGAGCTCGACGACGCGATCAAGGCCGCCGGCAGCCCCGACGGCGCGACGCTCGTGCCACTCGACCTCGCCGATGCCGAGGCGGTGGCGCGGCTCGGGCCCGCGCTCCAGCAGCGCTGGGGCAAGCTCGACATCCTGCTGGCCAATGCCGGCATTCTCGGCCCGCTTTCGCCGCTGACCCATGCCTCGCCGAAGGAATGGGACAAGGTGTTCGACACCAACGTCACCGCCAACTGGCGCCTGCTGAAATCGGTCGAGCCGGCCCTGCAGGCCTCCGACGCGGCGCGCGTCATCATGATGTCGTCCGGCGCCGCGCATAGCTGCCGCGCCTATTGGGGGCCCTATTCGATCTCGAAGGCGGCCCTGGAGGCGATGGCGCGCAGCTACGCGGCCGAGAAGGCCTCGACGCCGATGAAGGTGATGCTGGTCAATCCGGGGCCGCTGCGGACCCGCATGCGCGCCGAGGCGATGCCGGGCGAGGATCCGGAGACGCTGAGGACGCCCGAGGAGCTGGCGCCGCATCTGGTCGCGATCGCGTCTCCCGGCTGGACCGAGACCGGCAAGATCTTCGATTTCCCACAGGGCAAGGTGCTGACGCCGCAGATGCCGGCGTAAGCCTTTCGAGAGGGGCGCCTCCTGCCTTCTCCCCTTGCGGGAGAAGGTGCCCCAAAGGGGCGGATGAGGGGTCGCGCCGCCCCATCCGCCGGGCGTACACCCAGGCATGACGTCGACATGCCGTGAGACCCCTCATCCGTCAGCGCTCCGCGCTGCCACCTTCTCCCGCAAGGGGAGAAGGAAAGGCTCTCGCTACCCCTTCCCCTTGTCGTAGGGGTTGTCGCCGCCGCGCGTATGGAGGCGGATCGGCGTGCCGGGCAGCTCGAAGGCCTCGCGCAGATTGTTCACCAGATAGCGGGTGTAGGACACCGGCAGATGGTCGAGCTGGTTGCCGAACAGCGCGAAGGTCGGCGGGCGCGCCTTGGCCTGCGTCATGTAGCGGATCTTGATGCGGCGGCCGGCGACGGCCGGCGGCGGATGCGCCGAGAGCACGCCTTCGAGCCAGCGGTTGATCCGCGCCGTCGAGACGCGCCGGTTCCAGACCTCGTAGGACTGGAACACCGCCTGCATCAGCCGGTCGATGCCTTCCCCGGCAAGGCCCGACAGTGGCACGATCGGCACGCCGCGCACCTGCGCCAGCAGATGGTTGGCCTTCTCCTTGAGCTCGGCCAGCAGGCCCTGCTTGTCGGCGACGAGATCCCATTTGTTCAGGCCGATGACGACCGTCCGGCCTTCGCGCTCGGTCAGGTCGACCAGGGTCAGGTCCTGCTTCTCGAAGGGGATGGTGGCGTCGAGCAGCACGACGACGACTTCCGCGAAACGGATCGCGCGAAGCGAATCCGCGACGGAGAGTTTCTCCAGCTTCTCCTCGATGCGGGCGCGCTTGCGCATCCCGGCCGTGTCGAAGAGCTTCACCGGCCGGCCGCGCCACTCGTAATCGACCGAGATGGTGTCGCGGGTGATGCCGGCCTCCGGGCCGGTCAGCATCCGGTCCTCGCCGATCATGCGGTTGACCAGCGTCGATTTGCCGGCATTGGGACGCCCGATGATCGTCACGCGCAGCGGCTTGCTGGGGTCGGCGTTCTCGTCCTGCTCATCGGTGGCACCCGGGACTTCGACCCAGCGCTTGTCGCCGTAGCTCGGGTCCTCGACCTCGTCCTCCTCCGGCTCGTCGTCGACGAAGGGGGCGAGCGCCTCGAGCAGATCGGAGGTGCCCTCGCCATGCTCGGCCGAGAAGGGCACGGGATCGCCGAGGCCGAGCGAGTAGGATTCGAAAATCCCGTCGAGCCCCTTCTTCCCCTCGGCCTTGTTGGCGAGCAGGATGACCGGCTTGCCCGATTTGCGCACGAGATCGGCGAAGGGCTGGTCCATCGGCGTCAGGCCGAGCCTGGCGTCGATCATGAAGAGGATGACGTCGGCCTGGGCGATCGCGGTCTCGGTCTGGGCGCGCATGCGCCCGGCGAGCGAGTCGGGCGCCGCCTCTTCCAGCCCCGCCGTGTCGATGATCTTGAAACGCAGATGCCCGAGCGCGGCGTCGCCCTCGCGCCGGTCGCGGGTAACGCCCGGCCGGTCGTCGACCAGAGCGAGTTTCTTGCCGACGAGCCGGTTGAACAGCGTCGACTTGCCGACATTCGGGCGGCCTATGATGGCGACGGTGGCTGTCATCGTGTTCCGGTCTCGCCGCGCCCCGACGGGCGACGGTCGATCAGTTCCTGGTTTCGACCGGGCCGCCGCGCACGAGCGTCAGATAGAGCTCCGTACGCTGACGCAGCACAGGCGGCGATTGCGGGTCGGTGACGATGGCGTCGAACCAGCGCCCGGCATCCTCGAAGAGATTGGCCTTGAGCGCGGCGATGCCGAGGAATTCGCGGGCGGAATGCCGCCAGACGCCCTGCGGCGTGGCGAGCGGCTCGAGCGCCGCCTTGATCTCGGCATAAGGCACGAGATCGACACGCAGCATGCCCGCCCGCAGCCGGGCGAGATCGCGATAGAGCGGAGCGAGCGAGGCGTCGTTGGCAATGGCGTCGAAAGCGGTAGCGGCGCCGGCGGGGTCCTGCTTGGCGATCTCGGCCGCGAGACGGAAGCGCGCGAGCTGGCGGTAGCCGGCGGGAGGATTGGCCGCGAGCTCGCCGAGGATCTTCTCCGCCTCGTCGCTGTTGCCGTCGCGCGACGATTTCAGCGCGGCCTCGAAGCGGGCGCCCACGGCCTGCGCCGCCTGGTTCTCGCGATGCTGCCAGAACTGCCAGCCCGCGACACCGAGGACGGCCAGCACCGCCAGGGCCGAAATCAGCCACCCGTATTTGCGCCAGAGCTCCGCCGCCTTGTCGCGGCGGACCTCTTCGTCGATCTCGCGGAAAATATCGGCCATGTCGCCCAGTGTGTCGCTTCGAAATTCTCGTTGCCGAGCCGGGTAGCATTTTCGCCCGCCGATGGCGAGCCCGATGCGTCGGGCGCTATCCGGCGCGGTGCAGGAGCGAGGAATCGCCGTAGGAATAGAAGCGATACCCTTCCGCGATCGCATGCGCATAGGCGCGCTTCATCGGGTCGAGCCCGGCGAAGGCGGAGACGAGCATGAACAGCGTCGAGCGCGGCAGGTGGAAATTGGTCATCAGCAGGTCGACGGCCCGGAAGCGATAGCCGGGCGTGATGAAGATCGCCGTATCGCCGGAGAAGGGACGGACGACGCCATCCTCGCCGGTCGCGCTTTCGAGCAGGCGCAGCGAGGTCGTGCCGACCGCGACGATCCGGCCGCCCCGCGCCTTGACCGCGTTCAGGGCGTCGGCCGTCCCGGCCGAGACCGTCCCCCACTCGGCATGCATGCGGTGATCGTCGGTGTCCTCGGCCTTCACCGGCAGGAAGGTGCCGGCTCCGACATGCAGCGTGACGAAATGGCGGGAGACGCCGCGCGCTTCGAGCGCCGCGAAGAGCTCGGGCGTGAAGTGCAGCCCCGCGGTGGGAGCGGCGACGGCCCCGTCCTCGCGGGCATAGGCGGTCTGGTAGTCGGCGGTGTCGGCTGAATCGACGGCGCGCTTGCCGGCGATGTAGGGCGGAAGCGGCAATTCGCCGAACCGGGCGATGGCCTCGTCCAGCCAGGCGCCGGTCAGGGAGAAGCGCAGCTCGACCTCGCCGCCCTCGCCCTTCGCGAGCACCTCGGCATGCAGCCGGGCGAGCTCGCAGGCGTTGCTCGCGTTTTCCGCATCGAAGACGACCCGTTCCCCGATCGCGAGCTTCTTGGCGGGGCGGGCGAAGGCGAGCCAGCGATCCTCGCTCTCGCGCTTGTGCAGCATGATCTCGACGCGCGCCGAGTCCTCGCCGCGATAGCGCCGTCCACGCAGACGCGACGGAATCACGCGCGTGTCGTTGAGCACGAGCGCATCGCCCTCGCGCAGGAAGGACGGCAGGTCGCGGACGATGCGATCCTCGAGGGCCGGCTCGCCTCCCGGCCTGACGACGAGCATGCGTGCCACGTCGCGCGGGCTCGCCGGCCTCAGCGCGATCCGCTCGTCGGGAAGCTCGAAATCGAAGAGATCGACGTTCATCGGACTAGCGCTTGTCGCCTGTCACAGGAGCGCGCGGGTCAAGCCCGAAGCCATCGTCCGTCATTCTCGGGCGGAGCGAAGCGCAGACCCGAGAATCTCATGACCAGACAGTGCTGGTTTCCGAGATGCTCGGGTCTAGCCCGAGCATGACGGAGGAAGGGCGGTTAGTCTCAGGCCGCGTCGGCCATCACCTTCATCGAGACGATGGAGTCGGGATCGCGCACCGGCTCGCCGCGCTTGATCTTGTCGACATTCTCCATGCCTTCGACGACCTGGCCCCAGACCGTGTACTGCTTGTCCAGGAAGCGGGCGTCGTCGAAGACGATGAAGAACTGGCTGTTGGCCGAGTTCGGGTTCTGCGCGCGGGCCATGGAGCAGATGCCGCGGACATGCGGCTCGGCGTTGAACTCCTGCTTCAGGTCCGGATAGTCCGAGCCGCCGGTGCCGGTGCCGTGCGGGCAGCCGACCTGCGCCATGAAGCCGTCGATGACGCGGTGGAAGACGATGCCGTCATAGAAGCCCTCGCGCGCGAGCTGCTTGATGCGCTCGACATGGCCGGGGGCGAGATCGGGACGCAGCTTGATGACCACGCGGCCCTTGGTGGTCTCCATGACGATGGTGTTCTCGGGATCGAGCGACATCAGATCGGCCTTTCATTGGACGGCGCGCGGCCGTGGAAGCGAATGGACATGGGTCGCCCCGCGATAGCGGCTCCGAGCTCGGGCGACAACCTCATCGGTGTGCAATCATGGACGGCGGCGACGACGGACTCGGTGAAACGGCGCCGCAGATCGGGATCGGTGCCCCGCGTCTCCCAGGTCACGCGCGGCTGGCCGAACAGCGTGCCGTCGCGGCGCAGGCTGAAGCGGACCGTCGCCATGGCCCCGGCCTGAGGGCCGTCCATGACCGGCGGGGTCCAGCACCGGCGCAGCGCCGGAGCCACGTCCGATATCCGCTCCAGCGCCGCGCCCTCGAAGACTTTCGTCGAGGGCGCGAGCGTCCCGACCACCCCGACCTCGCCGCCGCGGGACGGCCTCGGCGGGCCGATCCTGCGATCACCGTCGCCGGGGATGCCGCTTTCGCCCCCGAACGGACCGCCGACCCCGGGCACGTAGCGCTGTCCGCTCTGGGGCGGCAGGATCGGGTTCTGCGAACCCGAGGGCGGCGGCAGGACGGGGTTCTGGGAGCCGGAAGCCGGTGGCAGGCCGAGATCGCGCGTGTCCTGCGCGACTGCACTCGCCGCCGCCATGCAGATCGTGGCGATGCAGGCGAGGACCGTGCGTGCGGTCGTCACGGCCCCGGCCTCCCGCCTCACTTGATGTCGGACTGCAGGCGCATCCGGATGATCTTGTCCGGGCCGGAGACCTGGCCGCTGCCGGGGGCGCCCTTCTTGATCTTGCGGACCGCGTCCATGCCCGAGACGACCTCGCCGAAGAGCGTGTACTGCCCGGTCAGCGAGCCGCAGCCCTCATAGCAGATGAAGAACTGCGAATTGGCCGAGTTCGGCGACTGCGAGCGCGCCATGCCGACCGAGCCGACCTTGTAGGGCGTCGGGGTGAACTCGGCGGGGAGGTTCGGCAAGTCGGAGCCGCCCGTGCCGGTGCCCGTCGGATCGCCGGTCTGCGCCATGAAGCCATCGATCACGCGATGGAAGACGATGCCGTCATAGAAGCCCTTCTTCGTCAGCGCCTTGATCTGCGCGACGTGCTTGGGGGCGAGATCGGGCCGCAGGCGGATCGTGACCGGGCCGTCCTTGGTCTCCAGCACGAGGGTGTTGGTCGGATCGGGCGCCGGCGTCTGCGCCTGGGCGAGGCCGAGCGAGGCGAGAAGGGCAAGGGCGGCGAGCGGGCTGCGCAGCATGGAGGCTCCTCTCCGCCGGCTTTTCCGGCGGGTTAACGACGCCGCTAGCTAGCCCTATCCTTTGGCGGGAACAAGGCGCCGGCAGGCTCGGAATCGTCTATTGCTGCACTGCACAAGTGCAAGGGAGAACAATTATGCAAAAAGTTAGGGCGATGCGTGCCTAAACTGATGACAGGTACGTCACAGTACGCTAAACATTTTCTCGCTGGGCACGCTTTGCAAGACGAAGCGCCGCGGACCAGGTCTCGGGAGGACAAACGCCCGCCACGTATCCGAGTCGCGCGCAAACAGACGCGTGCCGATACTGCGGTAAAAACAGACTAAGGAGGCAAGGCGATGGCCTTGCCTTTTTCTTTGGGCGCAGCGTCGTCACCCCTCGATCATGCTGATTTTAAACGGAAACACGCCGTCATCCCGGGCTTTACCCGGAATGACGGCCCGCTTTCACAACCCGGAAGCGCAGGTCGCCGGCTCAGCGCTTGCGGACGAACTCGGTGCGCAGCACCAGGCCCTTGATCCCCTCGTAGCGACAATCGATCTCCTCGGGGTTGTCCGTGAGGCGGATGGTCCTGATGACCGTCCCCTGCTTCAGGGTCTGGTTGGCGCCCTTGACCTTCAGGTCCTTGATCAGCGTCACGGAATCGCCGTCCGCAAGGGCGTTTCCGGCCGCGTCGCGCACCACCGCCAGCTCGGCCTTCGCAGCGGCGATCTCGGATGCCGGGCGCCATTCGCCGGTCGCCTCGTCATAGACATAGTCGTCGCTGTCACTGCTCATGATCGTCTCTGCCACAAAAGGGGTGTTCGGCCGGGCTGTCCGGCCACGGTTCCCTTTGCGCGCTCGGTGGGGGCCGACGCAAGCCCCGACATCGGAATACCGCGCTCACGGCACCCCTTCGGGCCGAATTTCAGCCTGTCCATACGTCAGAGATCGTAGGTCCGCCAGACATACCAGATGACGGCGAACACGACCGCCGACAGGATCGAGGTGACGATGGCCTTCCGGAACAGCCCCGGAAAGGCGGGCGCGCCCGGCTCGCTGCCATGGACGACGTCGCCCTCCTCCGCCTGGCTGCGGATTCCGAAGGGCAGGACGGCGAAAAGCATCGTCCACCAGATGATGAAGTAGAGCGCCAGCGCTCCGACGACCGTCACGCGCCCGCCCCAGCCAATGCGATGCAGGAGAAGGCGACGCGCGCCTGCGTCGGCACGCCGAAGCGCGCGGTGTGCCGCGCCGGCAGGCCGTTCGGAAAATGCCTCACATATTCGGCGTTGCAGGCGTCGTAGTCCGCCGGATCGGAGATCAGCATCGTCACCTGGACGATGCGGTCGAGGCCGCTGCCGGCTTCGGCCAGTATCTCCGCCAGCCGGCCCAGCGCGTTGCGCACCTGCTCGCCCGGCGTGTCGCCGCGCAGGATGCCGCGCGCGGGATCGTGCGGCGCCGAATGGCCCGAGACGAAGACCAGCCCGCCCGCGACGGTCGCCGCGCTGAACGGGCGCGCCGAGCCGGGCTCCGGCTGGCCCAGGAATGCGATCGGCGCCCCGGCCATCACGCCTGCTCCAGCTCGACCAGCGTGCCCAGGAAGTCCTTGGGGTGGAGGAACAGCACCGGCTTGCCATGGGCGCCGATGCGCGGCTCGCCCGTCCCCAGCACGCGGGCGCCCTGCGCCTTCAGCCGGTCACGCGCCGCGATGATGTCGTCGACCTCGTAGCAGATGTGGTGGATGCCGCCGTCCGCATTGCGCTCGAGGAACTTGGCGATCGGCGAGTCGGCCCCCATCGGCTCCAGGAGCTCGATCTTGGTGTTCGGCAATTCCACGAACACGACCGTGACGCCGTGCTCCGGCTGGGGCAGCGGCTGCGAGACGCGGGCGCCGAGCGTATCGCGATAGAGCGCGGTCGAGGCCTTGAGGTCCTTCACCGCGATGGCGACGTGATTCAGGCGTCCGATCATGGCAGCTCCGCTCGAGCGATGGCGAATGCGGCAAGCCTAGCGCCCCCGGCGGGCGCCCGCCATTCGCCCTTCGCCATGGCTCAGACCTCGACCACCAGCGCGTGCACCAGCGGCTTCTTGCCCCACTCCTCGTTGACCGCGCTGCGCAGGCCGCGCTCCAGCGCGTTGCGCAGGGCTTCGGGGTCTCGCCGACGCGCCTTGGGAATGTTGTCGATCAGGTCGGCGAGGGCATCGGCGACATATTCCTCGAAATCCGTGCCGTCGCGCGTGCGCGGCGGCAGGCCGAGCGTCGCCACCTCCGGCTCGCCGGCGAGGCCGCCCTTCTCGTCGACCGCCACGGCGACCGAGACGATGCCCGCGAAGGAGAGCCGGCGGCGCTCCTGGATCGTCTTCTCCTGCGCGCCGACGAGCAGCTCGCCGTCCTGGTAGAGCCGGCCATGCGGCGCCTCGTCGATCTTCGAGGCGCCGTCCCGCGAGATCGCGACGATGTCGCCATTGCCGGCGCGCAGGACCGTCTTGACGCCGAGCCCTCGCGCGAAGGCGGCATGCTCCGAGAGGTGCAGGTCCTCGCCATGGGCCGGGATCGCGATCTGGGGCCTCAGCCAGCCATAGAGGCGCGCCATCTCCTCGCGACGCGGATGGCCGGAGACGTGGACGAGATGGTTGCGGTCGGTGATGATCTCGATGCCGTCGCGCGCCAGCGCGTTCAGGATGTTGCCGACCGCCTTCTCGTTGCCCGGGATGGTGCGGGAGGAGAAGATGACGCGGTCGCCGGCCGAGAGCGCGATCTCCGGATGATCGTCCGCAGCGATGCGCGAGAGCGCCGCGCGCGGCTCGCCCTGGCTGCCGGTGAGCAGCGTGACGACCTTGTCGCGCGGCAGGTAGCCATAGGTGTCGACCGAGCGGAAGGCCGGAATGCCGTCGAGATAGCCGCATTCGCGCGCCACGTCGACGACGCGCTCCATGGCGCGGCCCACCACCACGACCTCGCGCTCGGCCGCCCTCGCCGCCTCCGCGACCGCGCGCAGGCGGGCGACGTTGGAAGCGAAGGTGGTGACCGCGACGCGGCCCGGCGCGGAGGCCACGAGTTCCCTGAGCTTGGCCGCGACATCGGCCTCGCTCGGGCTGATGCCGTCGCGCATCACGTTGGTCGAATCGCAGATCAGCGCGAGGACGCCTTCGTCGCCGAGCTCGCGCAGGCGCTTCTCGTCGGTCGGCAGGCCGACGCCCGGCGTCGGGTCGATCTTCCAGTCGCCGCTGTGGACGACGAGGCCGGCGGGCGTGCGAATGGCGAGCGCGTTCGATTCCGGGATCGAATGCGCCATCGGCACGAACTCGATGTCGAAGGGACCGAGCGTCAAGCGCCCGCCCTGCGGCACGACATGGATCGGCACCTTCGGCGCGCCGGGCTCGCCCAGACGCCGCGTGCCGAGCAGGCCGGCGGCAAAGCGCGTGCAGTAGACCGGGGCGCGCAGCGAGGGCCAGAGCGCGGCGAGCGCGCCGATATGGTCCTCATGCGCGTGGGTGATGACGATGCCGAGCAGGTTCGCCCGTTCCTCGACGATGTAGCGAAGGTCGGGCAGGACGATGTCGACGCCCGGCACCTCCGGTCCGGCGAAGGACAGGCCGCAATCGACCAGAAGCCATTTCCGCCGCCCCTCCGGCCCGAAACCGTAGAGTGCGGCGTTCATGCCGATCTCGCCGAGGCCGCCGAGGGGTACGAAAACGAGTTGGTCTTGCGAGCGGGTCACTGACGATCCTGTCACGAGCAGGCGGCGGGCCGTGGCACGCCGCGAATGAAGAGCGCAGCCCTAGCATGTTCGCCATGCCGGCTTCCAGACCGCTCGGCGGTCAGGCAGGGCTGCCGAAAAAGAGGTCTCCCGCGTCGACCAGCCGCCGGCCCGCATCGGTCTCCAGCTCGAGGCGCCCGCTCGGGTCCAGGCCTGCGAAACGGCCGGACAACGGCCCCTCGGCCAGGCGCAGCGTGATGACCTCGCCGAGAAAGGCGGCGCGCTCCAGCCAGGCCTCGCGGGTCGGCCCGAACCCGCCCGGCCGCGACCAGGTCTCGAAGCGCTTCACCCAGGCGTCCGAGAGCCCCGCGAGCACGGCCTCGACGCTCGTCTCCGGCCGGTGGTGCTTCAGGAACGTCGCCGGATAGGGCGTGTCCGAGGGACAGGAGGCGATGTTCACGCCGATGCCGATGACGACGTCCAGTGCGCCTCCCCGGATTTCGCCCTCGAGCAGCAGCCCGGCCGTCTTGGCCCCGCCGATCAGCAGGTCGTTCGGCCATTTCAGGGCGATGCGGGGCGCGGCGTGGCCCAGGACGCGGGACACGGCGTCATGCACGGCCAGCCCCGCGACGAAGCCGAGCTGGGGCGCCAGCGGCGCCGGGCACGGATCTGTCAGCAGCAGGCTGGCGTAGAGATTGCCCGGCGGCGAGGTCCATGGCCGGCCGTGCCGCCCTCGCCCGCCGCCCTGGCTGCGCGCCACGATCCAGAGGCGCCCCGGCTCGCCCTGAACGCGGGCGCGGCGCGCTTCCTCCATGGTCGAGACGACCTCGTCGCGGACGATCAGCCGGTAGCCGGCGGCGCGGGCGGTCTCAGCGAGCATGGCAGGCCCCGTCGTCGCGGACGGCGTCATTCTCGGGCGACGCAAAGCGCCGACCCGAGAATCTCGTCGAGGAGATGCTCGGGTCGCGCCCGAGCATGACGGAGCCCTTCAAATCAGAACAGCGACTTAGCGGCCGCCGCGGCCGAGTTGAACAGCGGCGCCGGCACCAGCCACAGCAGCACGACGAAGGCCGTCGAGACGATCAGCACCGCCTTGATGCCGGCATCTGCGGGTTCGAAGCCGGGCTTGGGCTCGTCGAAATACATGACCTTGACCAGGCGCAGATAGTAATAGGCGCCGACCACGCTGGTCAGGACGCCGATCACGGCGAGGCCGTAGAGCTTGGCGTCGACGGCGGCGAGGAAGACGTAGAACTTGCCCCAGAAGCCGGCCAGCGGCGGAATGCCGGCGAAGGAGAACATCATCATCGCCAGCGCGAAGGCCATCCAGGGATTGCTGCGCGACAGGCCGGCGAGCTCGCCGATGTCCTCGACCGCCTGGCCGTCGCGGCGCATCATCAGCACGCAGGCGAAGGTGCCGAGGGTCGTGGCGAGATAGATCGCCATGTAGATCATCACGCCCCGGACGCCGTCCGGCGTGCCGGCCGCGAGGCCGACGAGCGCGTAGCCCATGTTCGCGATGGAGGAGTAGGCCAGCAGGCGCTTGATGTTGCGCTGGCCGATCGCGGCGAAGGCGCCGAGCGCCATCGAGGCGATGGCGATGAAGACGATGATCTGGCGCCAGTCGCCGAGCGCGCCGGGGAAGGCGCCGACGAAGACGCGGATCACCATCGCCATGGCGGCCATCTTGGGCGCGGAGGCGAAGAAGGCGGCGACGGGGGTGGGCGCGCCCTCGTAGACGTCCGGCGTCCACATGTGGAACGGCACGGCCGAGATCTTGAAGGCGACGCCGGCGGCGATGAAGACGATGCCGAACAGCAGGCCGACGCCGGCATGGCCGCCCTTGGTCGCTTCGGCGATGCCGGCGAAGGTGACCGTTCCGGTGAAGCCGTAGACCAGCGACGCACCGTAGAGGAGCATGCCGGAGGACAGCGCGCCGAGAACGAAATACTTCAGGCCCGCTTCCGTCGACTTCGCGTTGTCGCGGTCGAAGGCGGCGACGACGTAGAGCGCCAGCGACTGCAGCTCCAGGCCGACATAGAGGCTGATCAGGTCGTTGGCCGAGATCATCATCATCATGCCGACGGTGGCGAGCACGACGAGGATCGGGAACTCGAAGCGCATCGCACCCTCGCGACGCAGCGGCTGCGCCGAGAGCAGGATGGTCGCGGCGGCACCGAGCAGCGTCAGCACCTTCATGAAGCGCGCGAAGCCGTCCACGATGAAGGCGTCGTTGAAGGTGACCTGCCGGCCATGCCCCGTGACGACGAGGACGAGCGCCAGCGCGAGCAGCGCGAGCGCCGCGCCCTCCAGCAGGCGCGTCGCGCGCTCGCCGCGAATGGCGCCGACCAGCACCATCGCGATGGCGCCGAGGGCGAGAACGATTTCCGGCAGCGCCGGGCCGAGAGCGGGCAGAGCCATCAGTCGCGGGACCTTACTGGGCGGCCAGCATCGCCGTCTTCGCGACGGTCAATGCGGCCTGGTAGTTCTTGAGGAGAGCCTCGGTCGGCGCCGCGAAGGCGTCGAGGATCGTGCCCGGGCGGATGCCGTACCAGATCGTCAGCAGCACGAGCGGGACGAGGATGACGAACTCGCGGGGATTGAGATCCTGGATGGTCTTGAGCTCGGGCTTCACCAGTTCGCCGAAGACGACGCGGCGGTAGAGCCAGAGCGCATAGGCCGCCGAGAGGATGACGCCGGAGGTCGCGATGAAGGCGACCCAGGGATTGGCGCGGAAGGCGCCGAGCAGCGTCAGGAACTCGCCGACGAAGCCGGCCGTGCCGGGCAGCCCGACATTGGCCATGGTGAAGATCATGAAGATGACCGCATAGGCCGGCATCCGGTTCACGAGGCCGCCATAGGCCGCGATCTCGCGGGTGTGCATGCGGTCATAGACCACACCGACGCAGAGGAAGAGCGCGCCCGAGACGAGGCCGTGGCTCATCATCTGGAACATCGCGCCCTGCACGCCCTGCGGCGTCAGCGTGAACAGGCCCATGGTGACGAAGCCCATATGCGCCACCGAGGAGTAGGCGATCAGCTTCTTGATGTCCTCCTGCATCAGCGCCACCA
>QFQY01000070.1 GCA_003248805.1 Chelatococcus sp. | reverse complement strand
GTGGGATTCGAACCCACGGTGGGCTTGCACCCACGGCGGTTTTCAAGACCGCTGCCTTAAACCACTCGGCCACCCTTCCATCGGGTGCTGTCATTGCCGGGGCGGTGGCGGTTTGGCAAGCCCGCAAAGCATTCTGCCGGATCGGAGATTTCGCGGTCCGGCCTGCCACGCGGAGGACCGAGCGCGGGATGTCTCGCCGCACTGCAACCGGGGGCGGGTTGACAGGCGCTGCATTTCCGACACCTTTATGCCGCCTCACGGACAGGTGATCGTTCGCCTGGGGCAGGGCTTGCGTTCTGCCTGCGGCTTAACGGGCTCTTAATGAAATTGGTCGAAAGCTTCGGTTCCGTCGCCCGTGCGGCGGAACGACGTGCTGGCTTTGCGACCTGAAAAGCGGATCGACAGAATGACGACTGGCGCAGCTTCATCGGTCCCGGCATCATCCGTCGCTTCGTCCGATCCAGGCTGCGCCCCAGAGTCCTTCCCGCTTGAGTCCTTCCCGCTCGCTCCCAGGCTCGCGCGTCTCGGCTGTGTGGCGCTCGCGGGCCTGCTGCTCGCCAACTGCGCCAACGATCAGGTCGCCAAGCGCCGGTCCAAGGAGATCGGGGCTTTCCCGTCCTCGAAATACGGCCCCGCCAGCCCGCGCGTCGTCGCGGAAGGCGAGGAGGTGCCCAAGGGCGGCGGGCGGCAGCTCGTCGGCAAGACCTATACCGTCGCCGGCAAGCGCTACACGCCGTATGAAAAGCCTGTCGGCTACACGGCCGTCGGTGCCGCCTCCTGGTATGGCGAGGCGTTCCATGGCCGCCGCACCGCGAATGGCGAGGTCTATGATCGCAACGGCATCAGCGCTGCGCACCCGACCATGCCGCTTCCGGCCTATGCCCGCGTCACCAATCTCCTGAACAACCGCTCGATCATCGTGCGCGTCAACGATCGCGGCCCCTATCATAGCGGCCGCCTGATGGACGTCTCGCAGAAGACCGCCGAGGCGCTCGCGTTCCGACATCTGGGAACCGCCCGGATCAAGCTCGAATATCTCGGCCAGGCGTCGCTCGCCGGCTCGGACGACAAGCTCCTCCTGGCGACGCTGCGGACCGACGGCCAGCCCGCCGCGATCCCGGGGACCAGCGCCCCGACCATGGTGGCGAGCGCCGCCCCGGTCGCGGCTCGCCGGTCGCGCAGCGCCGATCTCGACGAGCAGCAGCCGGAGCCGGCTGCCGTCGAGCAGGTCGCGCCGGAGCGCGCCGCCCCGGCCGCCTCCTACAGCACCGCCTCCTATTCGACCGCGTCCTACTCCACGGCCTCGATCTCCTCGGCCAGTGCTCCGGTTGCGACGGCCTCCGCCGCCATGGGGACCCCGGTGCGTGGCGCGCCACTTCCGCCGAACCGGCCCTTCGATCTCGACACCATCGCCAACGCCGCGAGCCCGGTGAAGGTTCCCGCGATCACCCGCACGCCGATGCCGCCGCAGCGGACGAAGATGGTGAGCCTCTTCGCCGCTCCGGAAACGCCGCCGACGCAGCGTTTCGGCAAGGCTCATCCCTTCGAGACCCTGCTCGCCCGCGATGAGCTGAAGCCACTTTCGCGGAATTGAAGCGTTCCCGGGTTGACCGGTCGCGGGACGCTCTGCTTCAGATCGCGGCATGAGCATCGCAAGCCGTGAGAAGACAGCTTTCGGGCGAACCCTGACCGCAATGTCGGCTGGGTTGGTTCCGGCGATTCTCGCCTTCGCGCTGGCGCTGCTGCCGGCTGTCGCACTGGCCCAGAATTTCCAGTCGCAGGCCCCTTATGCGGTGCTGCTCGATTCGGGCAGCGGCGCCGTGCTCTACGAGAAGGCGGCCGACGAGCCGATGGTGCCGGCGAGCCTCGCCAAGATCGCGACGGTGCTCGTCGCCTTCGAAGAGATCGCCCAGGGCCGGCTCAGCCTCGACAGCGAGATCGGCATCTCCGAGAACGCATGGCGCAAGGGCGGCGGCGTCTCCGGCGGTTCGAGCATGTTCGCCGTCCTGAACAGCCGGGTGAAGCTCTCCGACATCCTGCAGGGCATCATCGTCCAGTCGGGCAACGACGCCTCGATCGCGCTGGCGGAGGCCATCGCCGGCGACGAGGCGACCTTCGCGCGGGTGATGACGGAACGGGTTCGGGCGCTGGGCCTGACAAAATCCGTCTTCCGCAACGCGACCGGCATGGGCGACCCGCAGCAGAAGGTGACGGCCCGGGAGCTCGCGCTGCTCTCCGACCACATCGTCAAGACCTATCCCGACCTCTACAGGATCTTCGGCCAGCGCGAGTTCACCTGGAACAAGATCCGCCAGCAGAACCGCAACCCGCTGCTCACGATGGACATCGGCGCCGACGGGCTCAAGACCGGCAACATCGAGGAAGCCGGCTACGGCCTCGTGGGCTCCGCCGTGCAGAACGGACAGCGCCTCATCGTCGTGGTCAACGGGCTGAAGACGGCGCGCGACCGGGCCAGCGAGGCCCGCAAGCTGCTGGAATGGGGCTTTCGCGCCTTCGAGGCCCGCCAGATCTTCGCGGCGAACGACACGGTCGGCGAGGCGAGTGTCTTCGGTGGAGAGAAGGGCCGCGTCGCGCTGAAGGCGAAGGGGGCCGTCAGCCTGCTCCTGCCGCGCGGCAGCGGCGACCGCATCAGCGCCCGCATCCTCTATCGCGGGCCGCTCGTCGCGCCGGTGGAAGAGGGCGCGCAGGTGGCGCGGCTCGTGGTGATGCGTGGCGAGGTGCGCACGCTGGACGTGCCGCTCTATGCCGCCGAGACCGTCGCGCCGGGCACCCTGCAGAGCCGGGCGCTGGATTCCCTGATGGAGGTCGCCACAGGCTGGATCCGCAAGGCGATGGGCCAGAGCTGACGAACGTGGCGCGAGGGCATTTCATCACGCTGGAAGGCGGGGAGGGCGCCGGCAAGTCGACGCTGGCGCGCGCCCTGGCCGAGAGATTGCGCGAGCGCGGCGTCGCGGTGGAGGTCACCCGCGAGCCGGGCGGCACGGCGAAGGCCGAGGCGATCCGCGCCTCGATCCTCTCCGGCGAGATCAGGCGGCACGGCCCCTTCGCCGAGGCTTTGATGTTCTCGGCCGCGCGTATCGATCACATCGACCGGCTGATCGCTCCGGCGCTGGCCCGGGGCGACTGGGTGATCTGCGATCGCTTCATCGATTCCACCCGGACCTATCAGGGCGTCTCCGGGCTGATCGACCCGGCCGTGCTGGCCGAGCTCGAGCGCGTCACGATCGACGGCATCGCGCCCGAGCTGACGCTGCTGCTCGATCTCGATCCGCAGGTCGGGCTCGCCCGGGCGACGAAGCGGCGGCGCGAGGGCGAGACGAGCGACCGCTTCGAGAGCGAGACGCTGGCCTTTCACGACAAGCTGCGCCAAGCCTATCTCGCCATTGCGCGAGCGGAGCCCGAGCGCTGCGTCGTGCTGGACGCCACGCTCCCGCCCGATGCCCTGGCCATGGCGGCCTGGGCGGCGCTGTGCGAGCGCCTGCCCATGCCCGGGCATATGTGAGACGAGGCCGGACCACCGATGCTGGAGATCAGCGACGAACCCGACCGCCTGCCGAACGCGCCCCATCCGCGCGAAACCTTGGCGCTCGTCGGCCACGAGGCACGGGAGCACGCCTTCCTCGGCGCGCTGGCCTCCGGGCGCATGCACCACGCCTGGCTGCTGGGCGGCCCCGAGGGCATCGGCAAGGCCAGCTTCGCCTATCGCGCAGCGCGCTTCGTGCTCGCCGCGGGCGAACCCGCCAGCCGGGCGCGGCTGGCCGAAAGCCTGGCCATGCCGGAGGATGACCCGGCGACGCGCCGCATCATGGCGCGCTCCCACCCCGATCTGCATGTGCTGCGCCGCGTGCCGAAATCCGACGGCAAGGGCTACAGCACCAATATTCCCGTCGATGCCGTCCGCCGAATCATCGACCGCTTCTCGGGAAGCGCCGCCGAGGGCGGATGGCGGGTCGCGATCGTCGATTCGGCCGACGACATGGAGCGCCCCGCCGCCAACGCCCTGCTCAAGCTGCTGGAGGAGCCGCCGCCGCGCGCGCTGTTTCTCATCGTCGCGCACGCGCCCGGCCGGCTGCTGCCCACCATCCGCTCGCGCTGCCGCCTGCTGTCCTTCGAGGCGCTGGACGAGGCCGGCGTGGCCACGGCCGGACGTATCGCGCTGGAGCGCATGGGCGGGCCGGCCGATCGCGAGGCGGTGACGCGTGTCGCGCGCTTCGCGGAAGGATCCGTGCGGCGGGCACTGATCTATGCCGACCCGGAAACGCTGGCGCTCGTCGAAGCCGTCCGCGCCCGGCTCGATGCCTTGCCGGGGATCGACCTGTCGGCGCTGCTCGCCCTGGCCGAGGATGTCGCGGGGCGGCAGGGGGATCGCGATTTCGCGGTCATGATCGAGACCGTGCAGGGCTGGCTTTCGGCCCATCTCCATGCGCATGCCCAGGCCTCCGCGGCGCGCCTTGCGCCTCTGGCGGAGGTATGGGAAAAGCTCCAGCGCGCGGCCCGCGACGTCGAAGCTTACAATCTCGACCGCCGCCCGCTGGTGCTGTCGATGTTTCATGATCTGTCGGATGCGGTTGCCCGCTCGCGCGCAGCGTGAAGCGAACCTCTCGGACGGATCATGGCCACGGCCCCGAAATTCTACCTCACGACCGCGATCCACTACACCAACGGACCGCCGCATATCGGCCACGCCTACGAGTTGGTGGCGTCTGACGCGATCGCCCGCTTCAAGCGGCTCGACGGTTATGACGTCTTCGCCATGACCGGCACCGACGAGCACGGCCAGAAGGTCCAGCGCACGGCGGAGCAGAACGGCCTCGCGCCAAAGGCTTACGTCGACGGCATCGCGCAGTTGTTCAAGGATCTGGAGGGGCGGCTGGGCTGCTCCTTCGACCGCTTCATCCGCACCACCGACGCCGATCACCTGCCGTCGACGCAGGAGCTGTGGCGGCGGATGGAGGCCAATGGCGACATCTACCTCTCGAAATATGCCGGCTGGTACTCGGTCCGCGACGAGGCCTTCTATGGCGAGGAGGAGACCACGCTCCAGCCCGACGGCACGCGCCTGGGCGGGCAGGGCACGCCGGTCGAGTGGGTGGAGGAGGAAAGCTACTTCTTCCGCCTCAGTGCCTATCAGGACCGGCTGCTGAAGCTCTACGAGGACGTCCCGGATTTCATCTCGCCGCCGACGCGGCGAAACGAGGTCGTGTCCTTCGTGAACAGCGGGCTCGAGGATTTCTCGGTCAGCCGCACGACCTTCGACTGGGGTCTCCCGGTGCCGGGCGCGCCCGGGCATGTGATGTATGTCTGGGTCGACGCGCTCACGAACTACCTCACGGGAACGGGCTTTCCCGATTCCGAGAGCCCGCGCGCGCATTACTGGCCGGCCGACGTGCACATCATCGGCAAGGACATCGTGCGCTTCCACGCCGTCTATTGGCCCGCCATGCTGATGTCGGCGGGGCTGCCGGTGCCCCGGCGCGTCTTCGGCCACGGCTTCCTGCTCAACAAGGGCGCCAAGATGTCGAAGTCGCTCGGCAACGTGGTCGATCCCTTCGATCTCGCCGGAACCTATGGCGTCGACCAGCTGCGCTACTTCTTCCTGCGCGAGATCTCGTTCGGGCAGGATGGCAGCTACAGTCACGAGGCCATCGTCGGCCGCATCAATGCCGATCTCGCCAACGATCTCGGCAATCTGGCGCAGCGTTCGCTCTCGATGATCGCGAAGAACTGCGAGGGCAGGGTGCCCGCGCCCGCGACCTTGACCGAGGCCGACACGGCGCTGCTGGCCCTCGTCGACGGCGCCCTGGCGAAGGCGCGCGAGGCGATGGGCGATTTCGCGCTGCATCTCGTGCTGGCCGACATCTGGGCCATCGTGGCCGAAGCCAACCGCTATTTCGCGGCCAACGAGCCCTGGCGGCTGAGCAAGACCGATCCCGCCCGGCGCGACACCGTGCTCTATGTCACGATCGAGACGCTGAGGCAGGTGGCCATCCTGGTCCAGCCCGTCATGCCGGACTCCGCGGGCAAGCTGCTCGACCTGCTCGGCGTCGACGCCGGAGCGCGGGACTTCGCCGCGCTCGGCGCGACGGGGCGGCTCCGGGCGGGCGCGGCTCTGCCGGCGCCGAGCGCGGTCTTCCCGCGCTTCATCGAGGCCGAGGACGGCAAGGCGTCGTGATGCTGATCGATACCCACTGCCATCTCGACTTTCCGGACTTCGCCGAGGATCTGCCCGCCTATGTGGCGCGGGCGGAGGCGGCGGGCGTCGGCCGCATGGTCACGATCTCGACCCGCGTCGCGCGCTTTTCCGCCTATGCCGCGATCGCCGAGCGCTTTCCTTCGGTCTGGTTCAGCGTCGGCACGCATCCCCATGGCGCGCATGAGGAACTCGACGTCACGGCGGAGCGCCTGGTGGAGCTGTCGCGCCATCCGCGCTGCGTCGCGATCGGCGAGGCGGGGCTCGACTATCACTACGATTCCAGCCCGCGCGACGCTCAGGAACAGGGCCTGCGCACCCATATCGCCGCAGCCCGGATGACGCAGCTTCCGCTCGTGATCCATGCGCGCGAGGCTGACAACGACATGATCGCGATCCTGCGCGAGGAGATGGGGAAGGGGGCCTTCCCGGCCATCCTGCACTGCTTCACGGCGGGAGAGGCACTCGCCATGGCCGGCGTCGAGATGGGGCTTTATGTGTCCTTCTCCGGCATCCTGACGTTCAAGACCTCGGAAGAGCTGCGCCGGATCGCGCGCATGCTTCCGCGCGAGCGGCTGCTCGTCGAGACGGACGCGCCCTATCTCGCGCCGGTCCCCTTCAGGGGCAAGCGCAACGAACCGTCCTATGTCGTTGAGACGGCAAGGGTTCTCGCCGAGGCCATCGGGCTCGGCCCCGACGAGATCGCCGAACTCACGACCGCCAATGCCAGGCGCTGCTACTGGAAGATGGACCACGCGGCTCCCGTCGCGCGGGTGGCCTGACGGAGGCCACCGGACGGCATGAGCTCTAAGGCGACCCGATTCACGGCCACGATCCTGGGCTGCGGTTCCTCCGGCGGAGTCCCGCGCCCCGGGGCGGGCTGGGGCGTGTGCGATCCTGCGGACTCGCGCAACCGCCGACGTCGCTGCTCGCTGCTCGTCACCCGCGACGGACCGGAGGGCGCGACGCGCGTTCTGGTCGATACCTCTCCCGACCTCCGCGAGCAGCTTCTCGAAGCGGAGGTCACGGCGCTGGACGGCGTGCTCTTCACCCACGATCACGCCGACCACACCCACGGCATCGACGATCTGCGCGCGCTCGTGCTGCACAACCGGCGCCGCGTGGCGATCCATGCGGATCCGGTGACCGCAGCTTCGCTGCGCACACGCTTCGGCTATCTGTTCGCGACGCCCACCGGCAGCCATTATCCGCCGATCCTGGATATGGACCGGCTGACGGCCGGCCATTCGGTCAGCATCGCCGGCGCCGGCGGCGTGATCGAGGCCTTGCCGCTCAGGCTGGAGCATGGGCCGGACTACGAGGCGCTCGCCTTCCGCTTCGGCGGGCTGGGCTATGCGCCGGATGTCAGCCTCATCCCGCCGGCTGCCAAGGAAGGCCTCGCAGGGCTCGACGTCCTGA
The DNA here is from genome assembly GCA_003248805.1 of Chelatococcus sp. GTDB lineage: Bacteria > Pseudomonadota > Alphaproteobacteria > Rhizobiales > Beijerinckiaceae > Allobosea. The sequence goes on along the minus strand of QFQY01000070.1, from coordinate 14,867 downwards.
TCCTCGACTGCCTCCGGCCGACCCCGCATCCGAGCCATTTCAACCTCGACCAGGCACTGGCCGCGATCGAGGAACTGGCGCCGCGCCGCGCGGTGCTCACCAATCTGCACAGCGATCTCGACTACGCGACGCTTGCCGCCTCGCTGCCGGCCCATATCGAGCCGGCCTATGACGGGATGCGGATCGCCTTTTGATCCGGCGGCGGGCGCAGCGGCGTCTGCGTCAGACGCCCTGCGCGAGGGGCTTGGGGATCGCGGCCAGCAATTGCCGCGTATAGGCCGCCTCCGGAGCATCGAAGAGCTGCCGGCTCTCTCCCTCCTCGACGATATGGCCGTTCTGCAGGACGATCGTCCGCTCGCACATCATGCGCACGACGTTGAGGTCGTGGCTGACGAACAGGAAGGCGAGGCCCTCCTCCCGCCGCAGCCTCTCGAGCAGTTGCAGGGTGACCGCCTGCACGGAGACATCGAGCGCCGCGGTCGGCTCGTCGAGCACGAGCAGGCGCGGCGAGACCGAAATCGCCCGCGCGATGCCGACACGCGCCTTCTGTCCGCCCGACAATTGGTGCGGGAAGCGGTCGAGCAGGTTCGCCGGCAGCCCGACCTTCTCGGCACAGTCGAGCACGCGCCGGCGCAGCGCCTCGCCCGAAAGCGTGCTGAGCCGATGCAGCGGGTGCGCGATCGCGTCGAAGGCGGTGAAACGCGGATTGAGGCTGTCATGCGGATCCTGGAAGACGATCTGGATCTGCTGGCGATAGGGCGAGCGGTGGAAGGTCTTGGCCGGGATGGCGCCGATCGATTCGCCGTCGAAAAGGATCTCGCCCTCGCTCTGGTCGATGAGCCGGCAGATCATTCGCGAGATCGTGCTCTTGCCCGAGCCCGATTCTCCCACGAGCCCCACGCTCTCGCCACGCGAGATCGAGAAGGAGACGCCGCCGACGGCCGTCGTGTCGGCGCCGTAGCGCTTGACGAGCTTCTGGACCTCCAGCAGCAGCGGCGTCCCCGGCGCGGGCTTCTCGCGCGGCCTGGCCGGGGGCAGCGGCTCCTCGCCATCGACGACGAGGTCCTCGACCGTCGAGGTCGGTGTCGGCGAGGCGGCGACGAGGCGCTTCGTATAGGGATGCTGCGGGGCCGCGAACAGCCGCGCCGGCGGAGCGCGCTCGACGATGCGGCCCTGCTCCATGACGACGACGTCCTGGCAGTATTCGGCCGCCAGGCCGAGATCGTGGGTGATCAGGATCACCGCCATGTTGCGCTCGGCGGCGATGCCCGCGATCAGGTCCATCACGGTCTTCTGCGTGGTGACGTCGAGGCCGGTCGTCGGCTCGTCGGCGATCAGCAGCGCCGGCTCGCAGGCGATCGCCATGGCGATCATCACGCGCTGGCACATGCCGCCGGAGAGCTCGTGCGGATAGGCGTCGAGCCGCTTCTCCGGATCACGGATGCGCACGGTCTTCAGCAGGTCGAGCGCCTTGGCGCGCGCTTCCCCGTCCGACAGCGAGCCATGGGCGCGCAGCGCATCGGCGATCTGGAGACCGACCGTGCGGATCGGGTTCAGCGCCGCGCGCGGGTTCTGGAAGATCACCGAGATCGCGGCGCCGTGCAGCGCCCGCATCTTCCGCGCCGAGTAGCGGCTGATGTCCTCGCCCCGGAACAGGATGCGGCCCTTGGCGATGCGGCCGGCCGCGTCGAGCAGGCTCGCGATGGCGAAGGCCGTGACGGACTTGCCCGAGCCGGATTCGCCGACGATGCCGAGGGTCTGCCCCGGCGCGAGCGCAAGGTCGACCCCGCGCACGGCCTCGACCGGCCCGCGCCGTGTCGAGAAGGTGACGTGGAGATCCTCGACCGCGAGGATGGAAGCTGCTTCGGTCACGTGCGCATCCGGGGGTCGAGAATGTCGCGCAGCCCATCGCCGAGCAGGTTGAAGCACAGCACCGTCAGCATCAGCGCCAGCCCGGGGAAGGTGACGAGCCACCATTTGCCGGTCGAGATGAAGCGCGCGCCTTCGGCGACCATGATGCCCCATTCGGGCGTCGGCGGCTTGACGCCGAGGCCGATGAAGGAGAGGCCCGCCGCATTGAGAATGGCCCAGCCGAGATTGAGCGAAACCTGCACGGCCATCGCCGGCAGCACGTTCGGCAGCAGGAAGCGCAGCACCACCGACAGGTGAGAGTCGCCGCAGGCGCGCGCCGCCTCGACCCAGCCGAGATTGCGCCGCACATTCACCTCGGCCCGCGCAAAGCGGATGTAGAAGGGCAGGTTGATGATCGCGGTCGCGATCACGATGTTCTCGACCCGGTTGCCGAGCGCCGCCACCATCGCCATGGCCAGGACGAAGAGCGGGAAGGCCATCAGCACGTCGACGAACCGGCCCACGGTGCGGTCGAGCCGGCCGCCGATATAGCCGCACAGCGCGCCGACCACGGCACCGATCGCGAAGGAGAGCGTCACGGCCGAGGCCGCGATGGCGAGGTCGAGCCGGGTCGCGACGACGAGGCGGCTGAACACGTCCCGGCCGAGCTGGTCGGTGCCCGCCCAGTGAGCCCAGCTCGGCGGCTGCAGCGCGCTCGGCACGTCGGAGGCGACGGGATCGTAAGGCACGATCGAGGGGCCGATGACCGCGAGCAGGCACAGCAGGGCCGCGCCGGCCGCGGCGACGGCGGTGACCGGGTTGCCGCGCAGCACCCAGCCGACATGGCGAAGCGTTGCCGTGCTCATTCGACCGACACCCGCGGATCGGCGATGCCGTAGAGGATATCCACGGTCAGGTTCACGAGGACGAAGATGAAAGCCATCAGCAGAACGAAGCCCTGTACGGGAGCGTAGTCGGAGGCGAGCAGCGCATCGAGCGCGTAGGAGGCGACGCCCGGCCAGGAGAACACCTTCTCGACCAGCACGTTCGCGCCGAGCATGGTCGAGAACACGATGCCGGCGATGGTCAGCACGGGCAGGATCGCGTTGCGCAGCGCATAGGTCGCGATGATCTTGCGGCGCGGCAGGCCGAGCGAGCGGGCGGTGCGCACGAAATCGCTGCCGAGCGAGGACAGCATCGAGGCCCGGGTGATGCGCGCGAGCGGCGCGACGACGAAGAGCGCCATTGTCAGCGCCGGCAGCACGAGCTGGCCGGCCGCCGCACGCCAGCCTTCCCAGTCGCCGGCCAGGGCGAAGTCGATCAGCAGGAAGCCGGTCACGGTCGGCGGCAGAGAGGTGAAGATGTCGACCCGCCCGGTCGGGTCCGGGGCGAGGCCGAGGACGTAGTAGAAGGCGTAGATCAGCAGCAGTCCGGAGACGAAGGTCGGCACGCAGACGCCGAGCGCGCAGAGGAAGCGCACGGCGTGGTCGACGAGCGAGCCCGGCCTCAACGCAGCCGCGACGCCGAGCGGCACCGCGGTCAGGAGCGCGATCAGGAGCGCCGAGAAGGTCAGTTCGAGGGAGGCCGGCAGCCGGCCCTTCAGATCCGCCAGCACCGGCTGGCCGGTCGTCATCGAGCGGCCGAGATTGCCGGTTCCGACATCACCGAGATAGCGCAGGAGTTGCTCGGGCACGGGCCGGTCCAGCCCCATCTGCTTGCGGATGAGCTCGATCTCCTCCTTTCCGGCCGTTGGGCCGGAGGCGAAGAACACCGCCGGGTCACCCGGCAGCACGCGCATCAGCAGGAAGGTGAAGACGAGGACGCCGAACAGCGCCGGCAGCGACGACAGGAAGCGTCGTCCGGCACGTCTTGCGGTGATGGAGAACTGGGACATCCGGTGCCGTGTTGAATTCCTCCGCCCGCGAGAGCGGGCGGAGGGCGATGACGGGTCAGGTTCTCACTTCCGGCTCAGGTCGCGGAAGTCGATCTGGCGGTGGAACTGGTAGACATAGCCGTCGATATTGGCCGCCATGACGGCATCCTGCGAGGGCTGCCAGAGCGGAATCTGCGGCATCAGCTCGAAATGCCGGGTGTTCAGCTCCTTGCCATAGGCGGCGTATTTCGCCGCGTCGGGCTCGAAGCGGGCGGCCTGGGCCCATTCGGTGATCTTCGGATCGTTCAGCGAGGCATAGTTCCAGCGGATCGGGCCGATATAGAAGTTGCGATAGAAGTAATCCATCGAGGGCAGCCAGGCGACGATGCCCTCGGTGAAGAACGGCACCTTCTTCTCGTTGATCAGCGTCGACATCTGCGCGTCGGGCAGCTTCTGGATGTCGACCTTGATGCCGATCTTCGCCAGAGATTCCTTCAGCAGGGCGGCCATCGGCTCGGCCGTGCCGGCCTGGCCGACATTGAAGGAGAAGGTGGTCGAGAACCCGTCCGGGAAGCCGGCGGCCGCCAGCAGCTTCTTGGCTTCGGCCAGGTCGGTCTTGACCGGCTGCGGGATCGGGAAGACCTCGCCGGTCGGCGCCTTGCCGTCCGCCCAGGTCGCGCCGTAGAGCGGCTTGCCGCGCCCGAACAGGGCCGCCTTGAACATGTCCTCGTAGGGCAGGGCGTAGGCGATCGCCTTGCGCACCTCGAGCTTGTCGAAGGGCGGCATCTGGTTGTTGAACGAGACGAAGGTGATCGCGTTGTATTGCGGGGTCGAGATGACCTTGAGCTTGCCCTTCTTCTCGAGATCCGCCGCGTCGGTCGCCTGCAGGTCGATGACGATGTCGGCGTCGCCCTTCTCGACGAGGTTGGCGCGGGTGGCGGCCTCGGGGATCGTCTGGGTGATGATGCGCTTGAAGCTCGCCGGCTTCTCGGCCGAGCCGCGGTTCCAGTCGGGGTTGCGGCGCAGGATCGTGGTCTCGCCGGGCTTGTAGCTCTCGATGATGTAGGCGCCGGAGCCGGCGGTGTTCTCCTTGAGCCAGTTCAGCGCCCACGGGTCGTCGGCGGTGGCGTGCGACTTGGCGAGCTTCGAATTGAAGATCACCGGATAGACGACGGCGAGGTTGGCGAGCGCGAGCTTGTCGGGCTTCGGCAGCGTGACCTCGAAGGTGTGGGGATCGACGACCTTGAACTGGTCGGCGCTGGTGAGCGAGCCGGTCAGCAGCTGGCCCTTGCCGAGCACGTTCGCGGTCACGGCGCGGTCGAGCGACCACTTCACGTCGTCGGCCGTCACCGGCGTGCCGTCGTGGAACTTGGCGTCCTTGCGCAGCTTGAAGGTGATCTTCAGCCCGTCGGGGCTGACCGTATAGCTCTCGGCCAGCTCCGGCTTGAAGGTGTCGAGATCGAAGACCCATTTCCCGTCGAGCTGCTTCTTCCCGAAGGAGAGCAGGCGATCATAGGTCAGCAGGGACAGGCCGAAGGCCTCGCGCGTCGAGCCGGGGATGTTCGGGTCGAGCGTGTTGATGGCGGCGCCGGTGACGTGGCGCAGGGTTTCGGCGCGGGTCTGCGCGAGCACCGCGTGGGACGAGGTGCTGAGCGCGATCGCGGCCAGCGCTCCGAGAACCCATCGGGCGCGTCCGGCTGTGTGTGACTGGTCGTTCATGGCACCTTATCTCCTCATTAAGGCGAAGACTGACGAATGCGTCCTGCTGCGGCCGACGGCAGGTGGTCGCCCCCCTCGAAGCAATCCACGTACCGTAGCAACCTCATGCCGCGGCGTCCTTGATGATCGCCTGCGGCACGTCATAGGCCAGCAGCGACGCCCAGTGCTGCTCGACATCGTCGCGGAACAGGCCGCGCGTGATGCCGTGCACCAGTTTCGGAATCGCGGTGGTCATCGCGTTGATCGAGGAGCCGGAGGCACCGAAGCTCATCGTCGACGCGATGGAGAACAGGTGGACGTCGCGGATCCACGGCGTCCTGCCGGCCTCGCGTTCCACGAAGGCGTAGTCGTCCGCGAGATAGGGGAAGCCTCCGAGACGCTCGTTCCGTTCCTCGGCGGGCGGCGCATAGCGATCGGCCCAGGTCGCGATGTTGTCGTGGAAGCGCGCGAGCTCCGGACGGGCCGCGAAGTCCATCGCGATGCCGGTCGCCACGATGACGAAATCGGCCTCGAAGCTGCCGGCGGGCGTTACGAGGCGCGCATGATCGCCCTCCACCGATGCGCCGGTGACGGCCGCGCCGCTGGTGACGCGGAAATTCGGATGCATGGCGCAGCGGTCATAGGTGTGCTGCGGGAAGGCCTCGCGCAGCCCGAGGATCACGTTCATGAAGCGCCAGCGCCACATGTCGTCGAGCTCGGAGAAATGGCGCAGGAAGCCGCGGAAGGTCAGCCAGCGATAGGGCTGGACGAGCTGCGGCTCCAGCCTGCGGCAGAGCAGGCGGACATCGGAGGCCCCGGCCTCGATGGCGGCGGCGGCATTGTCGAAGGCCGACGCGCCGGCACCGATCACGATGACGGACTTGCCCTCGAGCGCGGCGAAGTCGATCGGCTCTGCCGCCTGGACGCAGAGACGACGCGGCAGCGAGTCGAGCGGCGCCGGCATCGCCCAGCCGCCCATGCCCTCCTGCCCGGTCGCGAGCACGACCTTGCGAGCATGGCGGGTCTCGGTGCCTCCGTCGCCACGGCGCAGCGTCAGGGCGAGAAGATCGCCGGACGGAGCGATGTCGACGACCTCGACCTCGTTACGGACCGGGATGCCCAGCACCTCGCGATACCACAGCAGGTAATCCGCCCAGAGCTCCTTCGGAATCAGGTCGAGATCGGCCCAGCTCTCTTTGCCGAAGCGGGCCTCGTGCCAGGACTGGTAGGTCAGGCTCGGAATATCGAGGTCGGGGCCGGTGAAGTCCTTCGGGCTGCGCAGCGTATGCATCCGCGCATAGGTCCGCCACGGCCCCTCGCGGTCGCGCGGCGCCTGGTCGAGCACGAGGATGTTGTCGACCTTCGAGCGCATCAGCCCGAAGGCGGCGGCGAGACCGCACTGCCCGCCGCCGACGATGGCGACGTCCAGAGCCTCGTCGCCGGCCGGCGTCCTGCGCGGTGTCAGCCAAGGCATCTGCGGATGGGCGATCCGGCCGAGATCGTCTCGGACACGGCGGGCGAGGCTTTCGAGGCCTTCGGGAGCGGTCGTCTGGGTCATGCTGCGAGCCATCCTCCGTCGACGGCGAGCGTCGTCCCGGTCGTGAAGGACGAGGCGTCGCTCGCCAGATAGAGCGCGGCCTCGGCAATCTCGGACGCCGTTCCGAAACGCTGCAGCGCGTGGCGCTTGCGCGAGGCCTCCCGCACGGGCTCGGGATGGGCATGGCGGGCGAAACTGCGCCGGAGCATCGGCGTGTCGATGGCGCCCGGTGCGATGGCGTTCACGCGGATGCCATCGGCGGCGAAATCGAGCGCCATCGTCCGCGTCAGGCTGAGGATCGCACCCTTGGCGGCGATATAGGCGCTGTTGCCGCGCCCGCCGGCCAGCGCGAGTTGCGAGGCGAGCGTCACGATCGCGCCGCCGCCGCGCTCTCGCATCGACGGGATCACGGCCCGCGCCCACAGCCATGTGCCGCCGACATTGGCGCGGAAGACCGCATCCCAGTCCGCGACCGACGTCGTCTCGACGGTGCCGCCGCAGGAGAAACCCGCGGCGGTGACGAGGATGTCCACGCCTCCGAAGCGCTCGAGGACTTCCGCCGCCGTCTGGTCGACGGCACCGGCATCCCCCACGTCGCATGCGAAGGCGAGGGCCTCGCCGCCGGCCGAGCGGATCTGCGCGACGGTCTGCGCCGCGCCGTCGCGATCACGGTCGACCACGGCGACGCGCGCGCCCTCGGCGGCGAAGCGCTCGGCGGTCGCCCGGCCGATGCCGGAGCCGCCGCCCGTGACCACCGCGATCTTGCCTGCGAGCCTCATGACCGACCTGCCTGCGCGTGACGGGAATGCCAATCGAACAGCGCCGCGGCGCTCTCCGCCATGCCGAATCGCGCCGTCCAGCCATAGTCGGCACGAAGCCTGTCCGTGGTGAGGGCAGGGCGGTCGAAGCCGGAGTGAAGGTCGATCGTCGGCGCCTCGCCGGCCTCGACGAGGCGGCAGACGAAGCCGGGCGCGAAACCCGCCAGCGCCCCCCCGAAGGCGAGCGCGCTCCAGCGCGTGCCGGTCGAGACGTTGTAGACTGAGTTCGTGCCTCGCTCCGACGCCGTCGCGACGGCGCAAACCGCATCCGCGACATCGCGCGCGTCGATCCAGTCGCGCTCGCCGGGACGGGAGAGCAGGGCAGGCCGCCCCTCCGCCAGGGCGCTCATGATCTGTGCCGGAGCGCTCAGCGTGTCGCGGACACCCGTGTCGCGCTCCCAGGGACCGAACACGGCGCTCAGCCGCAGGCTGACGAAATCGAGCCCCCACAACGCGGCGAGCCGGGCACCGACACGTTCCGAGGCGAATTTGGTGATCGCATAGAGGCTCTCGGGCTCGGCCGGAGTGGTCTCGTCGAGCGGCTCGCCCCTGGACGCCGAGGCGCCATAGACGGCGGCCGAGCTGAGATTAACGATCCGGCGCACGCCGCACTCCCGCGCCAGCGCCAGGACCTGCGGCAGCGCCGACAGGTTGACCGAGAGAATCGTGTCCGGGTCGCGGCTTTCGCGGGCCGTGCCGGCCGTCACCGCCGCGCCGAGGACGAGGACATCGACACCGTCGCTCAGGATCGAACGGAGCGCATCCGCGTCGCGCACGTCCCCGACCACGCTGCGAACCGGCACCGGGAAGCCGGCGGGCGGAGCCGAACGGTCGAAGACGCTCACAGCGTGACCGTGGCGATGAAAGGCGTCGGCGACGTTGAGGCCGACGAAGCCCGCCCCGCCGAGAACCAGAACCTGCACGGTCGCCTCCTCCGGCTGTCTCTTGCGCCCCGATATGGCCCTGCCGCGCGGTCGCAGTCGCGGTGAGACGACGCGATGGCGCGCCTCGCGCGACGGTCCGGGTGTCCGGCGGCCTGCCGGGGAGCAAGATACTGTCGATCCCCTCGCTCGTCTGGCCGCCGCTGTCATGACGCCATCATCTCTGCGTACTTAGAAAGTCGTCAATGACGCCATAATAATAGATGTATAATCAAGCCGCATAAGTCTTCGAATTCATGAAAAGCAACTTGAGCAAGCTCATCCGTTCATCGTGAACGTGTATTTATGTGTCGAAAATTTAGGCAATTGATTTCTTGAAAGACAGAATGATGCATCGCCCGTGTTCGCACCGAGCGACGCATCGACCCGCCTCCGCGTCAGACGGATCGTATCAAGCCGCCATCGACCCTGATTTTCGCGCCGGTGACATAGGATGCCTGCGCGCTGGCGAGGAACGCGACGACGGCGGCGAATTCCTCCGGCCGTCCATAGCGCCCCATCGGGATCGTCGCCTTCGAAGCCGCGGCGACTTCGTCGCGGCTCTTGCCCTGCCGCGAGGCGGCGACATCGTCGAGCTGGTCGACGCGGTCTGTGTGAATCCTGCCCGGCAGCACGGTGTTGACGGTGATGCCGTTCGCCGCTTCCTCGCCCGCCAGCGTCTTGGACCAGCCGATCACCGAAGCGCGGATCGCATTGGAGAGACCGAGATTGGGAATGGGCTGATCGACGCCGGACGAGACGATCGTCAGCACGCGTCCGTGCTTCCGCTCCCGCATCGGCGGCAGGAGCTGCGCGGTCAGGTGAAAGAGATGCGCCGCCATGGCCTGGAACTGGGTCGCCCAGATCTCCGGCGCGAAGCCGCTGACCGGGCCAGCCGGCGGGCCGCCGCTGTTGTTGACCAGGATGTCGACGCCGCCTTCCGCCAGCACGGTCTCGGCCAGGGCGTCGACGGATGCGCGGTCCGCGAGGTCGAAGGCGAGGGGAGTGATCCGCGCCGCCACCGCCGCATCCTGCTGCGCGATCCAGGCCTTGGTCGTCTCGACCGAGCGCGCGGCGGCGATGACCGAAGCGCCTTCGCGCGCGAGGGCGCCCGCGATCGCCGCGCCGAGGCCGCGACTGGCCCCGAGCACGAGAGCGCGGCGATTGGCAAGTCCGAGATCCATCGGGCGAAATCCTTCGATCTGTTGCCGCCATCGTCGGGACGACGGCGCGGGGGAGATTTACTGCGGCTGGCGCTCTGCGCGTCAGGCTACGGGAGACGAGCGGAACTGGCGTCGCAGCTCCTCGACGAAACTATGGACGAGTCGCGTGCGCGGAACGCCCTTGCGTTGGATCACCGCCGCCGAAATCTCGCAAGGCGGGCTGAAGGGCCGCTGCACGAGACCGGAATCGCGATGGAGCTCGGCCGTGTAGGGGTCCACCACGGCGATGCCCAGCCCCGCTTGCGCCAGCGCGGCGGCGGTCGAGCAGTAGCGCGCCTCCACGCGCGGGTCATAGGCCGCGTGGTCGCGCTCGAAGGCCGTGCGGACGAGCTGGCCGAGACGCGAGGCGGCCTCGAGCCCGACGAAACGTTCGCCGGCGAGGTCGTGCGCGGTCACCTCCGGCTGGCTCGCGAGAGGCGAATCCTCCGGTACCAGCGCGACCATATGCGTCCGGTGCAGGATTTCGATGTTGAGGTCGAGATGGTGATCGAGCGCGAGCGCGATGCCGACATCGGCGGAGCCTTCCTTCACCGCGGCGCAGACGTCTTCCAGCCTGCGCACGTCGTAGGAGATCGAGACCTCCGGCCGGTCCTGCACCAGCGCCTTCATCGCGCGCGGCGCCAGCGTATGGCCGATCGGCGGCGTCGCGACGATCCGGATGCGGCCGAACTTGCCCTGGCGAATGTCGCGGGCTCGCAGCATGAAGCCGCGCAGCACCCCGAACATCGGGCGCAGTTCCTCATAGAGCGACAGCGCCTCGGCCGTCGGCTCGAGGCGCCGGTGGACGCGCTCGAACAGCGTGACGCCGAGCTCGCGCTCGAGCTGGCGCAGCCCGTTCGACACGGCCGGCTGGGAAATGCCGAGCTGCTCCGCCGCTTCGACCGTCGTCGCGCATCGCATCATCGCGCCGAAGATTTCGAGCAGCGAGAGCGAGACGTGCGGGTCGTCGGCTTCCCTCATGCGCGTCCGCCGAGGACGCGGCCGAGCGCGAGGCTCACCGCCGCCTGCGTGGCGTCGATCACCGGCACGCCGAGCGCCTCCTCGAGGATGCGCCGCTGCGGCGACATGCCGGCGCAGCCGAGGATGATCGCCCCGGCGCCGAGCGCCTTGAGCCGCTCGCCGGCCGCTTTCAGGGGCTCGAAGCTCTTGGCCGGATCGCCGCTTTCCGCCACCGTCAGCACCTTGTCGGGCGCGACCTCGCCGGCGAGCCTGTCGAGCACGGCCATGCGCGTGATATGGCGCAGATGGCGCGGGATCGAGCCCTGCGCCACGGCGATCACGCCGAAGCGATCCGCCAGCGCCATGGCCGTGAGGATGCCGGCATCCTGCATGCCGATGACCGGGCATTTCGCTTCCGAGCGCGTCAGGTCGAGGCCGGGCTGCGAATAGCAGGCGATGACCACGGCCGAGGCGTCCGGCCGGCTGGCGACGAGATCGGCCGTGCGGATGCCGGCTTCCTCGACGTCGCGCTGGGTCATGATGCCGATGGGGCTCTCGGCGATGGTCAGGCACTCGATGACGGGACCGCCCGGGAACCGGAACGGCTCGACGGCGCGCGACAGCGCCTCCGTGACGCTGACGTCGCTGTTGGGATTGATGACGAGGATGGGGCCGGGCGAGGTCATGGGGCGATCTCCGCGCCGAAGTTGCGGGCAGGGTCGAGTTCGGGAGCGCGATAGCCCGGAATGCCCGTCAGGTCGACGCGCTCGCGCGCCACGAAGCGCCCACGGCCGCGCCTGGCGACGAGCTCGCGCTCCTCGACGACGATCTCCCCGCGGTTCAGCACCGTGCGCGGCCAGCCGGTGATCTCCATGCCCTCGAAGGGCGTGTAGTCCATCGCGTCGTGCTGGTCGGCGAGCGTGACGGTGCGCGTCTCGTTCGGGTCCCAGATCGCGATGTCGGCGTCGAAGCCCGGTGCGATCGAACCCTTCTTCGTCATGCCGAAGATCCGCGCCGCGTTGGTCGAGGTCAGCGCCACGAAGCGGCTCGGCGAGATTCGTCCCTTGAGCACGCCCTCAGAGAACAGCCAGGGCAGCCGCATCGCGATGCCGGGCATGCCGTTGCCGATCTTGGGGTAGGGGGGCTCGGCACCGTTCGCGAACTTGCCCGTGGCGTCGAAGCGATAGGGCGCGTGGTCGGACGAGACCGAGGCGAAGGTGCCGGCCATGACGTGGCGCCACAGCGCCTCCTGGGTCTGCGCGTCGCGGACCGGTGGCGAGCAGATGAACTTGGCGCCCTCCATTCCCGGCCGGTCGAGGTCCTCCCGCGTCAGCGAGAGATATTGCGGGCAGGTTTCGGCGAAGAGCTTCACGCCCCTCGACGTCTCGCGCCGGATGATCTCGGCGCCCTCCGGTGTCGAGACATGGACGACGAAGAGCGGCGCGTCGACCAGCTTGGCGAGGCTGACCGCGCGATTGATCGCCTCTTCCTCGGCGAGCGCCGGCCGCGAGATCGCGTGGTATTTCGGCGCGGTCAGGCCGGCGGCCGCGAGGCGGCGGTTCATCCACTTGACCATGTCGTTGTTCTCGGCGTGCACCATGGTCAGCGCGCCGTGGGTCTTGGCGACCGTCAGCACGTCGAGCATGCCGCCGTCGCCGAGGTTCATCAGGTCGTAGGTCATGAAGACCTTGAAGGAGGTGAGGCCCCGCGCGAAGGCACGCGGGAGCTGCTCCTCGATGACGGCGGGCGAGGGGTCCGAGACGATCAGGTGGTAGGAGTAGTCGAGGACCGAGTGGCCGCTGGCGCGTTCGTCATAGGTCGCGATCACCGTATCGAGCGACTGGCCGCGATGCTGGGCGGCGAACGGAATGAACGAGGAATTGCCGCCGAAGGCGGCCGAGACCGAGCCGGTATAGTAGTCGTCGGCGGTCATGATGCCGCTCGAGCTCTCCTGCGCGATATGGCAATGCGCCTCGATGCCGCCCGGCAGGACGAGCCGGCCGCCGGCGTCGATGCGCCGCGCGCCACCCGCGATCTCTTCGGCGACGGCGACGATACGCCCGTCACGGATGCCGATATCCGCCTCGAACGTGTCGTTGGCGGTGACGACCGTGCCGCCATGGATGACGGTGTCGAAATGGGATGAGGACATGCGTGGCTCTCCTGGCGCGCTGCGGCTCAGACTTCGACGATGACGCCGGTCTGGCCGGTGATGCGCCCATAATGCTCGGTGCGCCGGTGGCGCTCGAAATCGAAGATCGTCGTCTTGCCGAAGGCGCAACGGGAGAAATCGCATTCCGCCGTGATGAGTTCGTCCTCCTCGGTCTGCGAGCGGGCGATCACGAAGCCGTCGGGATCGACGATGATCGAGCCGCCCATGAGGTGGTGCCCGTCCTCGTTGCCGGCCTTGGCGATGGCCGCGACATAGGTCGAGTTCTGATAGGCGCCGGCCTGCACCGACAATTCGTGGTGGAACAGGCGCTTGGGCATGTCCTCGCCGCTCTTGTGGCCGTTCACGGACGGGGTGTTGAAGCCGATCGTCACCAGTTCGACGCCCTGCAGGCCGAGGCAGCGATAGGTCTCCGGCCAGCGGCGGTCGTTGCAGATCGCCATGCCCATCACCACGCCCTCGTTGCGCCAGACGTTGAAGCCGAGATCGCCGGGCAGGAAATAGCGCTTCTCGAGATGCTGATGCGCGCGGGTGGGATCGTATTCGGCATGGCCCGGCAGATGCACCTTGCGGTACTTGCCGACGATCCTGCCGGTCCGGTCGGTCAGGATCGAGGTGTTGTAGTGCTCGCCCTCGGGCGTGAGCTCGGCATAGCCGAAGGTGATGGCGACGCCGAGAGCCGCGGCGCGCTCGAAGAGCGGCCGCGTCGCGTCGTTGGGCATCTCGCGCTCGAACCAGTGGTCGAACTCGGCCCGGTCCTCGGCATACCAGCGCGGGAAGAAGGTGGTCAGCGCCAGCTCGGGATAGACCAGCATCGTCACGCCGCGCGCGGCGGCTTCATCGAGCAGCGCGATCATGCGCTTCACGACGCTCGCGCGATCCTCCGCCTTCTGGATCGCTCCGAGCTGCGCGCCGCCGACGATGAACTCAGCCATCTGGATATCCCTGTTGCATGCGGCTGCGGATGTGAACGAAGACAGAGCCGTAATCGGACGATCTTCTCCCGCCGGAGTGGAATCAACCGCGAATGATAGTTGTATTATAGGTTCCGGTTATATCTCGCGGTTCGCTTCGCCGCGCGAAGGCGCGCGGTCGCGACAGCTTGCGCGGGACCGCGCTGTCGCGTGCCGCTGAGGCTGGTGTCAGGCCTCTCGTTCATGCGGTCAGCGTCAACCGCAAGGCAGCGGCTTCCGTTCGGTCGCCTGACGACAAGCCGAAGCGGCGCGTGCCGGGGAGCGTTGGGCGATGAAGCGAAACCGGCATCGCGCCATGTCCGAGCCGCGCGGCATGGCGCGCTGGCGGCGACGATCGCGGGAACCCGACCGGCAGCCGCCATTCTCGCGAGAGCTGCGAGACCGGCGCAATCGATTTTAGTTCCATAATATGTCTTATGCGAATCATGCCCACTTTCGCTCAGGGGGCTCTGGAGTCACCCCTTCTATCGGAGTCGGATCCCCTTTAGTTGAGTCTGAGACGGTCAAAAAAAGCAGGCTAGACTTGGGGTGTCGTCGCCTGCCAATTGCAGATCAGCCCTGCGCCCTCACATCCCGGTTAAACGACCTGGCGACCTGATCGATTTGCGAAAGCCTGGCACGGCGCCGGACGACCTCATAGTCGAGCCCGATTCGCACCAGCCGGCGAACGTAAGAAGTTTTGAGTTCCCGCAAATTCACGCGCGGAAATCCGACAGCTTGACTATAGGTTCTGAGGTGCCCCCCAACAGTCTGACGAAATAGCGATCCGGATCGAGCTCCTAACGAGCTGGACACCCGCAAGAACCTACCGCGCTTGCTGATTTTATGATTCCATCTCCCCTCGGCGCACGGGGCGGATTGCGA
>QFQY01000069.1 GCA_003248805.1 Chelatococcus sp. | reverse complement strand
AATGCGGTATCGTCGGCCTGCCGAATGTCGGCAAGTCGACCCTCTTCAACGCGCTGACGCAGACGGCGGCGGCGCAGGCGGCCAACTATCCCTTCTGCACGATCGAGCCGAATGTCGGCGACGTCGCGGTGCCCGACGACCGGCTCGAGCAGCTCGCGGCGATCGCCGGCTCCAAGGACATCATTCCGACACGCCTGACCTTCGTCGACATCGCCGGCCTCGTGCGCGGCGCGTCGAAGGGTGAAGGGCTCGGCAACCAGTTCCTCGCCAACATCCGCGAATGCGACGCCATCGCTCATGTCGTGCGCTGCTTCGAGGATGGCGACATCACCCATGTCGAGGGCAAGGTCGCGCCGATCAACGACATCGAGATCATCGAGACCGAGCTGATGCTGGCCGATCTCGAAAGCCTCGAGAAGCGCGTCCAGCCGCTGGAGAAGAAGGCCAAGGCCGGCGACAAGGAGGCCAAGGAGCTGGCCGAGCTGATGAACCGCTGCCTCGTCCTGCTGCGTGACGGCAAGCCCGCCCGCCTCGTCCAGGTGGCGGCCGAGGAGCGCAAGGCCTTCGAGATGCTGGGCCTGCTCTCGTCGAAGCCCGTGCTCTATGTCTGCAATGTCGAGGAGGCCAGCGCCGACAAGGGCAACGCCTTCTCGGAGGCGGTGAAGGCGCGCGCGGCGGAGGAGAACGCGGTCGCGGTCGTGGTCTCGGCCAAGATCGAGAGCGAGATCGCCGTTCTCCCGCCCGACGACCAGAAGGACTATCTGGAAGCCGTCGGCCTGGCTGAACCCGGCCTCAACCGCGTCATCCGCGCCGGCTACGCGCTCCTGAACCTCGTCACCTACTTCACGGTCGGCCCCAAGGAGGCGCGCGCCTGGACCATCGAGAAGGGCACCAAGGGCCCGGCCGCCGCGGGGGTCATCCATAGCGATTTCGAGAAGGGCTATATCCGCGCCGAGACGATCGCCTTCGCCGACTATGTCGCCCACAAGGGCGAGGCCGGTGCACGCGAGGCCGGCAAGTTCCGGCTCGAGGGCAAGGAGTATGTCGTCGCCGACGGCGACGTGCTGCATTTCCGTTTCGCCAACTGAGCCGGGACCGGCCTGCGATGCTGTATTTCGAGGACTTCGTCGCCGGAGACACGGCCGAGACCGGCCGCGTCGCGGTCTCGCAGGACGACATCATCGCCTTCGCCTCGCGCTTCGATGCCCAGGACTTCCATGTCGACCCGGAGAAGGCGAAAGAGACCTTCCTCGGCACGTTGATCGGCTCCGGCTGGCATAGCTGCTCGCTGCTGATGCGGCTCGTCGCCGAGGGGTTCCTGCTCCACTCGACCAGCATGGGCTCGCCCGGCATCGAGCAGGTGAAATGGCTTCGGCCCGTGAAGCCCGGCGATGTCCTGCACGCCCGCCGCACCATCCTCGAGACGCGGGAATCGCGCTCGCGCCCCGCCATGGGCCTGGTCCGCTTCCGCCTTGAACTGGTCAACCAGCGCAGCGAGCCGGTGCTGGAACAGGTCAACTGGATCATGTTCGGCCGGCGCGGCTCCGGCACCGAGCTGCCGGCCGGCGACTGGCTCGCGCACCCGCCGGTCTATGTCCCGCCGACCAGGCCGAACGAGGTTGAGCCGCCCGATGCCGAGCCGGAAGCGGCGCGGTTCTTCGAGGATGTCGAGATCGGCGGG
Organism: Chelatococcus sp.; assembly: GCA_003248805.1. Classification (GTDB taxonomy): domain Bacteria; phylum Pseudomonadota; class Alphaproteobacteria; order Rhizobiales; family Beijerinckiaceae; genus Allobosea. The sequence goes on along the minus strand of QFQY01000069.1, from coordinate 20,849 downwards.
AGCCACGAGCTCGGCAGCCTCGTCTTCTCCGCCGAGGAGATCGTGGCCTTCGCCCGCTCCTTCGACCCGCAACCCTTCCACATGGACGAGGCCGCCGCGCGGGCGTCCTCCTTCGGCGCGCTCGCCGCATCGGGCTGGCACACGGCTTCGGTCTGGATGGCGACGATGGTGGTCCACCGCCAGCGCCAGGAGGCGGCCTTCCGGGCCATGTCCACGCAGGCGCCGCCGCGCCTGGGGCCCTCGCCCGGCTTCACCGATCTGCGCTGGTCGAAGCCCGTCTTCGCGGGCGACCGCATCACCTACCGCACGACGGTGAAGGACAAGCGCGCCAGTGCCTCGCGGCCGCAATGGGGGCTGCTCTTCCACCGCAACACGGCGGTGAACCAGAAGGGCGAGGAGGTCTTCAGCTTCGACGGCAGCGTCTTCATCGAGCGCAGGACGGGCTGAGCCTCACCCGAGCTTGCCGTAGCCCGAAAAGCGCGCCAGGCAGCGGGCCATCTCCTCTGCGTCGAGGATGACCGGCTCGAGTCCCGAAGCGAGAATATCGAGATACTGCCCCGCGAGGTTCTCGACCTCGGCGACGATCTGGTGCGCGCCGGCAAGCGAGCCGCCGATCGCGATCACCCCATGATTGGCGAGCAGGACCGCCTTGCGCCCCTCCAGCGCGCGGACCGCGTTCTGCGCCAGTTCCGGCGAGCCGAAGGTGGCGTAGTCCGCGCACCGCACATCCTCGCCCCCGCAGAGCGCGATCATGTAATGGAAGGCGGGGATGCCCCGGCGCGTGCTGGCGAGGGCCGTCGCGCGCGGGGAATGCGTATGGACGATGGCCTGCGCGTCGGGGCGCGCCTTGTAGATCTCGACATGGAAGGGCCATTCCGAGGACGGCTTGCGGCTGCCCGAGAGCACCGCCCCGTCTCCCGAGAGCTGGATCAGGTCTTCCGGCTTCGTCTGCGCGTAGGGCAGGCCCGAGGGCGTGATCAGGAGCCCCTCGCCGAAGCGCGCCGAGACATTGCCGGATTTCGAGGGACAGAAGCCCGCCTTGTCGATGGCCTGCGCCACCGCCACGATCTCCGCCCGCAACGCCGCTTCGCTCATGTCGCGCCCCTTCGCGCCAGTTCGGGAAAGAGCCCGGCCAGCCCCTCGGCCGAGGCAGAAGCGACGCCGCGCTCGGTGATGAGCCCGGTGACGAGCCGTGCCGGCGTGACGTCGAAGGCCGGATTGGCCGCCTCGCTGCCCGGCGCCACGACGCGGACGCTCACCACGCCGCCCGTCTCGTCGAGCCCGGTCATATGCGTGACCTCGCGCGCCGCGCGCCCCTCGATGGGAATGGCCAGGCCGTCGTCCAGAGTCCAGTCGATCGTCGGCGAAGGCAGGGCGACATAGAAGGGCACGCCGTTGTCATGCGCCGCCAGCGCCTTGAGATAGGTCCCGATCTTGTTGGCGACGTCGCCCGTCGCGGTGGTCCGGTCCGTGCCGACGATGACCATGTCGACCTCGCCGCGCTGCATCAGATGCCCGCCCGCATTGTCGACGATCACCGTATGCGGCACGCCATGGGCGCCGAGCTCGAAGGCGGTCAGCGCCGCGCCCTGGTTGCGCGGCCGCGTCTCGTCGACCCAGACATGGACCGGGATGCCGGCGTCATGCGCCATGTAGATCGGCGACAGCGCCGTGCCCCAGTCCACCGTGGCGACCCAGCCGGCATTGCAATGGGTCAGGATGTTCACGGGCCGCCCTTCGGGCTTGCGCGCCGCGACCGCGCGGATCAGCGGCAGGCCGTGCTCGCCGATGGCCCGGCAGAGCGCCACATCCTCGTCGCAGATGGCGGCAGCCTCGGCATAGGCCGCTTCGGTCCGGAGAGAGGCCGCGAGCGGCGCGAGCCGCAGGCGCATGCGCTCGAGCGCCCAATGCAGATTGACCGCGGTCGGCCGGGTCGCGCCGAGCAGGGCGAGCGCCTGCGCGAGAGCGCCGTCGGATGCCTCCGCCCGCATCGCCAGTGCCACGCCATAGGCGGCGGTCGCGCCGATCAGCGGCGCACCCCGCACGACCATCGTCCGGATCGCCTGCGCCGCCTCCTCCGCCGAGGAGAGGGTCACGGTCTCGAAGCGGAAGGGCAGCCGCGTCTGGTCGATGACGGTGACGCGCCAGCCGTCCTCGGCGAGCCAGATGGTGCGGTAATGCCGTCCCTCGATCTTCATGTACGGTGTCGCCCCTCTCCGTCATTGCGAGGAGCGCAGCGACGAAGCAATCCAGAAGCGCCGCGGCCGACGAAGCTGGATTGCTTCGCTGCGCTCGCAATGACGGCGAGGCTTCGCATCAGATCAATGCCCGGCAAATGAGACAAGCGTGCGAACCGGCACGCCGAGCCGCCTGACGCGGTCGGCCCCGCCGAGATCCGGCAGCTCGACGATGAAGCAGGCCGCCACGACCTCCGCGCCGAGGCTCGACAGAAGATTGACGGCGGCTTCCGCCGTGCCGCCGGTGGCGACGAGATCGTCGACCAGCAGCAGCCGCTCGCCCGGCTCCACCGCGTCCTTATGGACCTCGATCTCGTCCGTGCCGTATTCGAGCTCGTAGCTCATGCCGACCGTCTCATGCGGCAGCTTGCCCTTCTTGCGCACCGGCACGAAGCCGGCCGAAAGCTGGTGCGCCACCGCCCCGCCGAGGATGAACCCCCGCGCCTCGATGCCGGCGATCTTGGCGATCTTCAGCCCCGCGAAGGGCTGCACCAGCTCGTCCACGGTCCGGCGGAAGGCACGCGCGTCCCCCAGCAAGGTGGTGATGTCGCGAAAGACGATTCCGGGCTTGGGATAGTCCGGGATCGCGCGGATCGTATCGGCAAGGTTCATGGAGGTGAGGTCCCGCAGGGCAGCGCGTCTTGGTCGGGCCTAGAGCATCGGCCCGAAAGGTGGAATGCGGCTTTTTCGGAAAAGCCGGTGCTGAAACAGGAAGCCGGATCGTCGGGCCGAATGCGATATTCGCTCCAATGATCGAGGCGCTGCCGCGTCAAGAGCGGCCGAGCACCCGCCCCGCCACGGCGTCGAGCTTCGCCAGCAGCGCCGGGTCGCGCGAATCCGGCGCCGTGACGATGGCCGTGTCGAGCGCGTTGTGAGAGCCGGCCGGACAAGGCTCGCGCTCGGCGGGAAAACCGGCAGCGAGCCTGGCCACGAGGCGCTTCGCCTTCGCGGCGTTGTCATGCAGCATCTTGATCACGACGGACACGTCGACCGCGCCATGGTCCTCGTGCCAGCAATCGTAGTCGGTCACCATGCCGACCGTCGCATAGGTGATCTCGGCCTCGCGGGCGAGCTTCGCCTCCGGCATCGCGGTCATGCCGATCAGGTCGTAACCCAGCCCCTTGTAGGTCAGCGATTCGGCGAGCGTGGAGAACTGCGGCCCTTCCATGGTGACGAGCGTTCCGCCCTTCACGAAGCCGATGCCCTCCGCTTCGGCGGCGTCCGCCAGCCGCTGCTGCAGGAGCGGCCCGACGGGATGGCCGAACGAGACATGCGCCACGCAGCCCCGCCCGAAGAACGAGCCGGCACGGGCGACCGTGCGGTCGACGAACTGGTCGACCAGCACGAACAACCCCGGATAGAGCTCCGCCTTGTAGGAGCCGCAGGCCGACAGCGAGACGAGATCGGTCACGCCCGCGCGCTTCAGCACGTCGATATTGGCGCGGTAATTGATCTCAGAGGGGGGAATGACATGGCCTCGGCCATGACGCGGCAGGAACACGATCTTCGTGTTGCCGATGCGGCCGATACGCAGCACGTCCGAGGGCTCGCCCCACGGACTCGCGATGCGCTCCTCGCGCAGATCGATGAGGCCCGGAAGGTCGTAGATGCCCGACCCGCCGATGATCCCCAGAACCGCCTGGCTCATCGACGCTGGCGACGAACGCGGATCGCCACCGGAGCGGCCGCCCGGCGCGCCACCAGCAGCACGGCCGGGAACGCAAGGAGCGACACAAGCACGATCGTCGTCATCACCGCAGGCCCTTTGGCGTCTCCCGCATCGGACCGAAAAGCCTCAGGCTCTTCTCGGCACAATCCGACGCGACAACAAACAGATCGATCGCCGTCGTCGCGTCCGGTCGGGCGCGCGGCGATCTGGGACTGCTGAAAATCTAGGGCGGCGCGCCGGGCCTGTAAACCGCCTGCGACGATCCACCGCCCTCCAGCGACGAAAAAGCCCCCGTCTCCGGGGGCCTCGTCGAGATCGCGCTCAGTGCGCCGGCGAGCCGTCCGGCAGGCGCGACCAGATCTTCTTCTTGGTGTAGTAGAGCAGCCCCGCGAAGATCGCGAGGAAGATCATCACCTGCATCCCGAGGCGCTTGCGCGCTTCCATATGCGGCTCGGCCGCCCAGACGAGGAAGGCCGACACGTCGCGCGAATACTGGTCGACGGTCTCCGGCACCGGCGACTTGCCGTCCGGCCCCTTCGGATATTCGATCTGGCCATCGTTGAGCGGCTTCGGCATCGCGAGCAGATGGCCGGGCATGTAGGTGTTGTAGTTCTGCCCCGGCAGCAGCGGCGGAAAATCCTTCGGCGGGTCCCTGTAGCCGGTCAGCAGGGCGTGCAGATAGTCCGGCCCCTGCTCCTGGTACTGGGTGAAGATGTCGAAGACGAACTTCGGGAAGCCCCGCTCATAGGTGCGCGCCTTGGCGATGACCGAGAGATCGGGCGGATAGGCACCGCCATTCGCCGCGCGCGCGGCCTGCTCGTTGGCGAACGGGGCCGGGAAGGCGTCGGCCGGACGTCCCGGACGATCGAACATCTCGCCGGACTCGTTCGGGCCGTCCTTGATCTGGTAGGTCGCCGCCAGAGCCGTGACCTGCCCCGGCGTGAACTCCGGGCCGCCGGGCTGCGACAGGTTGCGGAAGCGCAGCAGCGACATGGAGTGGCAGCTCGCGCAGACCTCCTTGTAGACCTTGAAGCCTCGCTGCAGCTGCGCGCGATCGAAGGTGCCGAACGGCCCCGAGAAGGACCAGGAGACCGCCGGCGGGATGACGCGGTCGCTGGCGGCCTGCACGGCGCCGGACGCGAGGGACAGGCCGGCGGCGAGGCCGGCCAGCGCGAGGCGGAATGACGTCTTGCTCATCGTCTTCAGCCCTTCATGTTCGGTTCGGCCGCGGTGGCGGCGGCGAGCTGTGCCCCCGAGCCGCCCTTGGCCGCGCCCAGCACCGAGTCGGCGATCGAGTTCGGCAGCGAGTTCGGACGCTCGAACAGCCCGACCACGAACAGCGCCACGAAGAAGCCGAAATACAGCGCGGTGAAGACCCGCGAGGCCAGAACATAGCCGCCTTCCGCCGGCATCGCGCCGAGATAGCCCAGACCGATGCAGACCACGACGAAGGCCCAGAAGAGCTGCCGCGCGATCGGCCGGTAGCTCATCGAGCGTACCTTGGAGGTGTCGATCCAGGGCAGGAAGGCCAGCACGACGATGGCCGAGCCCATGGCGATGACGCCGCCGAGCTTGTCGGGAATGGCCCGCAGGATCGCGTAGAAGGGCAGGAAGTACCATTCCGGCACGATATGGGCCGGCGTCGCGGCCGGGTTGGCCGGGATGTAGTTGTCGGCATGGCCCATGAAGTTGGGCTGGTAGAACACGAACCACGCGAAGACGATGCAGAAGCACACCATCCCGAACAGGTCCTTGATCGTCGCATAGGGCGTGAAGGGCACCGTGTCCTTCTTCGCGTCCTTCACCTCGACGCCCGAGGGATTGTTCTGGCCGACATGATGCAGCGCCCAGATGTGCAGGATCACCACGCCGAAGATCATGAAGGGCAGCAGGTAGTGCAGCGAGAAGAAGCGGTTCAGCGTCGGATTGTCGACCGAGAAGCCGCCCCAGAGGAAGGTGACGATCGTCTCGCCGATCACCGGCAGCGCCGAGAACAGGTTTGTGATGACCGTCGCGCCCCAGAAGGACATCTGGCCCCAGGGCAGGACATAGCCCATGAAGGCCGTCGCCATCATCAGCAGGAAGATGACGACGCCGAGGATCCAGAGCACCTCGCGCGGCGCCTTGTAGGAGCCGTAATAGAGGCCGCGGAAGATGTGCACATAGACCGCGACGAAGAACATCGAGGCGCCGTTGGCGTGCAGGTAGCGCAGCAGCCAGCCATAGTTCACGTCGCGCATGATATGCTCGACGGAGTTGAAGGCCATCGACGCATGCGGCGTGTAGTGCATCACCAGGATCACGCCGGTGATGATCTGCGCGACCAGCATGAAGACGAGGATGCCGCCGAAGGTCCACAGATAGTTGAGGTTGCGCGGAACCGGATAGGACACCGCCGAATCGTGCACGAGCCGCACGATCGGCAGGCGCGCATCGAGCCAGCGCTCGATCCCGGTCTTCGGATTGTAGGAACTGTGACCACTCATGCCGGAGGCCTCGAGGCTTCGTCAGTCGTGACGAGAAGAACGTGGCGCGGGGAAACGAAGAGCGAGCCGGACATGGCTCAGCCGATCTTGATCTTCGTGTCCGCGGTGAAGGCGTAAGGGGGGATCGGCAGGTTGAGGGGAGCCGGCCCCTTCCGGATGCGCCCCGAGCTGTCGTAGTGCGAGCCGTGGCATGGGCAGAACCAGCCGTCGAAATCGCCCTTCGGATCGCCAGGCGCATTGCCCAGCGGCACGCAGCCGAGATGGGTGCAGTTGCCGTAGACGACGAGCCACTCCGCATGGCCCTCCTTCACGCGCGCCGAGTCGGGCTGCGGATCGGGCAGGCTCGCCACGTTGACGTCGCGCGCCTCCTCGATCTCCTTCTTGGTGCGGTGACGCACGAAGATCAGCTTGCCGCGCCAGAACAGCTTGATCGCCTGGCCCTCCGCGATCGGGGCGAGGTCGACGTCGATCGGCGCGCCGGCGGCGATGGTCTGCGCATCGGGCGCAAGCTGGCTGACGAGCGGAACCACGAGGGCGCCGACAGCGACGGCTCCGGCCGCGCCGGTCGTCAACATCAGGAAATCCCGGCGCGTGCCGGATGCATGTGTCGTGTGGGCAGAGTCCGCCACGTAATCTCGCTCCCCAGTATCGTGCCCGTCTATCTTCGAGCTGGAACAACTCGAAGTGCAGCCTTGAAGGCCGTCTTATCGGGGCCGTGACGCCTCCGCAATGCGGCCGAGCGTCACTGTCGAGCCCTTTGTACATGCAGATTGGAGGAAGTCTACCGTCGACGAAAGAGTGACGCTCATGCGCTTCCCGAAGGAACCCGCTCACGGTCCGCCGTCGCCAGGAAGCCGCCCGACTGACGCGCCCACAGCCGCGCATAGAGGCCCCCGCGCGCGATCAGCTCCTCATGACGGCCGATATCGACGATTCGGCCGCGGTCGAGCACGACGAGGCGGTCGAGCGCGGCGATGGTCGAGAGCCGGTGCGCGATGGCGATGACGGTCTTGCCGTGCATCAGGGTCTCGAGCTGGCTCTGGATGGCCGCCTCGACCTCCGAATCGAGGGCGGAGGTCGCTTCGTCGAGAATCAGGATCGGCGCGTTCTTGAGCAGCACGCGGGCGATCGCGATTCGCTGGCGCTGTCCGCCCGACAACTTGACGCCGCGCTCGCCCACGCGGGAGTCGAAGCCGTGCCGCCCCTCCTGGTCGCCGAGCCCGGCGATGAAGTCGTAGGCCGCCGCCTGCCGCGCCGCCTGCTCGATGTCCGGCTCGGTCGCGCCGATCCGGCCATAGCCGATATTGTCCCGGATCGAGCGATGCAGCAGCGACGAATCCTGCGTCACCACCCCGATCTGCGACCTGAGCGAATCCTGCGTGGCGTGGGCGATGTCCTGCCCGTCGATCAGGATGCGCCCGCCTTCCAGCGGGTAGAGCCGCAGCAGCAGGTTCACAAGGGTCGACTTGCCCGCCCCCGAGGGCCCGACGAGGCCGATCTTCTCGCCGGGCGCGATCGACAGATCGAGCCCCTCGAACAGGCCGCTGCCCCGGCCGTAGCTGAAGCGGACGGCCTCGAAGCGAATGCCGCCCTCGCGCACGACCAGAGGCGCGGCGCCGGGCTCGTCCGAGAGGTCGTGCGGCCGCGCGATCGTCTCCATGCTCTCCTGGACGGCGCCGAGATTCTCGAACACGCCGCGCACGAGATGGATCAGCCAGCCGGACATCTGCACGAGCCGCAGCGACAGGGCGATCGAGGCCGCGACGGCCCCCGGCGTCATCTCGCCATGGCTCCACAGCCACAGGCAGACCGCCGCCGTGGCCGCGACCAGGGCGCTGTTCAGCGCCTGCAGGATGACGCTGACGCCGGTGATCAGCCGCGACAGGTTCAGGAACGAGGTGTTCCAGGCCGAAAGCGCCTCCCTGACCGAGGAGCGCTCCGCGTCCGAGCGCGCGAACAGCTTCACCGTCAGGATGTTCGTGTAGGCGTCGACGATGCGCCCGGTCGTCGCCGAACGACCATGCGAGTTGGCCTCCGAGCGCCGCTTCGCGCGCGGCACGAAATAGACCAGCAGCGCGACATAGCCCGCGAGCCAGACCAGGACGGGCAGAGCGAGCCAGACGCTGGCGCTGGCGAAGAAGCCGATCGCAACCGCGGCGAAGACCAGCGCGTACCAGAGATCGTCGATGATCTCGATCGTCGCGCCCCGGATCGACTGGCCGGCCTGGATGACGCGCGAGGACAGCCGGCCCGCGAAATCGTTCTGGAAATACGAGAGCGCGTGGCCGAGCGTGTAGACATGGTTGCGCCAGCGGATCTGGTTGGTCAGCGGCGGCACCACGACCTGGTCGACGATGGCGTGGTTCGCGAAATAGATCAGCGGCCGGACGACCACGATCAGGAAGGCCGCCCCGGCCAGCAGCCAGCCATGCTCGCGGAACACCACCTCCGGCGGATGCGTGGTCAGCAGATCCACGAACCAGCCGACCATCAGGTACATCAGCGCCTCGATGCCGCTGAAGCCGAGGCCGGTCAGCATGATCAGCGCCATCCAGCCCTTCGCACCTTTGATATGGTGCCACATGAAGGGCCAGACGCCGTGAGGCGGAGTCTCCCGCTCGTCGAAGGGCGCGAAGACGTCGATGCGGCTTTCGAGCCAGCGAAACAGGGGGCGGAACATGTCGGGCCACTTCGAGGCTTGGCCGCCGGAAAGCGGAGGGACGGGTTCTGGCGGCCGGCTTCGGACCGGCGAACCTGAGGCTCACATAATGACGGGCGCGCGCCTTGGCGAGCCCTCGCCCACCGCATTGCCGTCCCGCGCGGCGGACGGAGGCGTCGATCATGCGAGGGGGGCGAATTGATCTCGGTCAATTCGGCGCAGCTTGATCCCGGCCAGACCAATACACAGCTGATGCTTGGTCCGGCATCGCTCCTGGCCGACGGAGAACAACCGCATGACGTCCCTGCCCGATGGCTTCTACCTGGCTCGTCTCGAACTCGCCCGCGAGCCCGGACATCCCGAAGGCAGCCGCCATGATGGCTACGAGATCGTCATGCCCCTCGACCATCGGGGGCACATCGATGCCGATGCCTGGCGGGCCAACAAGGACAAGTGCCGCGTCCGCCGCTTCACCGAGGATGGCGAGGTTCGCGCCGGCCATCTCGCGCGCAAGCCGGGCGGTGCCTGGTACATCGATTACCGGAAGGACGTCGCCGACGAGGAGGACGCCTTCCACTTCAACGAGGAACGCTTCGTCATCGGCGAATATGCTTCGATCCGCGACGAGGACGGCAAGATGCACACCTACCGTATCGTCTCGGTCGAGTCCGTTTGAGACGTCCGTCGGCAAGGAGGAAACAGCGTGTCACACGATTTCAAGACGATCCTCATCGGCCTCGCCCCCTCCGAGGACACGACCGGCGCGGCGACGCCGGCGCTGGATTTCGGGCTCGGCCTCGCCCGCCGCTTCGGCGGTCAGACGACGTTCTTCGTCTTCGTGCCGAAGGTCTCGGTTCCCTATAGCGCCATCGGCGGCTTCGCGGGCGATCTCGTCGGCACCGAGAACGAGCGCCGCCGCACCATGGCGACCGCGACGGCCAAGACGGCCACCGCCGCCGCCACCGAGGCCGGCATCGGCTTCGCCGTCGAGCAGCCGGACCTCTACTTCGAGGACCTGGCCAAGCGCTTCAACCACCTGACCCGGCTGAACGACGTGACCATCCTGGATTCGGGCCCCGACGCCATCGCCGAGAGCCGCTACGGCATCGAGGAAGCGCTCTTCAACAGCGGCCGTCCGGTCGTCGTGGTGCCGCGCAACGGCGGCAACCCGCAGCCGCGCCGCATCTCGATCGCCTGGGACGGCAGCGCCCGGTCCGCCCGCGCGGTGTCCGACGCGCTCCCGCTGCTGGCGGCGGCGCAGAAGGTCACGGTCACGGTCGTGACCGGAGAGAAGGACCTCAGCCACAACACCTCGGGCGAGGAGCTCGTCGGCTACCTCGCCCGGCACGGCATCGTCGCCGATCTCGCGAAGCTGCCGGTCGGCAAGGACGGTGTCGCGGGCACCCTGCGCGAGCACGCGACCACCTCCGGCGCCGAAATGCTGGTCATGGGCGCCTTCGTGCACTCGTGGTTCCGCCAGACCGTGCTGGGCGGCGTGACGCGTTCGCTGCTCGACGACACGCCCGTGCCGCTGTTCATGGCCTACTGACCGCGACGCGGCCGGCCGCGCTTAGCGCCGCCGGCCGTTCTGGTCTAGAACGCCGGTCGCCATGCTGCGACTTGCCCTTTACCAGCCCGACATCCCGCAGAATGCCGGGACGATGATCCGGATGGCCGCGTGCCTCGGTGTCGCGGTCGACATCGTCGAGCCCGCCGCCTTCGATGTCTCGGACCGGCATTTCCGTCGCGCGGGCATGGACTATCTCGAGCGGGCCGCCGTCGCCCGGCATGATTCCTTCGCGGCCTTCGAGGCCTGGCGCCGGCAGAGCGGCAGGCGCCTCGTGCTGGCCGAGACCGACGGGGCCACGCCCCATACGGGTTTCGTCTTCCAGCCGGACGACATCGTCATGGTCGGCCGCGAATCCGCCGGAGTCGGGGCCGAAGTCTATGCGGCAGCCGACGCGACCGTGCATATTCCGATGCAGCCGGGTTTGCGCTCGCTCAATGTCGCGCTGGCCGCCGCGATGGTAATCGGCGAGGCGTTGAGACAGACGAACGGCTATCCGAGCCGAAGGACGTGAGCCATGAACGACGTTCCGCGTGACCCGATTCCCGCCGACCCCGCCGTGGTCGAGGCCCTGAAGCCTCGCGCCGCCGCCTGGTTCGAGAGCCTGCGCAACCGCATCTGCGCCGCGTTCGAGGCGGTGGAGGACGATGCCTCCGGCCCCTTCGCGCCGGAGACGCCGCGCGAGCCGGGTCGTTTCGTCCGCACGCCCTGGAAGCGCACCAACCATGACGGCGCCGATGGCGGCGGCGGCGTGATGGCGATCATGAAGGGCCGCGTCTTCGAGAAGGTCGGCGTGCATGTCTCGACCGTGCATGGCAGCTTCCCGCCCGAATTCGCCGGCCAGATTCCGGGCGCGGGCGTCGATCCGCGCTTCCACGCCACCGGCATCTCGCTGATCGCGCATCCCTGGAACCCGAACGCTCCGACCGTCCACATGAACACCCGCTTCGTCGTGACGACGAAGCCCTGGTTCGGCGGCGGCGCCGACCTGACTCCGGTGCTCGATGCGCGGCGCAATCAGGAGGACGCCGATTCGCGCGCCTTCCATGCCGCGATGAAGGCGCCCTGCGACGCCTTCCCGAAGGTGGCCGACTACGAGCGCCTCAAGACCTGGTGCGACGAGTATTTCTTCCTGAAGCACCGCAACGAGCCGCGCGGCATCGGCGGCATCTTCTACGACTATCTCTGGACCGGCGATCCGGAGGCGGATTTCGCCTTCACCCAGGCGGTGGGCGAGGCCTTCCTCGCGAGCTACCCGCCGATCCTGCGCACTAACATGGGCAAGCCCTGGACCGAGGCGCAGCGCGAGCAGCAGCAGATCCGGCGCGGCCGCTATGTCGAGTTCAACCTGCTCTACGATCGCGGCACGATCTTCGGGCTGAAGACCGGCGGCAACGTCGACTCGATCCTGTCCTCCATGCCGCCCACGGTCAGGTGGCCCTGAGGAATCATCCGGCTCCCCGGATATTGCAGGCGAGGACGGCGGCATCGACGCAGCGAAGCTGCTCCTCCTCGCCGCCGGGCGCGCCGGCCTCGATCCAGAGGCGGCGCGCTTCCTCCAGCACCCGCCCGACAGCCGGGCCGGCCGGCACGCCGCGCGCCATCGTCTCGCGCCCGCCCGGTCGGAAGGGTGGAGTGCGACCGAGTTCCGCGACGAGCGCGCGACAGAGTTCCTGCTCGTGCGCGGGCGCCGTGGCGGCCTCGAGGACCAGCGCGCCCGCGACCGCGTCGGCGCCCAATCGCAGGCCGAGCCGGCGCAGGCCGACGATCTCGGGCGGCTCGCTGCGGCCCGCCAGCGCCTCCAGCGCGAGCGCCAGCCGCTCGATCCGGTCGAACTCGGCATTCGACAGCCTCAGGCGCTCGCGCAGCGCCGCGGCGTCCTCGCGCACCCTCACGGCCAGAGCGGCCAGCCGAAAGGCCGGATAGACGTCTCCGCCCCCGCCATCGCCGGCGATCGCCGCGAGGCGCGAGAGCAGCGGCACTCGCCCGAGGATGGGCATGAGCAAGCCGCCCTCCGCCATGCTCCGCAGCGCCGGGAGCGCGCCCGGCGCCACCAGAAGCTTCATCAGCTCGGCGCGGACCCGCTCGCGCGACAGGCCCTCGAGCCCCGCCCGGCAGGCGACGCAGGCGGCGAAGCCCTCGGCATCGACCGGCCCGCCGGCGAAGCGCGCATGGAAGCGGAAGAAGCGCAGGATGCGCAGATAATCCTCGCGGATGCGCGTCGTGGCGTCGCCGATGAAGCGGATGCGTCGCGCCGCCAGATCGGCGATGCCGCCGCAATGGTCGTGGACGACGCCGTCCTGACCGAGGCTGAGCGCATTGACCGTGAAGTCCCGCCTGAGCGCATCGGCCACGAAATCGCGCCCGAACGCGACGGTGGCGCGGCGGCCGTCGGTTTCGACGTCCCGGCGCAGCGTCGTCACCTCGAAGCCCGTGCCCTCGCCGACGAGCGTCACCGTGCCGTGGTCGATCCCGGTCGGCACGGCCTTGAAGCCGGCGGCGCGGCCGCGCCGCATCGTCTCCTCGGGCAGCGCGGTGGTCGCCAGATCGACGTCGCCGACCGGTTCGCCGAGCAGCAGGTCCCGGACCGAGCCGCCGACGACGCGCGTCTCCTCGCCATCGCCGTCGAGCGCCCGCAGCAGGCGCGCCAGGAGCGGCTGGGCCAGGAAGGCCGCGATGCGCTGGCGCCGGACTTCGACGCTCATTTGAAGCGGCCGGGCACGAGGACGCCGTTCTCCATGTGCGGCGGCTCGTAGGCCCCCTGGTTGCGCGGGGCGTACCAGCCGCTCACCAGGATGAATCCGATGGAGAGCACGAAGCCGGCGATCGCGAGCCGGAAGACATGCGGGCTCCAATGCTCCACATCGAGCGGATTGCGCCGGTTCACGATGAGATAGCCGGCGAAGATGCAGAAGGGCAGGACGAAGAGCAGAACCTCTTCGATGATCGCGCGCAGCATGGGCCCTTATCCGTCGCGGGCGGAGGAGGGTCCGCCCCTCATCCGTCCTGGCCGGCCAGCCGCTCGTAGAGATTGCGGATCATGCCGGCGGTTGCCCCCCAGATATAGCGGCCCTCGAAGGGCATCGCATAGTAGGTCCGGTACCGGCCCTTCCACTCGGTCCCCTCGCGCCGGTGATTGGCCGGATCAAGCAGGAAGGAGAGCGGTGTCTCGAAGGCGTGATCGACCTCGTGGGGATTGAGCGTGAGCGCGAAGGGCTGCTCCACCAGCGCCACGACAGGGACGATGCGATAGCCCGTGCCGGTCAGATAGGCGTCGAGGAAACCGAGCGTGCTGATGCGCTCGCGCGCAAGTCCGATCTCCTCCTCGGTCTCGCGCAGGGCCGTCACGACCGGCGAACCATCGACCGCGTCGACCCGCCCCCCGGGAAAGGCGACCTGCGCGGAATGGCTGCGCAGAGTGGCGGCGCGCTGCGTCAGCAGCACCGTCGGCCCTTCCGGCCGCGCCACCACCGGGATCAGGACGGCGGCGGGGATCGCGCGCGTCTCGTCGGGCTGCGCCATCGGTTCCGGCTGGTGCTCGTGGTCGCCGCGCGGCCGGGCGATCACGTCTCCGAGAGCCGGAGGTTCCGCGCGTAGCCGCCTGCGGGCCAGCGCCGCGAACTGCTCGGCGGTGAGGTTGAGGGCGGGTCCGGGGATCATGCCGCAGCGTCGTCCCCGAGCGCGGCCGCCGGCAGCGCCACATGGAAGCCGCCACCGGCAGCGACGCCGAACATCTCCCTGCCATCCACGTCCCGCACCTCGCCCAGCGCCAGCAGATCATAGGTCAGCGCGCGCGTCAGCCGCGCCCACAGCCCGCGCCGGACATGGACATAGGGCTTGAGCCCGTCGTTTTCACCCGGCGCGAAGCGCAGGGCGTGGTCCGGCCCGACTTCGACGAGGTCGTCGACATTGGTCCGGAAGGCGACGACGCGCCCGTCGCCCTCGCCCTCGACCGCCATCTCGACCGCCTGGAACGGCGCGTCCTCGACCGTGATGCCCAGCTTCTCGACCGGGGTCACGAGAAAGTAATCGTCGCCGTCGCGGCGGATCACGGAGGAGAAAAGCTTCACCAGCGGCTGTCGGCCGATCGGCGAACCGAGATAGGACCACGAGCCGTCCGCCGCGATGCGCATGTCGATATCGCCGCAGAACGGCGGATTCCAGCGCTCGACCGGCGCCGCGCCGCGCCGGCCCGCCGCCAGCGCGGCCGCCAGCCGTTCCATCGGATTGGCGGTCCCGCTCATCGAAAACCCCGTGCCCGTCGTATGCGGCATATTGGTTGCATCGCGTCCTCCGCCTTGAACTCTACATAATCGTGAAGCCGAGTCCTGTGCAGCGGGCCGTTAGGGCCTTGAGCCTCTGCGGGGGTCGCCCCACACTGAACGACCCGGATGGTCGAAAGTTCGCGGCGCCGGGTGGCGCGACAACGAGGCGTGAAGGAGATCGACATGGTGAGCCCAGCCCGTGCGAGCGAGACCCGCGAGGCGAACGCGCCGATCAGCCTCGACAGCGGCATCGTCGAGGCGGCGGAGGCCGCGCTCGGCGCCATCGGCGCGGCGCGCAAGGAGATCGGCCGGGTCATCTTCGGCCAGGAGAAGGTCGTCGATCTCTCGCTCATCACGCTTCTCGCGGGCGGCCACGGCCTGCTCGTCGGCGTGCCCGGCCTTGCCAAGACCCGCCTCGTCGAGGCCATGAGCACGGTGCTCGGCCTCTCCGGCCGGCGTGTCCAGTTCACGCCCGACCTGATGCCCTCCGACATTCTCGGCTCCGAGGTGCTGGACGAGACCGCCGACGGCAAGCGCCATTTCCGCTTCATCAAGGGCCCGGTCTTCGCCCAGCTCCTGATGGCCGACGAGATCAACCGCGCCTCGCCCCGCACCCAGTCGGCCCTGCTGCAGGCGATGCAGGAGCACCACGTCACCATCGGCGGCGAGCGCTATGACCTGCCCGCACCCTTCCATGTGCTGGCGACGCAGAACCCGATCGAGCAGGAAGGCACCTATCCGCTGCCGGAAGCCCAGCTCGACCGCTTCCTGCTCGAAATCGACGTCGACTATCCCGACCGCGACGCCGAACGTCGCATCCTGCTGGAGACGACGGGCGCCTCCGACCATGCGCCCGTCGCGGCCATGACGGCGGAAACGCTGATGTCGACCCAGCGCCTCGTCCGCCGCCTGCCGGTGGGTGAGACGGTCGTCGAGGCGATCCTCGACCTCGTCCGCTCGGCCCGCCCCGGCGACGGCGACCGCGCCATCACCGACAAGCTCTCATGGGGCCCGGGCCCGCGCGCAAGCCAGGCGCTGACGCTTGCCGCCCGCGCGCGCGCCCTCGTCGAAGGCCGCCTCGCGCCCTCCGTCGACGACATCGCCGCGCTCGCCCTGCCGGTGCTGAAGCACCGCATCGCGCTGACCTTCGCCGCCCGCGCCGATGGCGAGACCGTCGAGGGCATCATCGGCAAGCTCGTCGAACGGCTCGGATAGGGAGGCGGAAGCGGATGCTGCGCACGCGCGTTCTCGGCACGGCCGAACGCCAGCCGGCGACGCCGGTTCTCAACGCTTCGCTCGATCTCGCCGCCCGCCTGCCCCGGCTGGTGCTGGAGGCGCGGCGTGTCTCGGCCAGCGTGCACGGCATCCACGGTCGCAGACGCGCCGGCCCGGGCGAGAGTTTCTGGCAGTACCGTCCGCTGGTGGCGGGCGAATCCTCGAGCCGCATCGACTGGCGCCGCTCGGCCCGGGACGGGCATCTGTTCGTGCGCGAACGCGAATGGGAGGCCTCGCACGCCGTCTGGCTCTGGATCGACCGTTCGGCCTCGATGGGCTTCGCCTCCTCGCTGGCGCTGGCGCCCAAGGTCGACCGGGCTCTGGTCGCGGGCTTCGCGCTGGCCGAGACGCTGGTCGAGGGCGGCGAGCGCGTCGGCCATCTCGGGCTGACGCGGGCGCTGGCCTCGCGCCGCATCGTCGAGATGCTGGCGCAGGCGATCGCGACCGATACGAAGGGCGCCGAAGCCGACCTGCCGCCCGAGGTCCCCCTGCCGCGCCTCGCCGAGGCGATCATCGTGACGGACGGGCTGACGCCGGCCGGCGCGCTCGCCGGGCGCATCGCCGCCATGGCCTCGGGCGGCGCCCGTGGCCATCTGCTCCTGATCGCCGACCCGATCGAGGAGACCTTCCCCTTCTCCGGGCAGGCCGAGCTCTTCGATCTCGAGGACGGGCTGTCGCTGCGCGTCGGCGACGCCGGGTCCTGGGGCGAGGAGTATCGCCAGCGGCTGGAAGCGCATCGCGAGGCGATCCGGGAAGCCTGCCGCAAGGCCGGCTGGACGCTGACGCTTCACCGCACCGACCGCCCGGCGAGCGAGGGCGTGCTGCGCGTCGCGAGCCTCGTGGCGGCCGCGCGTGGAACGGGGAGATAGCCGATGCTGAACGCGCTCCCCATCGCCTTCTCCGCCCCGCTGGCCCTCGCCGCGCTGGCCGTGCTGCCCGCGCTCTGGCTGATCCTGCGCGTGACGCCGCCCCGGCCGCGACGGATCGACTTTCCGCCGCTGAAGATCATGGCGGACCTGATGTCGAAGCGCGAGACGCCGGCCCACACGCCCTGGTGGCTGCTGGCCTTGCGCATGGCGGTGGCGGCGCTCGCCATCCTCGCCGTCGCCGGCCCGGTCTGGAACCCCGCGCATGAGGCGGGACCGGCGCGCGGCCCGATGCTGCTGCTGGTCGACAACGGCTTCGGCGCGGCCGGCAACTGGCCGGAGCGCCTCGCCGTGGCGGGATCGCGTGCCGCAGCGGCCGTGCGCGAAGGCCGCCCGGTCGCGATCGTCGGGCTGGCCGAAGCTCCGGCCGACATCGCGCTGACGGAGCCGCGCTCTGCCCTCGAACGGCTGCGGGCGCTCGCGCTGCAGCCGCATGCGCCCGACCGGGTCGCCCATCTGCCGCGCATCGAGGCCTTCCTGCGCGCGACGCCGGAGGCCGAGACGGTCTGGATCTCGGACGGCATCGCGCTCTCCGACGAGACGGCCTTCCTCGCCCGGCTGCGGCAGGAGGCCGAGGCCCGCCGGCTCTCGATCCATGCCAGCCCCGCCAACCAGATCGCGCTCGCGGCGCCCGAGAACCTCGCCGGCGCGCTCGCCGTGAAGGTCTTGCGGCCCGACGTCGCCGCGCCCGCCACCGGCACTGTCCGCGCGCTCGACCTCAAGGGCCTGCCGCTCGGCGACGCCCCCTTCGTCTTCGAGGGCTCGCAGTTGGAGACCAGCGCACGGCTGACGCTTCCCATCGAGGTCCGCAACGCGGTCTCCCGCCTGGAGGTCGTGGGCGAGCGCAGCGCCGGCGCCGTGGCGCTGCTCGACGACCGCGCCAAGCGCCGCCGCGTCGGCATCGTCTCGGGCGCCACGACCGACACCGCGCAGCCCCTGCTGTCTCCGACCTACTACATCTCGCGCGCGCTCTCGCCCTTCGCCGAGATTCGCGAGCCGCGCCAGGGCTCGACCGACCCCGTGGGCGAATTGCTCGCCCAGAACCTCTCCGTGCTGGTGCTCGCCGATATCGGCGCGCTCGACCGCGACACCGCGGGCAAGATCACCGCCTTCGTCGAGCGCGGGGGCGTGCTGCTGCGCTTCGCCGGCGCGCGGCTGGCGGCGGCCTCCGACGAGCTGACCCCCGTGCGCCTGCGCCGGGGCGGGCGCACGCTCGGCGGCGGCCTCTCCTGGGACGCGCCGCGCAAGCTCGCGCCGTTCACGCGAGAGAGCCCCTTCTTCGGCCTCGAGCTGAACGACGACGTCCGCGTCAGCCGCCAGATCCTGGCCGAGCCGGAGGCCGATCTCGCCCGCAAGACCTGGGCGGCGCTGGAGGATGGCACGCCCGTCGTCACCGGCGAGCGCCGTGGCGACGGCATGGTGGCGATGATGCACGTCACCGCCGACACGACATGGTCGAACCTGCCGCTGTCGGGCCTTTTCGTCGAAATGCTGCGGCGGATCGTCGGCCTCGCCGGCACGGGTCCGGCCGCGGATGTCCAGGGAGAGGATGCGCGCGTGGAAACCCTGTCGCCTTCCCGAGTCCTCGACGGCCAGGGCGCCTTCCGCGCCCCACCCGCCACCGCCCAGCCCGTCGCCCGCAACTTCACCGGCCGCGCCGTCCTGATCCATCCCCCCGGCATCTACGGCCCGGCGGACGGCTCGCTCGCCGTCAACGCGCTGACGCCGACGGACCGACTGACCGCGCTCGACCTCGCCGCGCTGGGCGCGCCGATCCTTCCCGTCGACCGGCCCATCGCGCAGGATCTGCGCCCGCAGCTCCTCGTGCTCGCGCTACTGCTGCTCGTCGCCGATACGCTGGCGACGCTCTGGCTCGGCGGCAGGCTCGGCTTCGCCCGCGCGCGCCGGGCCGCCCCGGCGGCGATCCTGCTCGCCCTGGCGCTCGGCCTCGGCCTGTCGCCGGACCCTGCCCGCGCGCAACCGGCGCCCGCGTCCCAGCCCGAGAACCGCCCGCCGATCCCGCAGGCCCTCATCGCCAACGGCGCCATGACGCGGCTGGCCTATGTCGTCACCGGCGACAAGGCGGTCGACGACATGTCCAAGGCCGGTCTCGGCGGCCTCAACAGCGTGCTCGCGGCGCGCACCGCCCTGGAACCGGGCGATGCCGTCGGCGTCGATGCCGAGCGCGACGAGCTGGCCTTCTTCCCCGTGCTCTACTGGCCGATCGTCGCCGGCCGCCCGATCCCCTCGGCCGAGACGCTGCGCAAGCTCGAAGCCTATATGAAGGGCGGCGGCCTCGTGATCTTCGACACGCGCGACGCCATGAGCGCGCGTCCCGGCGGCGGCACCACGCCGGAAGGCGACCAGCTCCGGCGCATGCTGCAGACGCTCGATATCCCGGAGCTCGAGCCGCTGCCGCGCGACCATGTGCTGACCAAGACCTTCTACATCCTCGACGGGCTCGTCGGCCGCTATGACAGCGGCACGACTTGGGTCGAGGTGCTGCCCCCGGCGGGCGAGGACGGGCGCCGCCCGGCGCGCGCGGGCGACAACGTCTCGCCCATCGTCATCACCTCCAACGATCTCGCCGCCGCCTGGGCGACCGGCCGGCGCGGCGAGGCGCTGGTGCCGCTCTCCGGCTCCGATCCGCGCCAGCGCGAGATGGCGCTGCGCGCCGGCGTCAACCTCGTGATGTACGCGCTCACCGGCAACTACAAGGCCGACCAGGTCCATGTTCCGGCCCTGCTCGAGCGCCTGGGACAGTAAGCGCCATGTGGAGCCTCTCCTTCGCCCCGCTGGTTCCGCTGCCGCTGCTGATCGCTCTGTGCGTGCTGGCGGCCGTGGCGGCGGGCGCGGCCATCGTGCTCGCCGGCCGCAGCGCCATCCTGCGCGCGCTGGCGCTGGCCGTGCTCGCCCTGACGCTGGCCGACCCCTCACTGGTCTTCGAGGATCGCGAACCCGTGAAGGACGTCGTCTCCGTCGTGGTCGACCGCTCGGCCTCGAACCGCCTCGCCGACCGCACGGCCCAGACCGACGCCGCCCAGGCCGAGGTCGAGCGCCAGTTGCGCGGGCTCGGCAATGTCGAGACGCGCGTCGTCGACGTCCGCGACGCGCAGGGGTCGGGCGACGGCACGCGCCTGTTCGAGGCGCTGGCCGCGAGTGTCGCCGACGTGCCGTCGGAGCGCGTCGCGGGCGCCATCGTCATCAGCGACGGCCTCGCCCATGACGCCCCGGCCAATGCCGACGCGCTCGGGCTCAAGGCGCCGCTCCACGTCCTCACCACCGGCCGCAACGCCGAGATCGACCGGCGCATCGTCCTGGTCGATTCGCCGCGCTTCGGCATCGTCGGCAAGGACCAGATCATCCGCCTGCGCGTGCTGGAAACCAACGGCCCGGGCCGGGCCGGGCTCACCATCCGCCGCGACGGCGAGGTCATCGCCCGCCGCCAGGTCACGGCCGGCGAGATCGTCCAGGTCCCGGTCCGCATCGACCGCGGCGGCCCCAACGTCGTCGAAATCGAAGCCGCCCCGCTCGACGACGAGCTGACGCTCGCCAACAACCGCGCCGTCGTCACCATCGACGGCGTCCGGGACAAGCTGCGCGTGCTGCTGGTCTCGGGCGAGCCCCATCCCGGCGAGCGCACCTGGCGCAACCTGCTCAAGGCCGACGCGAATGTCGACCTCGTGCATTTCACCATCCTGCGCCCGCCGGAGAAGCAGGACGGCACGCCGATCAACGAGCTCTCGCTGATCGCCTTCCCGACGC
>QFQY01000005.1 GCA_003248805.1 Chelatococcus sp. | reverse complement strand
TCGACCTTCAGCCGCAAGCCGATCTTCGGCTATCTCGGCATGGCCTACGCCATGGTGGCGATCGGCGTCGTCGGCTTCATCGTGTGGGCGCACCACATGTACACCGCCGGCCTCTCGCTCAACACGCAGCGCTATTTCGTCTTCGCGACGATGGTCATCGCCGTGCCGACGGGCGTGAAGATCTTCTCCTGGATCGCGACGATGTGGGGCGGCTCGATCCGCTTCACCGCGCCGATGGTCTGGGCGATCGGCTTCATCTTCCTGTTCACGGTCGGCGGCGTCACCGGCGTCGTGCTCGCGAATGCGGGCGTCGACCGCTCGCTGCACGCGACCTATTACGTGGTGGCGCATTTCCACTACGTGCTGTCGCTCGGCGCCGTGTTCGGCATCTTCGCCGGCTTCTACTACTGGTTCCCGAAGATGAGCGGCTACATGATCCCGGACTGGATCGGCCGGCTGCATTTCTGGGTCGCCTTCATCGGCGCGAACCTGCTGTTCTTCCCGCAGCACTTCCTCGGCCTGGCCGGCATGCCGCGTCACTATGTCGACTATCCCGATGCCTTCGCGGGCTGGCATTTCTGGTCGTCGATCGGCTCCTACATCTTCGCGGCCGGGTTGCTGATCTTCTTCTACGGGGTGTATGTCGCCTTCTCCCGCAAGGAGCTGGCCGGCGACAATCCGTGGGGCGAAGGCGCGACGACGCTGGAGTGGACGCTCTCCTCGCCGCCGCCGTTCCACCAGTTCGAGACGCTGCCGCGCATCGTCGGCTCGGACCACTAGACCCTTTCAGGGCGGCCGGCCCCACGGCCCGCCGCCCGCAGACGTCGAGACGAGTTACGGATGTCGGCTGCCTTCGACCGGATCGAGCCCCGCCAGGACGGCGTCGCCATGAACGCGGCGATGGGCTCGGCGCTGACCTCGCCGGGCGAGGCGGCCGATTTCTTCGCCCTGCTCAAGCCGCGCGTGATGTCGCTCGTCATCGTCACGGCGCTGGCGGGCATGGCGGTGGCGCCCGGCCATGTCCATCCCGTGATCGCGCTCGCTTCGCTGCTGGCGATCGCGGTCGGCGCCGGGGCCTCCGGCTGCCTCAACATGTGGTACGACGCCGATATCGACCGCCTGATGGCGCGCACGGCCAGGCGGCCCATCCCCGCCGGCCGCATCCTGCCCTCCGAGGCGCTGGCCTTCGGGCTGACGCTGTCGATCGGCTCGGTGCTGGTGCTCGGCCTCGTGACCAATGTCCTGGCGGCGGCCATGCTGGGCTTCACGATCTTCTTCTACGCCGTCGTCTATTCGATGTGGCTGAAGCGCTGGACCCCGCAGAACATCGTGATCGGCGGCGCGGCCGGTGCCTTCCCGCCCATGATCGGCGAGGCCGTGGTGACGGGCGAGTTCGGCCTGCGGTCCCTCGTGCTCTTCGCGATCATCTTCCTGTGGACGCCGCCGCATTTCTGGGCGCTCGCGCTGGTGAAATCGGCCGACTACGCCCGCGCCGGCATCCCGATGCTGCCCAATGTCGCCGGCCCCACCGCGACGCGCCGCCAGATCCTCGCCTATTCGCTGGTGATGGCGCCGGTCGCCGTGCTGCCGGCGCTGATGGGCTTCGGCGGGCTGATCTATCTCGCCGTCTCGGTCTCGACCGGGCTCATGATGATCGCGCTCGCCGTCCGCGTGCTGCTGACGACCGAGGGCGAGGCGGCCAAGAAGGCGTGCTACTCGCTGTTCGGCTTCTCGATCCTCTATCTCTTCCTGCTGTTCGCGACGCTGCTGGCGGAACACGGGCTCGGGCTGATGTGGGCGCTGCCCCAGGTGATCGGATGAGCGAGCCGCCGCGGCCCACGCCCCCTGCCGCCTTCTCGCCGGAGGACATGGCTCGCCGGCGGCGCCGCTCGGTCGCGCTCGCGCTCGTGCTCGGCGGCCTCGTGGTCTTCTTCTTCGTGGTGACGCTGGTGAAGACCGGCCCCGCGATCCTGAACAGGCCGCTCTAGATGGCGACGGCGTCGGACATGTCCCCGCAGGATCGCGCGCGGCGCACGGCGCTGATCTGCGCCGGCGTCGTGTTCGGCATGACCGGGCTCTCCTTCGCCGCCGTGCCGCTCTACGACCTGTTCTGCAAGGCGACCGGCTTCGGCGGCACGCCGCGGACCGGCACCGCGGGGGCGAGCACGATCCTCGAACGCAGCATGAATGTGCGCTTCGACGCCAATGTCGCGCCGGGGCTGGGCTGGCGCTTCGAGGCGGAAAGCGCGGATGTCCGGCTGCGCATCGGCGAGACGAGGACGATCTTCTACAAGATCACCAACACCGGCAGCCGCGCCTCGACCGGGATCGCGACCTTCAACGTCCAGCCCGAACGCGCGGCGGGGTATTTCGTCAAGATCCAGTGCTTCTGTTTCACCGAGCACACGCTGAAGCCCGGGGAGAGCATGGAAGCGCCGGTCGTGTTCTACATCGACCCGGAGATCGCCAAGGACCGCGAGCTCGACGGGATCAAGGCGATCACGCTGTCCTACACCTATTTCCCCTCCAAGGCCGGGCAGCCGGTCATGGAGGGCGCCGCCGCGCCTGCGCGGGGTGACGCACCGAATCCGAAGCTGTAACAATGCCGCGACTGCCGGAAGAGCAGCGCGACGCCGTCCTCCAGGGAGACTGAACGAGATGGCCGGGGCACAGACCAAACACCACGACTATCATCTCGTCGATCCGAGCCCGTGGCCGCTGATCGGCTCGATCAGCGCGACCGTGCTGGCGATCGGCGCCGTGATGTGGATGAAGTCGCTGGGGCTCGGCGGCATGAAGATCGGGCCGCTCGTCTTCGGCGCCGGTCTCATCGGCGTCCTCTACACCATGGCCTCCTGGTGGACGGACGTGGTGCGCGAGGCGCAGAGCGAGGGCCACCACACCCGCGTGGTGCAGCTCCATCACCGCTACGGCATGCTGATGTTCATCGCCTCCGAGGTGATGTTCTTCGTGGCCTGGTTCTGGGCCTTCTTCGACGCCAGCCTGTTCGTCAACGAATCGATCAATTTCCAGCGCCAGGACGTCACCGGCGGGGTGTGGCCGCCCAAGGGTATCCACACCTTCGACCCCTGGCATCTGCCGCTGCTCAACACGCTGATCCTGCTGACCTCCGGCACCACGGTGACCTGGGCGCACCACGCGCTGCTCGAGGGTGACCGCAACGGGCTGAAGCAGGGCCTGTGGCTGACGATCGGGCTCGGCATCCTGTTCTCGATCGTGCAGGGCTACGAATACGCCCATGCGAGCTTCGCCTTCTCGGGCAACATCTACGGCGCCACCTTCTTCATGGCGACGGGCTTCCACGGCGCGCATGTCATCATCGGCACGATCTTCCTCGCGGTCTGCCTCTACCGCGCCTATCTCGGCCATTTCACGCCGAAGCAGCATCTCGGCTTCGAATTCGCGGCCTGGTACTGGCATTTCGTCGACGTGGTCTGGCTGTTCCTGTTCGCGGCCATCTATGTCTGGGGCTCCGGCACACCGGCGGCCCATTGAGATCAACCCGTCATTGCGAGCGTAGCGAAGCAATCCAGAAGCGGCAGCCCTCCGTCCCCTGGATTGCTTCGTCGCTCCGCTCCTCGCAATGACGAAGGAAGGCGGCCTCGGCCGCCTTTTCCATTTTGGAGACCGCCGAGGCCATGTCCGAGCATCTTCCATCGCCCTACGCCACCGGCCTGAAGGGCCGCTGCCCGCGCTGCGGCGAGGGCCACATCTTCGAGGGCTTCCTGAAGCTCAGGCCGCGCTGCTCCGCCTGCGGGCTCGATCTCGCCTTCGCCGACTCGGCCGACGGGCCGGCGGTCTTCATCATGCTGATCGCCGGCTTCGCGGTGCTGGGAGCGGCGCTGGTCGTCGAGATCGCCTATGAGCCGCCGATCTGGCTGCACCTCGTGATCTGGCTGCCTCTGGCGGTCTTCACCTGCCTCGCCCTGCTGCGGCCGATGAAGGGTCTCGCGGTCGCGCTGCAATATGCGCACAAGGCCGAGGAAGGCAGGCGCGGACCGTGAGTTCCGCGAGCCCCCGCCGCGCCGGCCTGCTTTGGCCCCTGCTGCTGACCGTGGCCGGCGTGACGACCCTGTGCGCGCTGGGTGGCTGGCAGCTCGTCCGCATGGGCGAGAAGCGCGCCTTCATCGACCGGCTCGCCACGCAGGCGCTGGCCGCGCCCGCCCCCATGCCCCCTGCCGCAAGCTGGCCCGGGCTCGACCCGGCGGCGCTGGACCTGACCCGCGTTACGGCGGAAGGCGCGTTCGTGGATGCGCCGCTCGCGGGCGTGCGAACGACGATCGCCTCGGGCGGGCCCGGCACGCGCCAGCTCTCGGGCTTCGGCCGCTGGGTCTTCCAGGGCTTCCGGCTGGCCGATGGCGGCGTGGTGCTGGTCAACCGCGGCTTCGTGCCGGAGAGCCGCTTCGCCGCAACCCAGCCGGCGCGCGGGTCCGCGCGCATCACCGGCTTCATCCGGGCGCCGGAGGGGCGCGGCCCCTTCACGCCGGCCGACCTGCCGGCGCAGCACGAATTCTACACGCGCGACCCGGCCGCCATCGCGGCCTCGCTCGGGCTGCCGCCGGCCCCCTTCTATCTGGAGGCCGAGCGGGAGGGCGACGGGCTGACGCCGCCGGCCGGCGTCGAGGCCCGCGAGCTGATCGCACGCATTCCCGACAACCATCTGCAATATGCGCTGACCTGGTTCGCGCTGGCCCTGACGCTGATCGGCGTGTTCGCGGCCTATGCCTGGCAGGGGCGGAAGGGTGCGAACGAACAGCGTTCAGCAGCGTAGCCGCCTTGAAGAGCGCGAGCGATCCCCTCTCCCCTTGCGGGAGAGGGTCAGGGTGAGGGGGTTCGCGACGTCTATCGTGAGCCGCGCGCCAAACCTGACAAACCTGCGCGACCCCTCATCCGGCCCTTCGGGCCCCCTTCTCCCGCAAGGGGAGAAGGGGCGCGGGCCGCGATAGCATCCAGGATGCGAGAGCACGCCGCACCCGCCCCAAGCTTTTGCCCAAAGGCGCCGACCGTCCTATAGCATCTGCAACGACCAAGGCGCCCAGACCACCGAAGGCCGATCACCGTGCTGCATGTCTCCACCCGTGGGGAAGCCCCCGCCCTGTCCTTCTCCGACGCTCTCCTGGCGGGCCTCGCCCGCGACGGCGGCCTCTATCTGCCGAAATCCTGGCCGCAACTGGCGCAGGACGAGATCGCGGGCTTTTCGGGCAAGCCCTACGCCCAGGTGGCGGAGCGCGTGCTGACGGCGCTGAGCGACGGCGAGATCGAGGCCGGCGCGCTCTCGCGGATGATCGGCGAGGCCTATGCCGGCTTCCGTCATCCGGCCGTATGCCCGCTCGTCCAGCTCGGCGACAATCTCTTCCTGCTCGAGCTCTTCCACGGCCCGACGCTCGCCTTCAAGGACGTGGCGATGCAGTTGCTCGGGCGGCTGATGGACCATGTGCTGGCGCTGCGAGGCGAGCGCGCGACCATCGTCGGCGCGACCTCGGGCGACACGGGCGGGGCGGCGATCGACGCCTTCAAGGGACTCGACCGGGTCGACGTCTTCATCCTCTACCCGCAGGGGCGCGTCTCCGACGTGCAGCGGCGCCAGATGACGACGGTGGATGCGCCGAACGTCCATGCCATCGCCGTCGAGGGCACGTTCGACGACTGCCAGAACCTCGTGAAGGCGATGTTCAACCACCATGCCTTCCGCGACGAGATCGGCCTCTCGGGCGTGAACTCGATCAACTGGGCCCGCATCGCGGCGCAGACGGTCTATTACTTCACCTCCGCCGTGGCGCTCGGCGCGCCGGCCCGCAAGGTCTCCTTCGCCGTGCCGACCGGCAATTTCGGCGACGTGCTCGCCGGCTATGTCGCCAAGCGCATGGGGCTGCCGGTCGAGCGCTTCGTGATCGGCACCAACAGCAACGACATCCTGACCCGGACGCTCGAGAGCGGCGTCTACGAGATGCGCGGCGTCGCAGCGACGACATCGCCGTCGATGGACATCCAGATTTCCTCCAATTTCGAGCGGCTGCTGTTCGAGGCCTATGGCCGGGACGGCGCCGAGGTGCGCCGGCTGATGCAGTCGCTGCAGCAGTCGGGCCGCTTCGAGATCGCGCCCGGGCCGCTCGCGCGGATCCGCGACGAGTTCGAGGCCCATGCCGTCGACGAGGCCGGCGTCGCCGCCGAGATCAGGGCGAGCTGGAACGCGGCCGGATACCTGATGGACCCGCATACGGCGGTCGGCGTCGGCGCGGCCCGCAAGCGGCTGGCGGTCGATCCGGCGACGCCGACGATCGTGCTGTCCACCGCCCATCCCGCCAAATTCCCGATGGCGGTCGAGGCGGCGAGCGGCGTCGTGCCGAAGCTTCCGGCCCACCTCGCCGATTTGATGGAGCGCAGGGAGCGCGTGACCGAGCTTCCGAACGATCTCGGCCGCATCGAGGATTTCGTGCGGGCCAATGCCCGTGCCGTCAGGGGGGCGGCGGCATGATCGTGGCGGGACCGGCGGAGACGGCCGAACTCCTGGCCCCGGCGCAGGCGAGCGGCCGGCACGACCCCGCGGTCGGGCTGACGGTGCTGCCGTCCGGCCTGCGCATCGCCTCCCAGCACATGCCGCATGCGGCGACCGTCTCGCTCGGCATCTGGATCGGCGCCGGCTCGCGCGACGAGCTGCCCGGCGAGCACGGGCTCGCCCATCTGCTCGAGCACATGGCCTTCAAGGGCACGGCGCGGCGCAGCGCCCTGCAGATCGCCGAGGAGATCGAGAGCGTCGGCGGCGATCTCAACGCCGCGACCAGCGTCGAATACACCTGCTACACCGCGCGCGTGCTCGGCTCCGACCTGCCGCTCGCGGTCGACATCCTGGCCGACATCCTGACCGCGTCGAGCTTCGCCGAGGACGAGCTGAAGCGCGAGAAGGGCGTCATCCTGCAGGAGATCAGCGCCGTGCAGGATACGCCGGACGATCTCGTCTACGACCGCTTCCTGCAGGCCGCCTTCCCCGACCAGCCGCTCGGCCGGCCGATCCTCGGCACCGCGAAGACGGTGAAGGGCTTCACGCCGGAGGCGATCCGCGCCTATCTCAGCCGCAATTACCACGCCGGCAACATGGTGCTCGCCGCCACCGGCGCGGTCGATCACGAAGCGCTCGTGGCGCTGGCGAAGACCCATCTCGCGGCCCTGCCCCCGGCCCCCGCGACCGGCGCGGTCCGGCGCGAGGCCGGGCACTATGCCGGCGGCGAGGCGCGGGTCGGCAGCGACGAGGAACAGCTCCATCTCGTGCTCGGCTTCCCCGGCCAGCCCTTCACCGGCGGGGCGCATTACCCGCTCCAGATCTTCTCCTCGGTGCTGGGCGGCGGCCTCTCCTCGCGGCTGTTCCAGGAGGTGCGCGAGAAGCGCGGCCTGGCCTATGCCATCGACGCCTTCCACTGGCCGTTTTCCGATTGCGGCGTCTTCGGCATCGGCGCCGGCACGGCGCCGGAGGATACGGGCGAGCTGGTCGAGGTCGCGCTCTCCTGCCTGCGCCAGGCGGTCGAGGACGTGACCGAGGTCGAGGTCGCGCGCGCCCGGGCGCAGATGAAGGTCGGGCTGCTCGCCTCGCTGGAGAGCCCCGGCGGCAAGCTCGAGCAGATGGCGCGCCAGGTGCTCGTCTTCGGCCGCGCCATTCCGCGCGAGGAGCTGGCGGCCCGGCTCGACGCCGTGACGCTGGAAGATGTGCGGACGGCGGGCCGGACCCTGCTCGGTCAGCAGCCGACCCTCGCGGCGGTCGGCCCCGTCCAGGGCCTGCCGTCGGCGGAGGAGCTGCGCCACGCCTCCCGCATCGCGAGCTGACGCGATGGCGCTGTTCCGCTTCCCGAGCGAGCCCGCGACACGCCCGCTGATCCGGACGCAGAACCTCGTCCTGCGGCCGCCGGCGCTCGGCGACTACGCTGCGTGGGCCGTACTGCGGATGGAGAGCCGCGCCTTCCTGACGCCCTGGGAGCCGTCCTGGAACGAGGACGACCTGACGCGGACATCCTTCCGCCTGCGCGCCAAGCGCGCCGCCCGGGAAATCGCCGGCGACGAGGCCTATTCGCTCTTCATCCTGGATGCCCGCAACGAGGCGCTGCTCGGGGGCCTCACCCTCGGGCTGGTCCGGCGCGGCGTCGCGCAGGCCTGTACGCTGGGCTACTGGATGGGCGAGCGCCATTCCGGCAAGGGACACATGACCGAGGCCGTGCGCGGCGCGCTGCGCTTCGCCTTTTCCGAGCTGGCGCTGCACCGGGTCGAGGCGGCCTGCCTGCCGAACAACGAGCCCTCGCGCCGGCTGCTGGAGCGCGTCGGTTTCCAGCGCGAGGGCCTCGCCCGCGCCTATCTCAGGATCAACGGCGTCTGGGCCGACCACCTGCTCTACGCGGCACTCGCGAGCGACCCGCCGCGGGAGGCGCGGCCGTGACGCGGAGGACCGGCGGTAGAGCCGCGTCGCGCTCGCTGCCTTGCCCTCGCCACGAGCCGCCGATAGGACTGATTGTCCGCATTCGAGGCACGATCCCCGGCCCTTTTCCCGAGCTCCGCTTGTCCGCTTTCGACCGTATCTTCCGGCTTGGCCTCGCCATCGCCAGCCTCGCGCTGTGTCTCGTGGGACTCTGGTCCAGCCCGGCCCTGGCGGTCGACGCGGTGCGTGTGCCCGTGGACGTGCCGGTCATCGACCTGACCAGCATCGTCGAGCGCAACAAATCCGACGGCGACGTGATCCAGATCTCGACCGCGCCGGGGCCGGACGGCATCGTGCGGCGCATCGCGGTGAAGGCGCTCGAATCGGGCGCGCGGCCCGACTGGATCGTGTTCGCGCTCACCAACGACTCAGACGAGCAGATCGACCGGCTGCTGGTGGCACCTTTCCACAGGCTGATCGGCTCGGGCGTGGTCTGGCCCGATCTCGGCGACCGGCGCATCGAGGCGGTGACGGCGAGCCAGGGCCTCTCTCCCGAGCGCGAGCCGAGCCCGGACGCCGACGTCTTCCTGATCACGCTCGATCCCGGCACCACCGTGACCTTCGTGGCGGAGCTGAAATCGCCGAACCTGCCGCAGCTCTACCTCTTCGAGCAGGAGGCCTACCGGGCGAAGACCAACGGCCTGACGCTCTACAAGGGCATCATCATCGGCATCGCCGGCCTGCTGGCGCTGTTCCTGACCATCATCTTCGTGGTCAAGGGCGCGGTGATCTTCCCCGCCGCCGCCGCGCTGGCCTGGGCCGTTCTCGCCTATGCCGGGCTCGATTTCGGGTTCTTCCAGCGCATCCTGCCGCTGACGCCGCAAATAGAGCGCATCTACCGCGCGGGCGCCGAGGTGGTGCTCGCGGCGACGCTGCTCGTCTTCCTCTTCGCCTATCTCAACCTGTCGCGCTGGCATGTGCGCTACAGCCACGTCACCGCCGTCTGGGTGCTCGGCCTCGCCGGGCTGATCGGCCTGGCGGTCTTCGACGCGCCGATGGCGGCGGGCATCGCGCGCATCTCGATCGCGGCCGTCGCGGCGGTCGGCTTCGTGCTGATCCTGCATCTGGCGACGCATGGCTACGAGCGCGCCGTGATGCTGATCCCGACCTGGTTCCTGCTCGTGGTCTGGGTCACGGCGGCGGGCTTCACCGTCACCGGCGAGTTCCAGCGCGATCTCGTGCCCCCCGCCCTGCTCGGCGGGCTCGTGCTGATCGTCCTGCTGATCGGCTTCACCGTGATCCAGCACGCCTTCGCCGGCGGCGCCCTGTCGCAGGGGCTGGTCTCCGACACCGAGCGGCGGGCGCTGGCGCTCTCCGGCTCGGGCGACATGGTGTTCGACTGGGACGTCAGCGCCGACAAGATCTATGTCTCGCCGCAGATCGAGGCCCTGCTCGGCCTGCCGCGCGGCGCGCTGGAAGGCTCGGCGTCGCGCTGGTTCGAGCACATGCATGTCGCCGACCGCGACCGCTACCGCGTCTCGCTCGACGCCGTGCTGGAGCAGCGGCGCGGCAAGCTCAATCTCGACCTGCGCCTGCGCGCGGCCGGCGGCAATTACCACTGGTTCAACCTCAAGGCGCGGCCGGTCATCGGCTCCGACGGCGAGGTCATCCGCGTCATCGGCACGCTCTCCGACGTCACCGAGCAGCGCACCGCGCAGGAGCGGATGCTGCACGACGCCGTCCACGACAACCTGACCGGCCTGCCCAACCGCAAGCTGTTCCAGGACCGGCTCGGCGCCGTCTTCGGCTTCACGCGGGCCGACGACAACATCCGCCCGACCGTCCTCGTCATCGACCTCGACCGCTTCAAGCAGGTCAACGAGTCGGTCGGCTTCTCGGCCGGCGACTCGATCCTGCTCACGCTGGCGCGCCGGCTCGGGCGCCTGCTCCGGGCGCAGGACACGCTGGCGCGGATCGGCGGTGACGTCTTCGCCATGATCCTGGTGTCGGAGCGCGATTCCGAGCGCGTCCTGGCGCTGGCCGAACTCGTGCGCCGGGCCGTCTCGACGCCGGTGAGCTACGGTGATCGCGAGATCGTGCTGACGCCCTCGATCGGGCTCGCCCTGTTCGATCCCGCGCCGGCGGCCCGCAAGGACGACGCCCTCAAGAACGCCGAACTCGCCATGGCGCATGCCAAGCGGCAGGGCGGCAACAAGATCGAGATCTTCGTGCCGACCATGCGCACGGACCGCAACGACCGCCTCGCTTTGGAGAGCGATCTGCGCCGGGCGATCGAGCGTGGCGAGATCCAGGTGATGTACCAGCCGATCGTCAGGCTGGAGGACCGCACCATCGCGGGCTTCGAGGCGCTGGTGCGCTGGGACCACCCGCGCGAAGGCCGGCTGATGCCGCAGGATTTCCTCGCCATCGCCGAGGAGACCGGGCTGATCGTCGATCTCGGGGTCTATGTCATGGACCGCACGGCGCGGGAGCTCGAAGCCTGGCAGGCGGCGCTGGAGGTCGACCCGCCGATCTTCGCCAGCGTCAACGTGTCGAGCCGGCAGTTGCTGCGCCACGACCTGCTGCACGACGTGAAGACCGTGCTCGCCCGGCGGCGCGTGCTGCCCGGCACGCTGAAGCTCGAGATCACCGAAAGCCTGGTGATGGAGAACCCGGAATACGCCGCGCAGATGCTGCAGCGCATCCGCGATCTCGGCGCCGGCCTCTCCCTCGACGATTTCGGCACGGGCTATTCCTCGCTGTCCTATCTGCAGCGCTTCCCCTTCGACACGATCAAGGTCGACCAGAGCTTCGTCAGGCAGATGGGCTCGGGCAAGCCGCCGGTGATCCTGCGCTCGATCGTGCAGCTCGCGGCCGACCTGAACATGGACGTGGTGGCGGAAGGCGCGGAGAGCGAGTCGGACGCCATCGAGCTCTACCAGCTCGGCTGCCAATACGCGCAGGGCTATGTCTTCGGCCAGCCGATGACCGCCGCCGAGACCCGCCGGCTGATGGGCGCGACGACGAGCTCGACCGAAGCGGCCTGATCGCCCAAGCCACCGTCGCGGCGCGGGCGAAAGCCCCCTCAGGCGTGGCCGGCTTCGCTCGACAGGAAGGCGGGGTCGATGCCGAGCTTGCCCAGCGCGCGCTCGTACTTGCTCTCGATGCCGTCGTCGAAGAGCAGGTCCTCGTCGGCGGCGCAGTGGAGCCAGCCATTGGACTGGATCTCGGCCTCGAGCTGGCCCGCGCCCCAGCCGGCATAGCCCAGCGCCAGCACCGCATTCTCCGGCCCGCTGCCGATCGCGATCGCCCGCAGGATGTCGAGCGTGGCGGTGAGGCAGATGCCGTTGTCGATCGGCAGCGTCGCCGACTCCAGGAAGAAATCGGAGGTGTGCAGCACGAAGCCGCGCTTGGTCTCGACCGGGCCGCCCCGGAGAACCTGGATGCGCTCGGCGCTGCTCGGCAGGCGGATCAGTTCCTCGGAGGGGATGACGTCGAGCTGGACCAGCAGGTCGGGAAACCGGGTGTCGCCCGCCGGCTTGTTCACGATGATGCCCATCGCCCCATCCTCGGAATGGGCGCAGAGATAGATCACGCTCCGGCTGAAGCGCGTATCCGACATGCCGGGCATCGCGATCAGGCACTGCCCGTCGAGATAGCTGCGGCCACGAATGCGCTGGTTGGAGCTGAGCTTCATGAGGGCATGCTAAATCACTTCCGCCCTCGCTGAAAACAGAAACCGGCGGCCGCCGGGCGGGATCGCGATCGCGCCCCAATCCTGCGCGATCCTCCCTGTCCTGCGGGGCTGGGCGCTGCGCTCGCAGCGGCCGGACCGCCTGTCCGGAGCAAGGTTCGGCGCGCATGCCGGGCCGGTCGCGAGGATGTGTTCGCAATTTTGCCTCCGAAGACGTAAATCAAAGACGTGAAACGGTTCTTTCTCCTCGTCGCGGCCCTGCTCTCGCTCGGCACCGCGGCCTCCGCGCAGGAAGCCGCGACCTCGCCCTGGTCAAAGGGCGAGCACTCCGCGCTGCGCCTGATCGCGGGACCGACCGCGCCATCGGGCAAGCAGCGCATCGGCGTCGAGATCGTGATGTCGCCGGGCTACAAGACCTACTGGCGCAGCCCCGGCGATTTCGGCGTGCCGCCCCGCTTCGACTGGAGCGGCTCGGTCAATGTCGGCGGCCTCGACGTGCGCTGGCCGGCGCCCGAGCGCTTCCCGGACGGAGCCGGCTATTCGATCGGCTATGTCGGCGAGGTCGTGATCCCGGTGTCGGTCATGCCGGTCGATCCGACGCGGCCGGTCATGGTCGTCCTCAAGCTCGAATACGCCGTCTGCGAAAAGATCTGCGTGCCCGCGACAGGCGAGACCCAGCTCTGGCTCGAGCCCGGCGTGACCTCGGTGGTCTCTCCGAGGCTGGAGAGCTACGAGGCGCGCGTTCCGACGCTGCTCAAGCCCGGCCAGCACAAGGACAAGCCCTCCATCGTCGAGGCCAGGCTGGACGAGACGGCGGCCGATCCGACGCTGCGCCTGCTGCTGCAGGTGCCGCCGGAGGGCAAGGTCGAGGACATCTTCGTCGAGGGGCCGGGCATGTGGTCCTTCGGCAAGACGCGGCTTCAGCCCCAGGCCGACGGCACGACGGTCGCGCTGGTCAAGATCCACGAGCGGCCCAAGGGCGCGGCCGGGCCGGTGCCCTTCATCTTCACCCTGCGCGGCCAGCCGCGATCGGTCGAGAGCCGGCTCGAACTCGACATCCCCGCCGGCAAGCCCTAACCGTGGCAGCGCGCGGCCGCGGCCGCGATGCCCTTCACGGAGATCAGGCGATATGACCATCAAGGTGGGTGACAAGCTCCCGCAAGCCACGTTTCGCGTCATGACCGCGGAGGGGCCGGCGCCGAAGACGACCGACGACCTGTTCAAGGGCAAGAAGGTCGTGCTCTTCGCCGTTCCCGGCGCCTTCACGCCGACCTGCAACAAGAACCATCTTCCCGGCTATCTGGAGAAGGCGGCCGACATCAAGGCCAAGGGCGTCGACTCGATCATGGTCACCGGCGTCAACGACGTCTTCGTCATGAGCGCCTGGTCGAAGGCCTCCGGTGCCGAAGGCGTCATCGAGTTCCTCGCCGACGGCAACGGCGATTTCGCCAAGGCGCTCGGCCTCTCGATGGACGGCTCGGGCTTCGGCATGGGCACGCGCTCGCAGCGCTATTCGATGATCGTCGAGGACGGCGTGGTGACCTCCCTCAACGTCGAGGAAGCCGCCGGCAAGGCCGACGTCTCCGGCGCGACCGCGCTGCTCGAACAGCTCTGATCTCGCTGACGCGATGAGAACTGGGCCCGCGCGGGACATGGCCTGCGCGGGCTTTTTTTGTCGGGCGTCGGTTTCGGGCTGGCGGCCGTGGCGAATGTCTAGGTTGGAGCGGGAGCGAATGCGACCCTGGCCCCTCCCTTCCCCGCTTCATCCCGCCTGATCGTTCCGATGCCGGCTTGTCATGAGACAGGCGCCTCGTCCGGCGCTAGGCTTGGAATCGAGCCTGCCGGAGACCGCCCATGTCAGAGATCACGATCCGCCCCCTCGCCGCCTCCGACCGTGCGGGCTGGACGCCGCTCTGGCATGGCTATCTCGCCTTCTACAAGGCGACCCTGCCCGCCGGCACCGATGACGTCACCTTCGCGCGGCTGACCGAAGGCCGCGAGCCGATGGGCGGCTTCGTCGCCGAGAAGGACGGAGAGCTCGTCGGGCTCGTACATTGGGTGATCCACCGCAGCACCTGGCGCGAGGCCGATATCTGCTATCTGCAGGACCTCTTCACCGTCCCCGAGACCCGTGGCGGCGGCGTCGGACGCAAGCTGATCGAGGCCGTCCGCGCGATGGCCAAGGACGCGGGCTGCTTCCGCGTCTACTGGCAGACGCAGGAGAGCAACGAGCAGGCGCAGAAGCTCTACGACAAGGTGGCCGAGAAATCGGGCTTCATCGTCTATCGCCAGCCGCTGGAGTGACGCTTCGGACAATTCCCCGACCCTCATCCTGAGGAAGCCCGAAGGGCTGTCTCGACGGATGCTCCAGATGGTTCCGGCCCCCCGAACCATCCTTCGAGACGCCGCGTCCGCGGCTGCTCGGGGCGAGGGCCGCGGAGGTGCAAGCCAGCACCGGCAGCCGTCTGCGCCATCGGCCGCTTGCAATCCTGCAATCTCGCTTTCGCGCCCGCCGCGCCTATATGGCGTTCGAGGCTCCGCGACGTCGCGGCGGAGCAGGACAGGCACGCGCCATGAAAAAGATCGGCTTTCTCTCCTTCGGGCATTGGACGCCCTCCCCGCAGTCGCAGACCCGCTCGGCCGGCGACACGCTGCTCCAGTCGATCGACCTCGCCGTCGCGGCGGAGGAGCTCGGCGCGGACGGCGCCTATTTCCGCGTTCACCACTTCGCCCGGCAGCTGGCCTCGCCCTTCCCGCTGCTGGCGGCGGTCGGCGCCCGGACGAGCCGCATCGAGATCGGCACCGGCGTCATCGACATGCGCTACGAGAACCCGCTCTACATGGTGGAGGATGCCGGCTCCGCCGACCTGATCTCGCGCGGGCGCCTGCAACTCGGCATCAGCCGTGGCTCGCCCGAGCAGGTGATCGATGGCTGGCGCTATTTCGGCTATGAACCCGAGGAGGGCCAGAGCGACGCCGAGATGGGCCGGCGCCATGCCGAAGTCTTTCTCGACCTGCTTCGCGGCGAGGGCTTCGCCCAGCCGAACCCGCGCCCGATGTTCCCGAATCCGCCCGGCCTGCTGCGGCTCGAGCCGCATGCAGAAGGGCTGCGCGAGCGCATCTGGTGGGGCGCCGGCTCCAACGCGACCGCTGTCTGGGCGGCGAAGCTCGGCATGAACCTGCAAAGCTCGACGTTGAAGGACGACGAGACCGGCGAGCCCTTCCATATCCAGCAGGCCAAGCAGATCCGCGCCTATCGCGAAGCGTGGAAGGAGGCGGGGCACACGCGCACGCCGCGCGTCTCGGTCAGCCGCAGCATCTTCGCGCTGGTGGACGACCGCGACCGCGCCTATTTCGGCCGCGGCAACGACGGCGACGATTCGATCGGCTTCATCGACGAGAAGACGCGGGCGATCTTCGGCCGCAGCTACGCGGCCGAGCCCGACAAGCTGGTCAAGGAGCTGGCGAAGGACGAGGCGATCGCCGAGGCCGACACGCTGCTCCTGACCGTGCCGAACCAGCTCGGCGTCGACTACAACGCCCATGTCATCGAGGCGATCCTGAAGCATGTCGCGCCGGCTCTGGGCTGGCGCTGAACGCGCGCGACCGCCGGTCCGCCGCCCGCCTGCGAAGGCTCCGCGCCGCGACGATGCGGCGCGGCTGCGCGGCCGCCCCGCTGCCCCGGACATGCCGGCGAGACACCGCGCCCGAGGCCGGCGCGGGTTGGGTAACCCGCATGTCTGCTTGCCAGCCGAAACGATCCCATGATGGAGACTGTTCCAAAGGCGACGATTTTCACGGGATTCAAGTCTTCGCCTGCGCCGCGCGGGACATGACCGGCCGGGAATTCTTTCGTCATCACAGTTGCGAGGCGCCGATCCATGAAGATCGCTCTGGCCACGACCGCCGATGATCCGCTCGATCCGCGCTCATGGTCCGGCACGCCGCACGCGATCCATTCAGCGTTCCAAAGATGCGGCGACACGGAGGTCGTCTGCCTCGGGCCGCTCGATCCCGGCCTGCGCCTGCCCGAGGGGGCGAAGAAATATTACTGGAAGCTCAAGGGACAGCGCTACCTCTGGGAGCGGGAACCCAGAATAGCCGCCATCTACCGGGAGCAGTTCGCCGCCGGCATCGCGAAGCACAAGCCGGACGTCATCCTGAGCCTCGGCACGATCCCCGCCGCCAGCCTGCCCGACGGCACCGCCCGGGCGGTCTATGTCGATTCCACGTTCGAGCTGAACCTGGACTACTATCCCACCATGACGAATATCTGCCGCCCCAGCCAGCTTCTAGGTGAGTTGGTGGACCGCGAGGCGTTCTCCCGCGCGGATCACGTCATCGCCACCAGCGAATGGGCGGCCAGCAGCATCCGCACGGGCTACGGCGTGCCGGGCGATCGCGTTTCGGTGGTTCCGATCGGCGCCCAGCATGTCTCGACGCTGAGCGGCGACGAGATCCGGGCGCGGAGCGCGGACCGCCTGCGAGGCCCGCTGAAGCTCCTGTGGGTCGGCGTCGAATGGGAGCGCAAGGGCGGCGACATCGCGGTGGAGATCGCGGGCGACCTCCACAGCCGCGGCGTCGATGTCGAACTGCACATCGTGGGCCTGACGCCGCGCGAGGAGATCTGCCGGCTGCCCTTCGTGACGGCGCATGGCTTCATCGACGCCAGGAAGGATAAGGGCCGGCTGGAAGAGCTGTTCTTGCAGTCGCTCGCGCTGCTGTTGCCCAGCCGCGCGGAAAACACCTCCGTCGCGATCTCGGACAGCGCCAGCTTCGGCGTGCCGGTCTTCGCCTCGGATACGGGCGGCATGCCGACGATGATCGTCGACGGCGTCAACGGCGAAACCCTGCCCGGCGGCACCGATCCCTCGGTCTACGCGACCCGGCTTCTCGGCTACGCGCATGCTCCCGAGGCCTATGCCGCGCTCGTCGGCCGGACGCGCGCGCGCTTCGAAAGCGAATTGTCCTGGGACGTGGCGATCGCGGCGATCAGGAGCCGGCTCGCCGCCCTCGTCGCGGCGCGGCGGCAGGACGGGGCTATCGCCCGCCCGGCTTGAACGGCGCCATGCCGGCGCGGGCCAGCGCGTCGGCACGCTCGTTCATCTCGTCGCCGGCATGGCCCTTGACCCATTTCCACTCGATCTTGTGGCGGCCGAGCGCGGCGTCGAGACGCTTCCAGAGCTCCTCGTTCTTGACCGGCTTCCTGTCGGCGGTCTTCCAGCCATTGCGCTTCCAGCCATGGATCCAGGCGGTGATGCCCTGGCGCAGATACTGGCTGTCGGTGTGGAGCGCGACCGTGCAGGGGCGCGTCAGCGTCTCCAGCGCCGCGATGGCGCCCATCAGCTCCATGCGGTTGTTGGTGGTCATCGCCTCGCCGCCGGAAAGCTCCTTCTCCTTGCCCTTGTAGGACAGGATCGCGCCCCAGCCGCCGGGACCGGGGTTGCCGGAGCAGGCGCCGTCCGTCCAGACTTCGACGGTGTCGGTCATCGCCTCAACCCGTATTCGCGCGCGTCGGCGACGCGCTGGTGGAAGGCGAGCTTCCGGTCGTATTCGAGCGGATCGAGCGGCCTCACCAGCGCGCCCGGCGGGACGTTCAGCCAGTCGACGAGCCGCGTCAGCAGGAAGCGCAACGCCGAACCGCGACAGAGCTGCGGCAAGGCCTCGACCTCGGCCGTGGTCAGCGGCCTGACGCTCTCATAGCCCGCGAGCAGCGCCTGGCCCTTGGTCAGGTTGAAGGAGGCGTCCGGCTCGAAGCACCAGGAATTCAGGCAGATGGCGAGGTCGTAGGCGAAGGCGTCGGTACAGGCGAAATAGAAGTCGATCAGGCCCGAGAGCCTGTTCTTGATGAAGAACACATTGTTCGGGAACAGATCGGCGTGGATGATTCCGCGCGGCAGGTCGCGCGGCCAATGGTGCTCATGCAGCTCGATCTCGGCCATGACGCGGCGCGACAGCCCCGGGAAGGCGCGGTCGGCGTCGGCGCCGGCCTGGTCGGCCAGCGGCCGCCAATGCTCGACGGAGAGCGAATTGACCCGCTCCATGCCGAAATCGGCGCCGGCCTGATGCAGCAGGGCAAGCCCGCGTCCGACCTCGCCGCAATGGGCGGCGCTGGGGCGGCGCACGGACATGCCGTCGAGAAAGGTCACGATGGCGGCGGGGCGCCCGGCCAGAGTGCCGACGGCCTGCCCGTCCCGCGTCCTGACCGGCTGGGGACAGATCAGGCCCCGCGCGGCGAGATGCTCCATGAGGCCGATGAAGAAGGGCAGATCCGCCGGATCGACGCGCTCCTCATAGAGCGTCAGGATGAAGAAGGCCTGGGTCGTGTGCAGCAGGAAATTCGAGTTGGACACGCCCTCGGCAATGCCCTTCACCGCGAGCAGATCGCCGATGCCGTAGCGCGCGACGAACGCGGCCATCTCCTCATCGGGCACTTCGGTATAGACGGCCAATGTCGTGCTCTTTGCGGGTCCCGCGCGGCCTATTCGGCGGCGGTCTGGGCTTGCTCGGTGTCGCCGCGCAGTTCGCGCGGCAGCGGGAAGAAGACGTTCTCGTCGGCGGTGGAGACGGTCTCGACGCGCACCTCGTAGCGCTCGGCGAAGGCGTCGATGATCTCCTCCACCAGAACCTCGGGCGCGCTGGCGCCCGCCGTGATGCCGAGGCGGCGGATGTCGCCGAAGACCGACCAGTCGATCTCGTCGGTGCGCAGGACCAGCCGCGCGACCGGGCAGCCGGCGCGCTCGGCCACCTCGCGCAGGCGCTGCGAGTTCGAGGAGTTGGGCGAGCCGACCACGATCAGCCCGTCGACCAGCGGGGCGACACGCTTTACCGCCTCCTGGCGGTTGGTCGTGGCGTAGCAGATGTCTTCCTTGTGCGGCGCGATCAGATCGGGAAAGCGCGCCTGCAGCGCCTCGACGATGCCGCGCGTGTCGTCGACCGAGAGCGTCGTCTGGGTGACGTAGGCGAGCGGCTGGCCGGCGGGCGGCGCGAGCGAGGCGACGTCGTCGAGCGTCTCGATCAGCGTGATCGCCCCGTCGGGAAGCTGCCCCATGGTGCCGATGACCTCGGGATGCCCGGCATGGCCGACCAGCAGGATGTGGCGGCCGCGCTTGTGATGGACCTCGGCCTCGCGATGCACCTTGGTGACGAGCGGGCAGGTGGCGTCGATGGCGAAGAGATGGCGCGCCTCGGCTTCCGCCGGCACGGACTTCGCCACGCCATGGGCCGAGAAGATGACCGGCCGCGTCGCATCCGGCACCTGCGAGAGCTCGGCGACGAAGACCGCGCCCTTCCGCTTCAGCGATTCGACGACGTATTTGTTGTGCACGATCTCATGGCGGACATAGACCGGCGCGCCATGCAGCCGGAG
The DNA here is from genome assembly GCA_003248805.1 of Chelatococcus sp. Classification (GTDB taxonomy): domain Bacteria; phylum Pseudomonadota; class Alphaproteobacteria; order Rhizobiales; family Beijerinckiaceae; genus Allobosea. Next base: position 173,976 of record QFQY01000005.1, on the reverse strand, counting down.
CGCCTTCTCGACCGCGTCGATGGCGCGCACGACTCCCGCGCAGAAGCCGCGCGGCGCACATAGCAGAATGTCGAGCGCAGGCTTCGTCACGCCCTCTCGTCCTCGTCCGTCATGCCCCGTCATCCATGGCCTTGTTCCGGGCCGGCGCGGCGATGTCAAGAAAGGGCCGGCACGCGGGCCCGAAAGAGTGGCGCGTCACCGGCGCGGTTCGATTTGCCAAGGCGGGTCCCCCTGCTATCGTCTGCCGGCGCGGCACGAGAACCAGCGCGGGACGCGATCGGAACCGCCCGATGCCGGCCTGGACCTTCCGGCCGGCTCCGCCCCCAGCGAAAGACGGGAGGCCATGATGATGAACCTGTTCGAGATGATGCAGTCCGCGCAGAACGGACAGGCGATGCAGAACCTCGCCCGGCAATACGGCCTCTCGGCACAGCAGACCCAGGCCGCGGTCGAGGCCCTGCTGCCGGCCTTCTCGATGGGGCTGCAGCGCCAGACGCAGGACCCCTATGCCTTCGGCGGCCTCGCCCAGATGATGACGGCCTCGCCCTTCGCCCGCTTCTACGACGCCGATGGCGACGGCATTCCCGACGGCGCGCGCAACGCCGGCAACGACGTGCTCAGCCAGATCTTCGGCTCTCGGGAGGTCAGCCAGGCGGTCGCAGCGCAGGCGGCCGCGACGAGCGGCGTCAGCCAGGCGATCCTCAAGCAGATGATGCCGGTGATCGCCGCGATGGTGATGGGCGGGCTGTTCAAATCGGCGGGCAATACCGGGCTCGGCGGCATTCTCGGCCAGTTCGCCGAGATGATGCGCGGACAGATGCCGGGCGCGCAGCCCGCTCCCCCGCCGCAGCCGCAGGCTCCGGCGAACCCGCTCGAGGCGATCCTCGGCGGCATGTTCGGCGGCGGCATGCCCGGCGCGCAGCCGACGGGCGCGCCGAGGGGAGGCCCCGCCCCGGGCGCCCAGCCCGGCGCCAATCCGTTCGACCCCGGCGGCCTCCTGGGCCAGATCCTGACCGGCATGCTCGGCGGCGCGGCGGCGACGCGCGAAGCCGAGCCCGCGCCGAAGCCCGCTGCCCGGCGCGCGCCGGAGCCCGAGCCGGAGCCGGAAGAGGCCACCCCGCCGGCAGGCGGCGCGACGGGACCGGGCTCGATCGGGCTCGACGCGCTCAACCAGATGTTCGAGCACGGCAGGCAGGTGCAGGACGACCACCAGAACGCGCTGAAGTCGATCCTCGACGCGATGCTGGGTGGCGGCCAGCCGCGGCGCTGACCTGTCTCCGATGCAAAAAGGGCGGAGGCACGAAGCCTCCGCCCGCAGGAACGCGCATCGCCAAGGGGTCAGGCGGCACGCGCAAGGGGATTGACGGTCGCGGCGGAGGCGCGCTCCTCCCGCGACGGGGCGTGCTGGCGCATGGCCTCCTCGCGCCGGCGGGCAGCGACCGCGGCGCCGGCCTCCGCCCTGCTGGCCAGCATGGTCGAGGGGTCGTGCAGCCAGGAGGTCGCGAGCGCGCCCTCCACGTCGGAGCGCACGAGCCCGATATCCTTGAGGCAGCGGTCGTCGAGTTCGGCGAGGCGCAGAATCTCTCGGCGGTGGATGATCGCTTTCACGAGCAACGTCACCGGCTTGATCCCCATGGCGGCAACGCGAACGACGCCCGCCGAGACGGACGAGAGCGACTTCGTGACAAAGGTCATGACGAGCATGACAGCCTCCTAAGGTGCGAGCGACGGCGCCGGACTACCGGGCTGCCGAAGGAGCGGCCGGGATCCGAAGCGTGCCTGAACGATAGTCCCGGGCTGGCCATCATCAAAACGAATGCTTATGATGTTTGACAGCAGTAATTTTGATGATCCGTTTTTTTCGGGGATCGCCATGGCCCATGTGCTCGACGCCGACCAGCTCAAGACCTTCGTGGCGATCGCGGATACGGGCTCCTTCACCCGCGCGGCGGAGATCGTCTTCAAGACGCAGTCGGCCGTGTCGATGCAGATGAAGCGGCTGGAGGAGCGTATCGGCCGCCCGCTCTTCGGCCGCGACGGGCGCCACGCCAAGCTGACCGAGGACGGCGAGCGGCTGCTCGACTATGCGCGCCGCATCGTCCGCCTCAATCTCGAATGCGTCGCGAGCTTCGCCGATGCGGATCTGAAGGGCCGCATCCGGCTCGGCGTGCCGGACGACTATGCCGATCGCTACCTGCCGGAGATCCTGGCGCGCTTCTCGCGGTCGAACCCGCGCGCCGAAGTGACCGTGGTGTGCGAGCCGACGCCGATGCTGGCCGAGCGCATCAACACGGGCGACATCGACCTCGCCATCATCACCCATGTCGAGAGCCGCGGCCAGGGCGAGATCATCCGCATCGAGCCCCTGCTCTGGGTGACCTCGGCGCGGCACGCCGTGCATGAGGAGGACCCGCTGCCGCTGGCGCTCGGGCGGCCGACCTGCAACTGGCGGCAGGCCGCGGTCGAGACCCTGGAGGCCAAGAGCCGCCGCTTCCGCGTGCTCTATGCGAGTTGGAACTCGACGGCTGTCGGCGCCGCGGTGGTCGCGGGTCTCGCCGTCTCGGTGCTGCCGGAAAGCGCGATCCGGCCCGGCATGCGCATCCTGGGCCCGGCGGAAGGCTTCGGCACCCTGCCCTCCTGCAAGATCGGGCTGCTCAGGACGAAATTCGATCCGTCGGTGCTGTCGAACGCGCTGGCCGAGCACATCATCCAGAGCCTGGACAATCTGGCGAGCTTCAAGACCGCTGCGGAATAGGCGCTGCGCCGGCCGGACGGGTTCCGCCGCGAACGGGGCTTTCAGGCGGGCTGGATCGCCGTGGCGATCGCCACGAAGGCGGAGCGGATCCACTGGCCGATGGTCGTCATGCCGCCGATGACGGCGAGCGAGACGAGGCCGCCGATCAGCCCGTATTCGATCGCCGTGGCGCCGCTTTCGTCGCGGACAAACCCGGCCCATGTCGCCATGATCTGTTTCATGGCGCCGAGGCTACGCAGCGGAAACGCACAAATCCTTAACTCGCCTTTTGCAATCCGAAACAAACCGGCTTTTTTTGCCGCTTCAGATGGCCAAATCGCGAAAAAGCGGGGCGATGCTCTCGTTCCACGGACCGCGATAGGCTTGCGTCCACCGGCCCGCGAAGGTTCCGTTCGCCAGGACCGCGTCGAGCGGATCGAGGAACCGCGTCTCGTCCCTGCCCTGGGCGTCCTTGCGGGCGCGGGCGGCGAGGCCGGCACGCGACAGGGCCACAGCCTCGCGGGCGATGTCGCGCAGGCTGCGTCCCGCGATCTCGGCGTCGAGCCCGGCCTTCGGCACGGCATCGCGCAGGCCCTGCCGCTCGGCCGCGCTCCAGCCCTTGACCAGATCCCAGGCCGCGTCGAGCGCGGACGGGTCGTAGAGCAGGCCGACCCAGAAGGCCGACAGCGCCGTCAGCATCTCCGGCGGCCCGGCATCGGCGCCGCGCATCTCCAGGAAGCGCTTGAGCCTGACCTCCGGGAAGAGCGTCGAGAGATGGTTCGCCCAATCCGAGATCGTGGCTTTCTCGCCGGGAAGCTGCGGCAGCCTGCCGGCCAGCAGATCGCGAAACGAGGCGCCGGCCACATCGTGATAGGTGTCGCCGCGCTTGACGAAATACATCGGCACGTCGAGCGCCCAGTCGACATAGCCCTCATAGGACATGCCCTCGTCGAAGGCGAAGGCGAGCATGCCGGAGCGAGCCTTGTCCGTGTCGCGCCAGATCTCGGAGCGGACCGACTGGAAGCCGTTGAGCTTGCCCTCGGTGAAGGGCGAGGCGGCGAAGAGCGCCGTCGCCACCGGCTGCAGCGCCAGCGAGACGCGCAGCTTCCTGACCATGTCGGCCTCGGTGGCGAAGTCGAGATTCACCTGCACGGTGCAGGTCCGGTACATCATGTCGAGGCCGCGCGTGCCGACCTTGGGCATGTAGTCCGTCATGATGCGGTAGCGGCCCTTGGGCATCACCGGCGTCTCGGCGCGCGTCCAGAGCGGCGAGCCCCCGAGCAGCAGGAAGCCGATATCGTGCGGCTCGGCCACCGCCTTCACATCGGCGAAATGGGCCGCGAGCTCCTCGTCCGTCTCGTGCAGCGTCTCGAGCGGCGCTCCGGACAGCTCGAACTGACCGCCGGGTTCCAGCGAGATCGCACCGCCACCCTCCGGCCCGGCCAGGCCGATGATGTGGCCCGCGTCGAGAATCGGTTCCCAGCCGAGGCGCTCCTGCATGCCCTCCAGCAGCGCGCGGATGCCGCCGGCACCGGCGCGTCCCTCATAGGGAACGGGCGCGAAATCGCCGCGATAGAAGGGGAACTTCTCGTGCTCGGTCCCGATCCGGAACGCGGAGGCCGGCTTCTCGCCAGCGGCGATCCAGGCGATGAGATCGTCCTTCGAGGCGATCGGATGGGTATCGGACACGTCGCGGGCCATGGGCGCTCCGGCAGGAACAAGCGTGAAGACGGCCAGGCTTCCGGCCGCGGCGACGCGGTGGATCAGGCTCGGGAGCGCCAGACATAGGCGAGCGCTCGACGCTCGACAACGATGCCGAGCGCATGCCCGGACACTCTCATGCCAAACGGCAGCGTGGCGTCAGCGCCGAGGCCAGTCGCCGATCGTCGCCTGGACGAGCGCCAGCGCGGCCACGGCAGCGGTATCGGCGCGCAGGATGCGCGGCCCCAGCGAGATCGAAACCGTGTTGGGGCGCTCCGATATCTGGCGGCGCTCGGCCTCGTCGAAGCCTCCCTCGGGCCCGATCAGAACGGCGACCTTGGCCGCCCCCGCGGCCGCGAGCGCGGCAACGGGGCTGTCTTGCTCCATGGCCTCGTCGCAGAAGACGAGGAGGCGATCGGGCTCGAGCGCGGCGAGAGCGGCCGGCAGGGCCGCCTCCGGCCTGATCTCGGGCAGCGCGAGGATGCCGCATTGCTCGGCCGCCTCGACGGCATTGGCGCGCATGCGGTCGAGATTGAGGCGGGAGACCTGCGTGCGGCGCGTCAGCACCGGCCAGAGCACGCCCGCCCCCATCTCCACAGCCTTCTGGACCATGTAGTCGAGCCGCGCATGCTTCAGCGGAGCGAAGAGATAGACGAGATCCGGCGCCGGGAGTTGCGGGCGCGTCGGCCGAAGCGGCTCCAGTTCCGCCTGCTTGCGTCCCTGCGCGCGCACCGCGGCGAGCCATTCGCCGTCGCGTCCGTTGAAGACGAGAACCGAACCGTCCTCGCGCAGACGCAGGACGTTGAGCAGGTAGTTCGCCTGTTCGCGCTCCAGCGGCAGGCGCGCCCCCGCCGCGAGGGGGTGATCGACGAAGAGGCGGTGGCGGGCGAAGTCGGGAACGGACATCGGCTGGCTGGCTATCGCGGAAAACGGAGCGGCCGGGCGGCCGGGACTGCGTGAAACCGCCACAATCCACCGCTATCCGCAAGCGTTCATCGATCAGTCGGAGATGGCGCCCGGTTGGACACGGCGCCCTCGTAGCGTTAAGGCAGCGTTGCTGCTGGGCACGGGCTCGATGCCCGGCCAACGCGGATGAGGAAAAGGGGAGCAGTGCAGATGCGGCTCAGGATCGCTTCGGGGATGTTCGCGACGCTCGGGCTCGCGGCGGCATCGTTCTTCGAGGCCGCTCCGGCCCATGCCCAGGCTTCCGGCTGCGAGCAGATCCAGAAGCTGCTCACCGAGCGGCAGTCGCTCGTGCAGAGGCTCAACGTCGCACAGAAGCAGAAGCGCAAGCTGACTCCGCAGGAGGCCTGCTCGACGCTCGGCCAGCTCGTCAACAACGGCAACGCCACCCTGAAATTCGCAGCGGCCAACCAGGACTGGTGCCAGATTCCGGCGAGCTTCATGGACGGCATGAAGGCCGACAACGAAAAGGCCTCCGGCTTCCGCAACCAGGCCTGCAATGCCGTGAAGCAGCAGGCGGCCATGCAGAAGCGGGCCCAGCAGCAGGCCCAGGGCGCCAGTCCCTTCGGCGGCGCCGACGCGATCACCGGCGGCCCCATGCGCGTGCCGCAGGGCGCGCTCTGACCGCCGACAGGGCGATGAGCGAGACCGGCTCCGCGGCCGCGCATCCGGCGGACACCCCGCTCCCGGACGCGCAGAGCGGGCATTGGGTCGACACGCGCGCCCCGCTGCGGCTGCGCCCCTTTCTCAAGCTCGCCCGTATCGAACGGCCGATCGGCTGGTGGCTGCTGCTGCTGCCCTGCTGGTGGTCGGCCGGGCTCGCGGCCATCGCGTCGGGCGCTCCGTTTCCGAATCCGTGGCACTGCCTGCTGTTCCTGATCGGCGCGGTCGTGATGCGCGGCGCGGGCTGCACCTTCAACGACATCGTCGACCGCAAGCTGGACGCGCAGGTCGCGCGCACCCGCGGCAGGCCGATTCCCTCCGGGCAGGTCAGCGCCAGGGCCGCCGCCGTATTCATGGTCGGCCTCGCCTTCGTGGGGTTGCTGGTGCTGCTCCAGTTCAACCGCTTCACCATCGTCGCCGGCATCGCGTCGCTCGCGATCGTGGCGATCTATCCGTTCATGAAGCGCATTACGAACGTCCCGCAATTCGTGCTGGGGCTCGCCTTCTCCTGGGGCGGCCTGCTCGGCTGGAGCGCGGTGTTCGGCCGGCTCGACGCGCCGGCCTTCCTGATCTACGCGGCGGCGGTGGTCTGGACCGTGGGCTACGACACGATCTACGCGATGCAGGACATCGAGGACGACGTCATCGCCGGCATCAGGTCGAGCGCGCGTTATTTCGGCGACTACACGCGCGAGGCGGTCGCGGCCTGCTTCGCGCTCGCCGTCCTGCTGGCGGCCCTCGCGATCTGGCAGGCGAAGGGCGGCCCGCTAGCCTGGATCGGTCTCGCCGCCTTCGCGGCCCATCTCGGCTGGCAGGTTTCGCGAATCGCCGGCGCGACCTCACCGGAGGCGCTGCGCCTGTTCCGCTCGAACCGGAACGCCGGCCTGCTGCTGGCGGCAGGGCTCGCCCTCGACGCCGCGCTGCGTTCCGTCCAGGCGGCCTGACCGGACGTCAGCCCCACGCAAGCCTCGCCCGGGATAGTCGGCATTCCGGATGCCACGACACGGGTTCGGGGCCAGTGCAGCGGCGGGACGCTCCGCTCAATCCACGAGCCGGCGCGTCGCGACGACGGCGGCCCGCTCGCCGACGCGGCCGGGCTTGCGCCGCGTCAGGAAACGCGGACGACGATCCTTGAGCAGCGAATAACGCCGCCTGATCCGGACGGGGCCGAGCATCAGCCGGCCGATCTGCGGATAGGGCTCGGTGACGCCGCCTTCGGGCGTCTCCAGCAGCAGCGACAGGCCGCTCGCACGGCCGCTGCAGCGCCAGAGCGCCACCGCCTCCTCCGCGTCGGCAATCGCGATGGTGATCGAGCGGCCGTCGCCCGCCGTCAGCGCCAGTTCGAAGCGCTCCTCCGCTTCGGCACCGATGTCCGAGCGGAGCCGCAGGGCGATCCCGCGCCAGTTCGCCGCGGGACGCAGGATGCGGACCGAGCCGATCCGCTCGATATGCGGCGATTCCGGCTGCGCCGGCATCGGGTTGCGCGGAACGGTCGGTGTGCTGGTCGGTACGCCGGAGAGATGCGGCGCGGGGCCGATCTCTCCGGCGGCCGGCGTGACGCTGGCCATGGTTGAACGCCTCTCTATCAATCCCTGCTGCGCCGGACCCTCTGTCGAAGCCGGGATCCTGACGCTTGCCGGGCGAGGTTGTGCCCCAGCCGTGTCCGAGCGCTTAAGGTGTTGGGTTAAAGCTCCGTATTCCGCCCTCCCGAGGGCCGGAAGAGGCCCGTTTCCGGCGCGATGCTTGACGGAGTCTTTCGTGGCACGCACGCATTTTCGGCTTGAACCGCCGCGACCGCAGCCGCTACGGGATAACATGGGCTCATCTCCTCTCCTCATCGCGCCCGATCTGCTGAAAGCGGTTCGGGACAGTTGCATCGAGGCTGGCGACATCGCGCTCGGCCTGTTCCGGCCGGGGGCCCCCACCGCCGCGCGGACCTGGTCGAAGAGCGGCGGCTCGCCGGTGACCGAGGCCGATATCGGGGTCGACACCTTTCTGCGCATCCGGCTTTCCGCGCTGCTGCCGCAGGCGGCGTGGCTCTCCGAGGAGACGGTGGACGACGCGCTGCGGCTGTCGCGGCGCTTCGTCTGGGTCGTCGATCCGATCGACGGAACGCGGGCCTATATGAGCGGATCGCCGGACTGGGCCGTCTGCGTCGCGCTCCTGGACAACGGCGTGCCCGTGCTGGGCAGCGTGCACGCGCCCGCCGCCGGCGCCACCTACACCGCACAGCGCGGCGGCGGAGCCCTGCGCAACGGCAACCCCATCGTGGCAGGTCGCAAGAGCGACCTCGCGACGGCACGGATCGCCGGCCCCCAGCCGATGCTCGACGCCCTCGCCCGGATCGAGCCCTTCGAGCCGGCCGACAAGGTTCCCTCGCTGGCGCTGCGTCTGACGCGCATCGCCGACGGCACGCTCGATGCCGGCCTGGTCTCCGCCGATGCGCGCGACTGGGATATCGCGGCGGCCGATCTCGTGCTGACGGAGGCCGGCGGATCGGTCAGCGACAGCGAGGGCAGGCCGGTCGTCTACAATCGCGACACCCCGGTGCACGGCGTCCTCGTGGCCAGTGGCGAGGCGCTCGCGCCACCCCTGCTGCGGGCGCTGCGGCGCATGCGCGACGGCCAGAAACAACGCGGCTGACACTTTCTTGGGCGAAACGGGGACGAGATCGGCAAAAGCCGAACTTTCGCCACTCGCGCGTCGCACGCGGATGGCTTATCTGGAGCCGCGACGCATCTCGTCGGGCTGGAGGGATCTATGGACGCGGAGCCGGAACAGAAACAGCTTCTTCACCTCGTCTTCGGCGGCGAGCTGAGCTCGCTGGAGGGCGTCACCTTCAAGGACCTCTCCAAGCTCGACATCGTCGGCGTCTACCCGAACTACGCCAGTGCCTACGTCGCCTGGAAGGCGAAGGCGCAGGCGACCGTCGACCAGGCGCAGATGCGCTATTTCGTCGTCCATCTGCACCGCCTGCTCGAGCCGGAGACGGCCAAATCCTGACCCGATGCGGGCCACGGCATGGATAAATGGGCTTTTCAATTCTCAAGACACGGGCGGCGCAGGAAGCGCTTGGCTGGGCGCTCGCCGGTTATCTGAAGCTGGTGCGCCGGACGAACCGTCTCGTCGTCGAGCCGGCCGATATCTATGACGAGGTCCGGTCCGACCTGCCGCTCATCATCGCGATGTGGCATGGCCAGCACCTGATGATCCCGTTCGCGCGGCCGGACTGGATGCCGGCCTGTTCGCTGGTCTCGCGCCATGGCGACGGCGGGTTCAACGCCGTGGCGCTGCGCCGGCTCGGCATCGGCGCCATCCGGGGCTCGGGCGCGCTCGGCAAGAAGATCCGTGAGAAGGGCGGCGCCAGCGCCTTCCTGGCCATGGTCCGCCGGCTCGCCGCCGGCGACACCATGGTGCTGACCGCCGACATCCCCAAGCGCGCGCGCATCGCGGGACCCGGCATCATCGCGCTGGCGCGCGCGACCGGCCGGCCGATCCGGCCCGTGGCCGTCGTGACGAGCCGGCGGATCGACTTCAAGAGCTGGGACCGCGCCTCGATCGGCCTGCCTTTCGGCCGCGGCGCCATCGTGGTCGGCGAGCCCATCACCATCGCGCGCGACGCCGACGAGGCGACGCAGGAAGCCGCGCGGCAGGCGCTCGAAGCCGGGCTCGACGCCGTTCACGCCCGGGCCTATGCGCTGGTCGGCGCCCGCGACCCCGGCGAAGGCCTGCGCGAGGCCTTCACGGGAGGGCGGGCATGATGCGCAAGGGCGCCGTCCTCACCTCCTACCGGATCGCGACGAGCCTGCTCGCTCCGCTCGCCCCGGCGCTGCTGCTCTGGCGCCGGCGCAACGGCAAGGAGGACCCGGCGCGGATTGCGGAACGGCGCGGCCATCCCGGCAAGAAGCGGCCGAACCGCTCGCTGATCTGGCTGCACGGCGCCAGCGTCGGCGAGACGGTCACCCTGCTTCCGCTCGTCGCGCAGCTGCAGCGGCGCGGGCTCTCGGTCCTCGTCACCTCCGGCACGGTGACCTCGGCACGGCTGCTCGAGGCGCGGCTGCCGGCCGGGGCGATCCACCAGTATCTGCCGCTCGACATGCCGCGCTACATGCAGCGCTTCCTCGACTACTGGCAGCCCGATCTCGGCCTGATCTGCGAGTCCGAGATCTGGCCCAACCTGCTGATCGAGGCGCGCCGGCGCGAAATTCCGCTGGCGCTCGTCAACGCCCGGATGTCGGAGCGCTCCTTCGCGCGCTGGTACAAGGCGCCGCGGACCTCCCGCTTCCTGCTCTCCTGCTTCGAGGCCTGCCTCGCGCAGTCGCAGGGCGATGCCGAACGGCTGGCGCAGCTCGGCGCGCCGCGCGTCAGCGTGGCCGGCAACCTCAAATTCGACGTGCCGGCGCCGCCCGCCGATGCGGACATGCTCGCCATCCTCGACGGCATGACGACGGGGCGGCCGGTCTGGATCGCCGCCAGCACCCATCCCGGCGAAGACGAGCCGGTCCTGGCGGCCCATCTCGCCATCAAGCCCTATCTGCCGAACCTGCTGACCATCGTCGTGCCGCGCCATCCGCAGCGCGGGGACGAGATCGAGGCGCTGGCGCAGGCCAATGCGGTCGCGGCCTCGCGCAGGTCCACGGGCGGCCAGCCCGAGCGCGACGTCGAATTCTATATCGCCGACACGGTCAACGAGCTCGGCCTGCTCTACCGCCTCTCGCAGGTCGCGTTCCTCGGCGGCTCGCTGGTGCCGGGCATCGGCGGGCATAACCCGATCGAGCCCGCCAAGCTGGGCTGCGCGCTGCTGCATGGCCCCCATGTCCACAACAACGCCGAGATCTTCAAGGCCTTCGACCGTGACGGCGGCTCGCGCGAGGTCGCGGATGCGCAGACGCTCGCAGGCGCCGTGCATCGCTGGCTCTCCGACCCGGCCAGCGCCCGCCAGGCCGCCCGCGCCGCCGCCCATACCGCAACCGAGCTCGGCGGTGCGCTGGGCCGGACCATGCAGGCGATCGAACCCTTGCTGATGCGCATGGCGCTCGGCCAGCGCGAAACGCGAAGCTGATGCGGGCGCCCGGCTTCTGGTGGCTGCCGGAACCGGGACCGCTCGCGCGCCTGCTCCAGCCGCTCGGCGTGCTCTATGGCGCCGCGACGCTGGCCCGCATGCGCCGGCCGGGTCTCGCCATCGGCGTGCCGGTGATCTGCGTCGGCAACTTCGTCGCCGGCGGCGCCGGAAAGACCCCGACGGCGCTGGCGCTCTGCGCGCTTCTGGCCGGCCGGGGCGAGACCCCCTTCATCCTGTCGCGCGGCTATGGCGGCAGGCTCGCCGGCCCGGTCGAGGTCGACCCGGCGGGCCACGGCGCCGCCGATGTCGGCGACGAGCCCCTCCTGATGGCACGCAGCGCGCGGACCATCGTCGCGCGCGACCGGCCGGCGGGCGCGGCGCTGGCGCGTTCCCTCGGGGCCAGCGTGATCGTCATGGATGACGGCCTGCAGAACCCGAGCCTCGCCAAGAGCCTCAGGCTCGCCGTGGTCGATGGCGCGGGCGGAGCCGGCAACGGCCTGTGCCTGCCCGCGGGCCCGCTCAGGGCGCCTCTGGCGGGGCAGTTCGGCCTGACCGACGCGGTGATCCTCATCGGCGAGGGGGTGGCCGGCGAGGCCGTCGCCGCGGCCGCGCGCAGGCGCGACCTGCCGGTGCTGACGGCCCGTCTCGAGCCGCCGGCGCCCGTGCGCGCGGCCCTGCGCGGCCGGCGTGTCGTCGCCGCATCGGGGATCGGCCGACCCGAGAAATTCAGCGCGACGCTGCGGGATGCCGGCGCCGAGATCGTCGCCGAACGCGTCTTCGCCGACCATCACGCCTATTCGGCCGGGGACGTGACCGCCCTGCTGGCAGAGGCACGAGCCGGCGACTGCGTCATCGCGACGACCGAGAAGGACGCGACGAAACTCGCTCCGCTCTGGCCAGAAAGCGAGGCGGCGCGGCTGCTCGTGGTGCCGGTGGCCTTGTCCTTCGCGCAGCCCGAGCGGATCGCACGGCTGCTCGGCTCGGTCGCCGATGCCCGTTCAGGGACGGCTGCCGCGCCGCAGCCTTAGCTGGACCGCCTCGGGGGACGCATAGGCCTCCTGCCAGTCGACCGACCAGTAGCGGAGGTCGTCGAGCCGGATCGGCACGCCCGTCACGGCGCAGCGGACGAAGGCGCCGGGCTTCACCACGCGGAAGTCGCCGTCGCCGTAGTCGAGCACGGCCTCGGGGCCCGGAACTGGGGGGCGCTCGCTGATGTTCATCAAACTTGATCGAAATCGTTGATCGGGAAGCGGAATATAGGGATAGTCGCCCATTGTGTTAATGCCCCCGTCGACGATGTCCAGCTTCTTGCGCCTCGCGGCCGTCCTGATCGGCGCCGCACTGCTGTTCGCGCTGCCGGCCCGGGCCGGCGGCTACGAGCTGGTCAACATCACTCCGGACAGCAACGGGCTCAGCGCGGTCCTGTATCGCCCGGCAGGGCCGGGACCGTTTCCGGCGATCGTCGCGCTGCATGGCTGCGGCGGATTGTGGCGCCAGGACGGACGGCTGTCGATCCGGCATGCGGATTGGGGCGAGCGGCTGTCCAAGGCCGGCTACCTCGTGCTCATGCCCGACAGCTACGGCTCGCGCGGGCTCGACTCGCAATGCGGCGTCAAGGAGCTGACCGTGCGCCCGAGCCGCGAGCGCGTCAGCGACGCGGCGGCGGCCAGGCGTTGGCTGCAGACGCGCGGCGACGTCAAGGCGGACTCCATCGCGCTGCTGGGCTGGGCCGGTGGCGGCGCGGCGGTGCTCGCGGCGGTGCGCGCCGACAGGCGCCCCGGCGACCTGAAGCCGGATTTCACCCGCGCCATCGCCTTCTATCCGAGCTGCCGCTTCCAGCTCGAATCCGAGAGCTTCACCGCCCGTATCCCGCTGCTCATGCTGATGGGCGACGCCGACGACTGGACACCGGCGGCGCCCTGCGACCTCCTCGCCAAGGCCGCGGTCAAGCGCGGCGAGAAGGTCGAGCTCGTGCTCTACCCCGGCGCGCTGCACGATTTCGACCATCCGCGCCTCGAGGTGAGGGAGCGCAGCGACATCGCCTATTCCGCCACCGGCACGGGCAAGGCGACCGTCGGAACCAATCCCGCCGCGCGCGAGGATGCGCTGAAGCGCGTCGGCTCTTTCCTGCTGGCGCGCTGACGCCCCGGCAAACCCGGCCGATCCTTAGAGTGTCGGACTGAATATCGTATTCAGTCCGACACTCTAACTATTTGATCTTGCATCGGCTGTTCGCGAAAACCGCGCTCCACTTTTCGGGCCGCTGCTCAGAAGCCTCGATGGACATTGAGCCCTCATCCTGAGGAAGCCCGAAGGGCTGTCTCGAAGGATGCTCCAGACGGTTCCCGAGCCTCGCGAGCCATCCTTCGAGACGCCATTCCTCACGGAATGGCTCCTCAGGATGAGGGCTGAGGGAATTTTCAGTCAGACACTCAGAACAGATCGCCCTGCGTCGTCGTGCCCCTGTCCTTGCGGACGGCGCGTGCCACCGGCCTCGCGGGAGGAGCCGCGTCCCCCGTGACGGCGACGCCGAAGCGGCCATCCGAGACCTCCACGCTCAGGAACGCACCGGGATGGGCCGCCGTGGCCGAACGCACCAGGGCTCCGGTCTCGTCCCGCACCAGCGCATAGCCGCGCGCGAGGACGGCATGCGGCCCGAGCGAGGCCAGCAGCGACCAGAGCGCATGCAGGCGGTCGCGGCGGCGCGCCAGCAGCTGGCCATAGGCCCGCCTGCCGCGCTCATCGAGCGCCCGCAGCAGTTCCGCGCGACGCGCCACGCCTTGCGACGCGGCCCTCGCGGCGCGCAGGTCGAGATCGTCGATCCGCTCGCGCGCCCGAGCCACCCGTTCGCGCTGGGCCCGCAGCAGGGAGTCGCGGCCGGCCCGCAGCCGGCTCGACAAGCCGTCCAGCCGCGCCGAAAGGCCCGCCAGCCGCGCGATCGGAGACTGGCGCGAGAGACGCTGGGCAAGCCCGGCGAGCTGCTGCTCATAGGCTCGCGCATTGCGGGCGAGCGCCGGGGCGAGCCGCGCGGAGGCGAGGTCGAGGCGCTGGCGCGGACCGGCGAGAACGGCCTCCGGCCCCGGCAGGGCGCGGGCGAGCGAGCGCAGGTCGCTGCGGCGCCGGTCGGCGAGGCGGCGCATCGCACCGGCATGGCGCCGCGACAGATCGGCAATGAGGCCCATCAGCTCGGCGCGCACGGGGACGACCTTCTCGGCGGCGCCGGTCGGCGTCGGCGCGCGCAGATCGGCCGCGAAGTCGATCAGGGTCGTGTCGGTCTCGTGCCCGACGGCAGAGACCAGCGGAATCCCTGAGGCGGCCGCCGCGCGCACGACGACCTCCTCGTTGAAGCTCATCAGGTCTTCGAGCGAGCCGCCGCCGCGCGCCACGATGATGACGTCGGGACGCGGGATGCGCCCGCCTTCCGGCAGCGCGTTGAAGCCGGCGATGGCGGCGGCGACCTCGGCGGCGCTGGTCTCGCCCTGCACGCGCACCGGCCAGACCAGCACATGACGCGGAAAACGATCCGCGAGGCGGTGCAGGATGTCGCGGATGACGGCGCCGGTCGGCGAGGTCACGACGCCGATCACGCGCGGCAGATAGGGGATGAGCTGCTTGCGCTCCTCGGCGAACAGGCCCTCGGCCGCCAGCCGCTTGCGGCGCTCCTCCAGCAGGGCCATCAGCGCGCCGACGCCGGCGGGCTCCAGCGAGTCGATGACGATCTGGTAGCTCGACTTGCCGGCGAAGGTGGTGATCTTGCCGGTCGCGATGACCTCGAGCCCCTCCTGCGGCCGCGTCTTCAGCCGGCCGAAGACGCCCTTCCAGATCACGGCGTCGATCTTGGCGTTGGTGTCCTTCAGCGAGAAATAGACATGGCCGGAGGCGACCGGCCCGCGATAGCCCGAAATCTCGCCGCGCACGCGCACGAAGCCGAAGGCATCCTCGAGCGTGCGCTTGAGGGCCCCCGAGAGATCGGAGACCGACCATTCGGGCGCATTGCCGGCGGGCACGGGCGATTCGCTGTCCATGGCGCGACCATAGCGGCGGGAAAGCGCCGGCAGAAGCGTTGCCGCGAGGAACATCAGAGGCTATTGCGCAGGCCACGCATGCACTTCCTCCAGCCCTCATCCTGAGGAGCGATCCGCAAGGATCGCGTCTCGAAGGATGAGAGCTGTGGGGCTTTTGACCGGACGAACGGAGACGACGATGAACATTCTTCTGATCGGTTCGGGCGGCCGCGAGCATGCGCTCGCCTGGGCGATCTCGGCCTCGCCGCTGTGCGACCGCCTGTTCATCGCCCCCGGCAATCCGGGCACGGCGCAATGCGGCGACAACGTCGCGATCGACGTCGCCGACCACAAGGCGGTCATCGATTTCTGCAAGCTGCAGCGCGTCGATTTCGTCGTGGTCGGGCCGGAAGGGCCGCTCGTCGCCGGACTCGCCGACGATCTTTCCGCCGCCGGCATCAAGGTGTTCGGCCCGTCGAAGGCCGCGGCACAGCTCGAAGGCTCGAAGGGCTTCACCAAGGAGCTCTGCGCCGAGTTCGCCATCCCCACCGCCGGCTTCGGCCGCTTCGCGGATGCCGGCGCCGCCAAGGCCTATGTCGCCGCCCAAGGCGCGCCGATCGTGATCAAGGCGGACGGGCTCGCGGCCGGCAAGGGCGTCGTGATGGCGCAGACGCTGGAGGAGGCGAACGAGGCCATCGACATGATGTTCGGCGGCGGGCTGGGCACGGCCGGCGCCGAGGTCGTGATCGAGGAATGGATGATCGGCGAGGAGGCCAGCTTCTTCGCGCTCTGCGACGGCAGCCACGCGCTGGCCCTGGCCTCGGCGCAGGACCACAAGCGCGTCGGCGACGGCGACACAGGCCCGAACACCGGCGGCATGGGCGCCTATTCCCCGGCGCCCGTCATGACCCGCGAGATGGAAGACCGGGTGATGGCCGAAATCGTGCGCCCGACGCTCGCCGGCATGGCCCAGCGCGGGACGCCGTTCAAGGGCGTGCTCTTCGCCGGACTGATGATCACCGCGCAGGGCCCGAAGCTGATCGAGTACAATGTCCGCTTCGGCGATCCCGAATGCGAAGTGCTGATGCCGCGGCTGAAGAGCGACATCGTGCCCGCCCTGCTCGCCTCGGCGGACGGCGTGCTGAACGCGGTCGACCTGCGCTGGTCCGAAGAGGCGGCGCTGACGGTCGTGCTCGCGGCGAAGGGCTATCCGGGCAAGCCCGAGACGGGCACCGTGATCCGCGATATCGCGAAAGCGGAGGCGATGGACGAGGTGCTCGTCTTCCATGCCGGGACGAAGCAGGACGCGACCGGCGCAATCCTGGCCAATGGCGGGCGCGTGCTCAACGTGGTCGCGCTCGGCAAGAGTGTCGGCGAGGCGCAGTCCAGGGCCTATGCCGCCGTCGACGCTATCGACTGGCCGGGCGGGTTCTGCCGTCGCGACATCGGCTGGCAGGCGGTCAAGCGCGAGCAAGGCTGACAGCGGCGGCCGGCCGCCGTATATATGCGAGGCGCGCGCATATATACGGGAGGCTGCCAATGGCGATCCTGATCAAGGATGCGGAGACGGACCGGATCGTCCGCGAGCTCGCAGAGCGAACCGGCCGCACGATCAAGGACGCGGTTCGTATCGCCGCGGAGCGCGAGTTGGCCGCGTTGCCTCGCCGTGAGGGCCGGATCGACCTCGTCAAACTCGAGGAAACGCTGGCGCGGATTAGATCCTATCCAAAGATCAACCAACATCTGACGGACGATGAGATCATCGGCTACGATGAAAACGGCGTACCGTCTTGACGACGCTGGTCGTCGACAGCTCCGCCATCATCGCCATCGTCGAGGCCGAACCCGAGGCGACCGCGCTGATCGCTACACTCGGCCGAAGCAGCGTCAGTGTCTGCTCCATGGTGACGTTCGTCGAGAGCTTCATGGTCTCGACCCGGCGCAACGCCGACGTTCCGGTTTCCCTTCATGCCACGTTGCTCGCCGATCTCGGAATCGAGTCCGTTCCACTCGACCAAAACCAGGGCCGGCTGGCAGCCGAGGCCTTTCTCCGCTTCGGCAAGGGCCGTCATCCGGCGAAGCTCAACCTCGGCGACTGCTTCTCCTATGCGCTCGCCAAATCGCTCGGTGCTCCGCTTCTCTACAAGGGCGGGGATTTCGGGCTCACCGACATCGCGTCCGCCCTCGACGCAGGAGCACGCCCATGACCAATCTCGACCCGCTCTTCCCCGGCTTCGAAGCGCGCTGGATCGACGGCCCGGCCGGCAAGATCTTCGATCTTCGCCCGCGTCGGCGGCGAGGGACCGCCGGTGGTGCTGATCCACGGCTTCCCGCAGACCCATGCCGAATGGCACAGGATCGCGCCCGAGCTGGCGAAGACGCATAGGGTCGTCTGCCCCGACCTGCGTGGCTATGGCTGGTCGGCCGCGCCGCATGGCGACGGTGGCCGCGAGACCTATACGAAGCGCGCCATGGGCGAGGACATCGTCGCGGTCATGGAGGAGCTCGGCCATATCCGCTTCGCGGTGGTGGGGCATGATCGCGGCGCGCGCGTCGGCTACCGGCTGGCGCTCGACCATCCCGGCCGGGTCGAGCGGCTGGCGCTCATCGACATCTTGCCGACCGTCTCGATGTGGCATGGCATGAACGCCGCGCGCGCCCTGCAGGTCTATCACTGGACCTTTCTGGCCCAGCCCGAGCCGGTGCCCGAAAACCTGATCAAGGCCGATCCCGTCGGCTGGCTGGACCACACCATCGCGAGCTGGAGCCGGGCGAAGACGCTCGACCTGTTCGACCCGCTAGCGCTGAAGGCCTATGGCGAATCCTTCAACGATCCGTCGCGCATCCATGCCTCCTGCGAGGATTATCGCGCCGGCGCGACCACCGACCTCGCGCAGGACGAGGCGGATCTGGCCGCCGGCAAGCGCATCCTGTGCCCGACGCTGATCCTCTGGGGCGAGGCCGGCATCCCGGCCAAGGGCGCGAGCCCCCTCGCAACCTGGCGGGAAACCTTCGCCCCGCAGGCCGAGGGCGAGGCGATCGAGAGCGGCCATTTCCTGCCCGAGGAGAACCCGCGCGCGACGCTCGCGGCGCTGGAGCCGTTTTTGTCCAAGACCCCGAACTGAGCGGGTCGTCTATGCTGGCCATATGGGCGTCGCATTCGCAGGACGATGCTCCAGACCGCGACCGGAGTTCCCGATGAAGCTGACCGATTTCAAGGCCCTCACCTTCGACTGCTACGGCACGCTGATCGACTGGGAGAGCGGGATGCTGGCGGCGCTGCAGCCGCTCATCGACAAGTCGCGCAAGCCGCTCAGCCGCGACGAGGTGCTGCAGGCGCATGCGCGTCACGAGTCGCGCCAGCAGGCCCGCACGCCCACCAAGCTCTACCGGGACCTGCTCGCCGTCGTCTACAAGCGCCTCGCCGAGGAATGGGAGGTTCCGGCGAGCTGGGACGACGCCCTGACTTATGGCCGCTCGGTGAAGGACTGGCCGGCCTTTCCGGACTCGGCGGAGGCGCTGCGGGAGCTGAAGGAGCGCTACAAGCTCGTCATCCTCTCCAATGTCGACAACGAGTCCTTCGCCTTCAGCAACGCCAGGCTCGGCGTGACCTTCGACGCGATCTACACCGCCGGCGACATCGGCAGCTACAAGCCCTCTCCGGCGAATTTTGACTACATGCTGGAAGCGCTGGCCGATCGCGGCATCGCCAAGGGCGACATCCTGCACACGGCCGAGAGCCTGTTCCACGACCACAAGCCGGCCAATGCGGCGGGCCTGGCCTCGTGCTGGATCTACCGGCGCCACGACAAGCAGGGCTTCGGCGCCACGATGGACCCCGGCGGGACACCGCATTACGACTTCCGCTTCAACAGCATGGGCGAGTTCGCCGCGGCGGTGAAGGCGGAAGCCGGACGGGGCTGAGCGTCGTCGCCATGGCCGTTCCCGCCCCCGTCGAGGCGCCGCGCCGCCCCGGGCTCGCCCTCGTGCTCGGCGCGGGCGGTGCACGCGGGCTCAGCCATATTCCCGTGCTGGAAGCGGTCGACGAGCTCGGCATCAGGCCGGAGACCATCGTCGGCTGCTCGATGGGCGCGATCGTCGGCGCGGCCTATGCGGCCGGGCTGACGGGCGCCGAGCTGCGCGAGCATGTGCTCTCGACCTTCCGCGACCGGCCTCGCGTGATCGGGCGGCTGCTCGAGGCGCGCGTCGGCAAGTTCACCGACCTGATGCGCGGACTCGGAAACCCCGTGCTGATCGACGGCGAGCGCCTGCTCGACCTGTTCTGGCCGGAAGCCGTGCCGGATCGCTTCGACCAGCTCTCCATCCCTTTCGCGGCCTGCGCCACCGACTACCACCTGCAGGCCGAGGTGCTGCTCGACTCCGGTCCGCTGACGCCGGCGGTCGCGGCCTCGCTCGCCATTCCCGGACTCGTGCGCCCGGTCCTGCTCGACGGGCGGGTCCTGATCGACGGCGGCGCGATCAATCCCCTGCCCTACGAGCCGCTGCTGAGACCCGGCCGGGTCGTCATGGCGGTCGACACCAGCGCGCCGGCCACGGTCAGCGACCTGCGCATTCCCGGCCCGCTCGAGGCGATGGTCGGGGTCTCGCAGATCCTGACGCGCACCCTGGTCCAGCGCATGCTCGAGCGCAGCCCGCCGGACATCCTGATCCGCGCCGGGGCAGACGGCGTCGGCGGGCTCGACTTCTTCAAGGCGAAGGCGATCCTGGAGACGGCGGAGCCGGTGAAGGACGAGGTCAAGCGGCGACTGGAGGCGGCATTCCGGCGCGCCGATTGAGCGCATCCGGCTCGTCGCAGACGAAGCCGGGCAGCGCCGAGGCCAGCGCGACCCTGCCGGCCTGCGTCAGGTCCACCGCCCGGCTGTCCTTCCTGCGCGTGACCCAGCCCGTCTCGAAGCAGCGGCAGGCCAGCGCCGCCGCGAGTTCTCCCGCCAGATGCGGCTTTCGCTCGCTCCAGTCGAGACAGGGGCGCAGCGCCGCGCGGCTCGACCGGCCGGCGCCCTGCTCCACGCCGAGCGCCCGGAAGACGGCCTCTCCCGAGCCGCTCAAGGCATAGCCGCCCGGCGCGGGCTGGAGATGGCCCTCCGCCAGCAGCGCGTCATGGATCGCGACGCCGAGCCGGCCGGCGAAGTGATCGTAGCAGGTCCGCGCCCGGCTCAGATCCGCACCGACGCGCGAGGGGAGGCGGCGCGGCGGGGGCGCGGCGGCGCCCGAGAGCACCATCAGTCCTTCCAGCGCGGCCGCGACCTCCGGGCCGGCGAGCCGGTAGTAGCGATGGCGCCCCTGCGCGGTCATCGCGAGCAGACCGCCCTGCAGAAGCTTCGCGAGATGGCCGCTCGCGGTCTGCGGCGCGACGCCGGCGAGCCAGGCCAGTTCCTTGGCCGTGAGCGCGCGCCCGTCCATCAGCGCCTGCAGCATGTTGGCGCGCGCGGGATCGCCGATCAGGTCGGCGATCCCGGCGAGATGGGGTGCGTTCGCGCTCATGGACGCATCATGCCTCGCGGCGCTCCGACCGCAAGCGGCGATGCTACGGCTGCGGCCGTAGCATCGGGCCGCGACAGGTCGGAGCCGGAATGGCACAAACGCCGGCATGGACAACGCGACCCCCGTTCTCATCGGCTTCATCGCCGCGACCTTCGTGCTCGCCGGCTTCGTCAAGGGCGTGATCGGCCTCGGGCTGCCGACCGTCGCCATCGGCCTGCTGGGCGTGGTGATGGCGCCGGCCCAGGCGGCGGCGCTGCTCGCCGTGCCCAATATCGTGACCAATGGCTGGCAGATCGCGCGCGGTCCGGGGCCGGCAGCGATCCTGCGCCGCCTCTGGCCGATGCTCGCCGCCTGCTGCGTCGGCACCTGGACCGGCGCCGGGCTGATCGAGCGCCAGAAGGACGGCTCGGCGACGCTCTGGCTCGGCATCGCGCTCGTCCTCTACGCCCTCGTCGGCCTGAAGGCGGCGAAGCTCAGGGTGCCGGTGCGAGCCGAAATCTGGCTCGGCCCGGTCGTCGGCCTCGTCACGGGTGTCGTCACCGCCGCGACGGGCGTCTTCGTGCTGCCGGCCGTGCCCTATCTCCAGGCGCTCGGGCTCGACAAGGAGGAGTTGGTCCAGTCGCTCGGACTGTCGTTCCTGATCTCGACGCTGGCGCTCTCGCTCGGGCTGATCGGCGCCGGCGCGCTCGACCTCGCCACCGCCGGGCATTCGCTGCTGGCGCTCGTGCCGGCCCTCGCGGGCATGGCGGCCGGGCAGGCGATCCGCGCGCGGATTTCGGCGGGAACCTTCAAGCTGTGCTTCTTCGCCGGGCTGCTGAGCCTCGGCGGATATCTGGTGTGGCGGGCCGTGGGATGAGGATGGCGCCCCGGACATGACGTGCGCCGGCCCTTGCCCGGAGGCGCCTCCAGCATCCAGGCCGATGATCTAACTTCTTGTTCTGGCATCGGCTTTTCCGAAAACCGCGCCCCACTTTTCGGGCCGATGCCCTAGCTCCGCAGCGGCGAGCCGACGGGCGGGGTGCCGGAACAGCGCGGCATTTCCCTGTTCGCCGCGAGATCCCAGACCAGCCGCAACGCGGCCGGGAGCCTGCGGGCCGGTGCACCGCCCTGTCCTCCGCCGGACATCGCGACGAGGCGCAAGGCCGGCCGGCCCTCGACGGCGGAAGTTTGCAGAGCCGCGCCGCGCTTGCCCGCGCGCTTCCTTCTGCGTTCATTGGCGAGCATGAGCCTGAGGTTACGCAAACGCTGCTGCATGCGGAAATGCCCCGATCGGTGTCGATGCCACTGTCGCGCCGGTTACGGATATCGCAGCCGGCCCGTAGCCTTAGGCGTCTGGATCTCGCATCGGCGTCTGGGGACGTCGCGGTCCGTTCCTTCGGCCGATGTCTCAGGCTAGTCGTGTGCGGCATGCGCCCGCGCCCTTCATTTGAAGGAGGACGGCACGGCGCGGGGTCGCTATCGCCGGTCCCGGAAGAAATCGCGAAGCAAGGCCGAAGCCTCGCCCTCGCGGATGCCGCCGTAGACCTCCGGAGCATGATGGCAGGTCGGGCTCGCGTAAAGCCTCACGCCGTTCTCCACCGCTCCGCCTTTCGGATCGGCCGCGCCGAAATAGAGGCGACGGATGCGCGAGAACGAGATCGCCGCCGCGCACATCGGGCAGGGTTCGAGCGAGACATAGAGATCGCAGCCGACGAGCCGTTCGCTGCCGATCGCCTCGCAGGCCAGGCGCAGCGCCAGCATCTCGGCATGCGCGGTCGGGTCGCGGAGCTCCAGCGTGCGGTTGCCGGCGGAGGCGAGGACAGCGCCGTCGCGCATCACCACCGCTCCGACGGGCACCTCGCCCCGCGCGGCGGCGGCGCGCGCCTCGTCGAGGGCGAGCGCCATGGCGTCGGGGAGCGCGACCTGCGGCGAATGCGGCATGGAACCTCTGCTTTGGCGCTCGCAGCCGCCCGAGGGCTCTGCTAAAAGCGCCGGCTAAAGCGATATTCGGGCATGCCGGTCCATCGAGGCGCACTCGCCTTCGCGGAGCAGGCCCAGGAGCCGACATGAGCGACGACAACAATCAGAAAAGCCGGGGCCCGCGCAAGGGCGGCGGCGCAGGCGGACGTGGCGGCGGCAAGGGTGGCGGCCAGGGCGGCGGCTTCGGCCGCGGTGGCGAAGGCAAGCCGTTCCGCGGCCGCGGCGAGGGCGGCGAGCGGCCGCGCCGGAGCGCCCCCGAGGGCGGCGAACGGCCCGCACGCCGTTTCGACAGGCCGAGCGGCCCGCGCGAGGACGCGCCGGCCGAAGGCGGAAGGCCCTTCCGCAGCCGTCCCGAGGGTGGCCGTCCGCCGTTTCGCGGCCGGCCCGCCGGCGAGCGCGGCCCGCGTCGCGAGGGAGGCGAGGACCGTCCCCGCCGTCCGCGCCAGGAGGATGCCGCCGCCGCGCCGAGGCTCCTGCCCTCGACCCGGGATCTCGAGCCGGAGCGCATCGCCAAGGTGATGGCGCGCGCCGGCGTCGCGTCCCGCCGCGACAGCGAGGCCATGATCGCCGAAGGGCGCGTCAGCGTGAACGGCACCGTGCTGGAAAGCCCGGCGCTCGATGTCGGCCCCAACGACGTGATCCTCGTCGATGGCGAGCCCTTGCCGGAGCGCGAGCGCACGCGGCTGTGGCTCTACCACAAGCCGCGCGGCCTCGTGACGACCAACCACGACCCCGAGGGGCGCCCCACGGTCTTCGAGCACCTGCCCGAGGACTTGCCGCGCGTGCTCTCGATCGGCCGGCTCGACATCAACACCGAGGGGCTGCTGCTGCTCACCAACGATGGCGGGCTCGCGCGCATGCTGGAGCTGCCTGAGACAGGCTGGCTCAGGCGCTACCGCGTGCGCGCCTTCGGCTCGGTGACGCAGGACAAGCTCGACGCGCTGCAGGGCGGCGTCACCATCGACGGCATCAGCTACGGGCCGGTCGTGGCGCGCTTCGAGCGCGAGCAGGGTTCGAATACCTGGCTGACGGTCGATCTCCGCGAGGGCAAGAACCGCGAGGTCAAGACGGTGCTGGAGCATGTCGGGCTCGCGGTGAACCGGCTGATCCGCATCTCCTTCGGCCCCTTCCAGCTCGGCGAGCTGGACGAGGGCGAGGTGGAGGAGGTGCGCTCGCGCGTGCTGCAGGACCAGCTCGGCGAAGAGCTGATGGCCAAGGCGGGCGTCGATTTCGAGGCACCGCGTCGCGAGGAATTCCCGGTCGCTCCGCGCAAGGCACCGGCAGGCGAGGACAGGCCGCGCCGCCGGCGCGGGGAGCCGGCCGGCGAGGAGCAGCGCCCCCTGCGCGGCGACAAGCCCTGGACACGCACCGTCTGGCGCGACCAGGAGGCCGAGCCGCAGCGCGAGCGCCGCGCGCCGCCGCGCCGGGGTGCCGACCCCAAGGCCGAGCGCGAGGCGCGCGAAGCCGCCGGAACGGTCGTCCGCAAGCGCGACAAGGCGATCGCCGATCCGAATGGCCGCCGCGTCCTGGTCGAGCGCGTCAGCGCGCCGGCGCGCGAGGAGAAGGCCGCCCCGGCGCGCAGGCCCGACCGCAAGCCGCGCAGCGAGCGCGGCGCGGCCGAGGCCCGGCCGCAGCGCAGCTTCGAGCGGAGCGGCACGGGCGAGCGCCCGCCGCGCCGTCCGCGCGAGGACAGGCAGCCCCGCGAGGAGAGCACCGGGCGTGACCGCACGGGGGAGCGCCCCTGGCAGGATCGGCCGGCCCATGCCGAGCGCAGCCCCCGGGCCGAGCGCCCCGAACGGGCCCCGCGCGAGGGCGGCGAACGCCCGCCGCGCCGTTTCAGCGAGCGCCCCGGCGAGGAACGGCCGCGCGGCCGCAGCTTCGGCGACAAGCCGGAGGGCGGCAGCCGCAGCTATGCGGCGCGTTCGAGCGAGCGGCCGGCTGGCCGCGGCGGCGGCAAGGGCTTCGGCGGCAAGTCGTTCGGCGGCAAGCCCGGTGGCGGCGGCAGGCCGTTCGGTGGCAAGCCGTCCGGCGGCGGGCGCCCCGGCGGCAAGGGTCCGCGGCCCGGCGGTAGCGGCGGACGCGGCAAGCGTGACTGAGGGCTGAAGGCGCATGCGGATCGTCGGCGGACGCCTCGGCGGGCGGACGCTCGCCAGCCCGAAGCCCGGCATCGGCGCCATCAGGCCGACCTCGGACCGGTTGCGCGAGTCGCTCTTCAACGTCCTCGCCCATGGCCATGGCGAGGACTTGGAGGGCGCGCGCGTGCTCGACCTCTTCGCCGGAACCGGCGCGATGGCGTTCGAGGCCCTGTCTCGCGGCGCGGGCTTCGCCCTGCTGGTCGACGATGGCACGGAGGCGCGCGGGCTGATCCGCGAGAACCAGATGACGCTGGGGCTCGCCGGCTTCAGCCGGGTCTTCCGGCGCGATGCGACGAAGCTCGGGCCGATCACCGGCATGGCGCCCTTCGGCCTCGTCTTCTGCGACCCGCCCTATCGCAAGGGGCTGGGCGAGAAGGCGCTGGCCTCCGCGCGCGCCGGCGGCTGGCTGGAGCGCGATGCGCTGGTGCTGCTCGAGGAGGCGGCAGATGCGGAGATCGCGCTGCCGGCGGGCTTCGAGGAACTCGAGCGGCGCACTTACGGCGAGACGCAGGTGGTGTTTCTCAGAGCGGCCTGAGCGCGGCTCTCAGGCGCCGTCCCCCATGACGACGTCCCGGCCCGCCCGCTTCGCGCGATAGAGATGGCTGTCGGCGTGCGCGATCAGCGCCGTCAGGTCGCGGGCGTCGTCGGGGCAGGTGGCGACGCCGATGCTCAGCGTGGCGTGGATCGACAGCTTCTCGGCGATGCGGGCGCAGGTCGCGCGGCGGATGCGCTCGGCCAGGTCGACCGCCGCTGCATGCGGGGCGTTCTCGCAGAGAATCACGAACTCGTCGCCGCCATAGCGAAAGATCAGATCGTCCGCGCGGACCTGCGACCGGACGGTGTCGACGAGCAGCCGGAGCACGGCATCGCCCGTGATATGCCCATGGGCATCGTTGATGCGCTTGAACTCGTCGACATCGATCAGGGCGATGCTGAGGGGCCTGCCGCTCGCGACGGCATCGGCCACCGAGCGCGCGCCGGTCGTCTCGAAATGAGCACGTGTCATGGCGCCGGTGACGGCGTCCCGATTCGCCGTCTGGAGCAGTTGCTCGTATTTGCGGCGATAGGTGAGCCGGGAGAAGATGTCGGCGACCGAGGCCGGGCCGAGTTCCTCGAACCGGCGCTCGGCATAGCCGAGATAGGCGACGATCAGCGCCGCATAGAAGATCGACGCGCCCATCTTGGCGACCCAGCCGCCGAACAGCGCCGCCCAGGGCGCACCCGTGACGACGTGCAGGCCCGAGAAGAAGCTGATCTGGTCGAAGGTCAGGATCGCGGCCAGGCTGAGGCCGACGCGCAGCGCGAGCGAATTCGGGATGGCCCGATGCAGCCTCTCATAGAGCAGGATGATGGCGATGGCGTCGACGAACAGAAGCGCCGTGCCCCACACCATCAGCCCCCCCATCTGATCGACGAGGGCGAGATCGGGGTTGTAGCCGGAAAGCCTCAGGGGCGCGTTGTAAAGCCTCAGGGTCAGCACCAGCGCGACCATCAGGAAATTGCCGATCAGCAGCCCGTAGATCGGCTGGCGCACGGTCTCGGCGTCCTCGCGGATATAGACCAGCAGGATGATCGCGAGCTTGCCGGAAAACAGGACCGTGGAGCCCGGCGAGACGACGCCGAAGGGCAGTTCGATGAAGAAGACCGTGGCGAGATAGGTCTCGAGGAAGTGCATCACCCCGAGCGCGCAGAGGAACGCGCCCATGCCCAGCACACGGCGCGCCCGGAAGAGCGCCGCCATGACGGCGAAGTAGATCACGCCCTGGGAGGCAAGCAGCAGCACGCCGGACATGGGACGTGGTTAAGGCAGCGGGGCTAACGGTTGGTGAAGGGCGGGGGGCGATATGACGCTCCCGCGCACCGGCGAAGGGTCAGCCCTGCGCCGGTTCGTAGCGGAGGATGCCGGCGATCCTCGGCTTTGCGCCGGCGCCCTGGTCGCTGGGGTGGCGGATGCCGTCCTGGACCGGCACCTCCCGGAAATCGAAGGGGCTCACGCCCTCGATGCAGGCGGCGTTCACGGCGAACCGGCCGGGGCTCGAACGGCGCTGGTGATGGGTATAGATGCCGCAGGCCGAGCAGAAATAGTGCCTCGCGGTCCGGGTGTTGAACTGGTACTCGGTCAGGGCGTCCTCGCCCGCGACGATCCGCACGCCGTCCTGCGCCGCCATGACGACGACAGCCCCGCGCATGCGGCAGAAGGAGCAATCGCAGCGACGCGCCGTGTTCAGACCGTCGGCCAGCGTCACGTCGAAGCGCACGCGCCTGCAATGGCACGCCGCCTGAACCACCGTTTCGTCGGCCATCGCCATGTCCTCGCAGGAGCGTGCGGACCTTGTCCACCGCTCCCCAGATAGCAAAGCTCGCCGCCGGCGGCCATCGGCCGCGCCGAGGCCCGGAGCACCGTCGGCGAAACGCCCGCCGGCCATCAGCTGGAGGTCACCCAACAGAACCGCGCGGCTCAAGGTTGGCCACGGCTCCATCCCACGGAGACGCCCCTCCATCGCCGCGGGGATAGTCGAGGGTCTTATCCCCGTCCGTTCCAGCGCCCCTAGTCTCCGCATCCGCCGCGGAGACCAAGCGCCGGATGCCATTCCCGAG
Source organism: Chelatococcus sp. (assembly GCA_003248805.1). Taxonomy (GTDB): domain Bacteria; phylum Pseudomonadota; class Alphaproteobacteria; order Rhizobiales; family Beijerinckiaceae; genus Allobosea. Next base: position 146,655 of record QFQY01000005.1, on the reverse strand, counting down.
ATCGATCGAACCACGCGAGCGCAACTCGCGATCATACCGCCTCGCCATCGCGTCCCATCTCGCCGGCGAGCGCATGATGCGCGCTCTCACCCATCTGCGGGCTCTCGTCGAGAAGGGCGGCTTCAATCCCGACCAGCCGCGCGTTCCCGGCGGCAACCCCGAGGGTGGACAATGGACGCGCGGGGACGGCTCCGGCCAGGGTCGCCAGCCCGGCATCGGCGACAATGGCGGGCCCAGCCTCGACCTGCCGGACGCTCCCAAAGATCCACCGAACGACCAGGGGGCGAAGGTCCGGGCGGCCAAGGCGCTAGCCAAGGAGATCGCGCGCCAGGCCTTGAGGCGTGTCGGTCCCGTCGGGCTCGCGATCACGGCGATCGAGGTCGGCCACTGGCTCTACACCGAATACCCGTCCATCCGCTCCTATCAGGACGAGCCGAAGACGCTGGCGGAACTGCAGCAGCATGCCGGCCAGCGGAGGCCTGGCTACGAGGACCATCACATCGTCGAGCAGGGCACGCATTTGCGCGACGGGTTTCCGCGCTCCATGATCGACGGGGCGGAGAACGTCGTCAGCATACCGAAGTATCGGCATCACGAGATCACCGGGTGGTACATGCGCCCCAACCCGGATTTCGGGATGCAGACGCCACGCAATTATCTGCGCGGCCGGGACTGGTCCGAGCATGTCCGCGTCGGGCATGAGGCGATGCGCAAGTACGGAGTTCTGAAATGAAGAGCCCGCGCAATCTCGGATCGCTGTCGAACGCGGAAATCGTCCGTCTTTTCGAGCAGCTCTGCATCGAGCAATACGACGCAATGGAAGGCGATGAGATCGCGCGGACCAACCGCCTGGTCTGGCGAGTCCATGCTCTCGAACAGGAATTGAAATCACGTCCGGGTGATCAGAGGCGCGTGCTCATGCAGCTCTTCGGCCATCCCAACATGCAGGTTCGGCTGAGCGCCGCGCGCGCCAACCTCGCCGTCGACTACATCGCCGCGCGTCGCGAGCTGCAGGCCATTGTCGATGAGAAATGGTACCCGCAGGCTGGCGATGCCGGGATGACGCTCCATCACCTCGACACCGGCTTCTTCCGGCCGACGTGACCCTCACTTCCGCCCGAACAGCCGCTCGATATCCGTGAGCTTGAGCTCGACATAGGTCGGGCGGCCGTGGTTGCACTGGCCGGAGTTGGGCGTCTCCTCCATCTCGCGCAGCAGGGCGTCCATCTCCTCGGGGCGCAGGCGCCGGCCGGCTCGGACCGAGTTGTGGCAGGCCATCGTCGCCAGCACATGATCGAGCCTGCGCTCCAGCGAGCCGGCCGTTCCGTGCTCGGCCAGCGCATCGGCGACGTCGCGCACCAGCCTCTGCAGATTGCCGCCCGCGAGCTGGCTGGGCGCCTCGCGCACCAGCACCGCGCCGGGGCCGAAGGGTTCGAGGACCAGCCCGAGGGAGGCGAGATCGGCGCTCGCGGCGTTGAGCCGGTCGGCGTCGACGGGGTCGAGTTCCACCACCTCGGGCAGGAGCAGCGCCTGCCGGGCGATGCCGCTGCGGGCGCGTTCGGCCTTGAGCCGCTCATAGACCAGCCGCTCATGGGCGGCGTGCTGGTCGACGATGACGACGCCCTCGCGTGTCTGGGCGACGATATAGGTCTCGTGAAGCTGGGCGCGGGCGGCGCCGAGCGGCCTGTCGAGCGCCTCGGCAGCGGGCTCGGCGAGGTGGGCGCGGGCATCGGCGGAGGGTGCGGCGAAGGCCGAGAACGACAGGCCGGGGGTGGCGGCGAAGCCCGATGCCGGCGCCGGCCAGGGGGGCGCGGCCGGCAAGGCCGGGCGCTGGATGCCGGGGGCGCCGCCCGCACCCATCGCGAAGACCGAGCGCATCGCCTCCAGCGTGCGGGCGCCGCCGGTCGTGGTGGCGCGGTGGCCGGCCTGCGCGATCGCCGTCTTCAGCGCCGAGACGACGAGCCCGCGCACGAGCGGCGGATCGCGGAAGCGGACCTCGCTCTTGGCCGGGTGCACGTTGACGTCGACGAGGCTCGGGTCGCAGGCGATGTCGAGATAGAGCATCGGATGCCGGTCGGAGGGCACGACGTCGGCATAAGCCCCGCGCACGGCCGAGAGCAGCAGCTTGTCGCGGACGGGCCGGCCATTGACCGCGAAATGCACGCCGGCCGAGGTGCCGCGATGAAAGGTCGGCAGGCCGGCGAAGCCCGACAGGCCGATGCCCTCGCGCCCAGCCTCGATGCGCAGGGCGTTCTCGGGGAAATCGCGGCCGAGCGCCCGGCCGAGCCGGCGCAGCAGCCCGTCCTCGCCGGCCGGCTCCGCCGCCCAGTCGAACGCCGTGACGTGGTCGCCCTCCAGCGAGAAGCGGATGTCGGGATGGGTGATGGCGAGGCGCCGCAGCATCTCGGAGACGGCCTGCGCCTCGGCACGGTCGCTCTTCAGGAACTTCAGCCGCGCCGGGGTGAAGGCGAAGAGATCGCTGACCTCGATGCGCGTGCCGGGCGCGGCGGCGGCGGGGCGCAGCGCGCCCTTCTCGCCGGCCTCGACCACCAGCGCCACGCCCTGCGCGGCGTCGCGGCGGCGCGTGGTGATGGAGAGCCGCGCGACAGAGCCGATGGACGGCAGGGCCTCGCCCCGAAAACCGAGCGAGCGGATCGCGAAGAGGTCGCCATCCGGCAGCTTGGAGGTGGCGTGGCGCTCGACCGCGAGATCCAGATCCTCCGGCGTCATGCCGGAGCCGTCGTCGACGACGCGGATGAGCTGGCGCCCGCCGCCAGCGATGGTGACGGCGACGGCACGCGCCCCGGCGTCGATGGCGTTCTCGACCAGTTCCTTCACGGCGGCGGCCGGCCGCTCGATCACCTCGCCGGCGGCGATGCGGTCGACGAGGACACGGTCGAGGCGGCGGACGGTCATGCTTTCTCGCGAGCCCTCATCCTGAGGAGCAGCCGGAGGCTGCGTCTCGAAGGATGCTCCAGATGGTTCCTGCGCCTCCTGAACCATCCTTCGAGACGCCGCTGCGCGGCTCCTCAGGATGAGGGCTGGCGGAGCGGAACCGAAGGTCGGAAGGCGGCGCGACTCAGCCGCGCCCTTCGGCAAGATAGCTCTTCGCGAGCAGCTTCGCCTCCTCCACCGCAGGCTGGTCGAACGGGTCCACACCCATCGCGTAGCCGGTGAGGATGGTCTCCAGCATGAAATGCATCAGCATCTCGCCATGCGTGGTCTCGTCGATCCGCTCGACATGGAAGCGGCGCACCGCGCAGCCGTTCTTGGCGAAGGTGTCGATCATGGCGAGGCCCTGCGCCGCGACCATGTCGCCGATGGTCTTGCCGGCGAAATCGCCCTGCCCGATCTTATCGGCGAGCGCGCCGTCGATCTGCGGGCCCTTGCCCTTCACGCCGGTGGTGACCACGGTGAAGAACTTGTCCTTCGGCCCGGCGAGATAGAGCTGCTGCTGCGAGTGCTGGTCGACGGGCCCGAGCGCGCCGACGGGCTGGGTGCCCTGCCCGTCCTTGCCGAGGCTTTCCGCCCAGAGCTGCATCCACCAGCGCGTGAGCAGCGCGAGCTTGTCGGCATAGGGCATCAGCACGGCGATGTTCTTGCCCGAGCGCATGGCGGCGAGATGCAGCGCGGCGCCAATAGCGGAGGGCGTCGCGCGGACGTCCTTGCCGGCGAGGACCGGCGCCACGGCCCGCTCGGCGCCCAGGCGCAGCGCCTCGATGTCGAGGCCGAGCACGGCGGCCGGCAGCAGGCCGCAATTGGTCAGCACGGAATAGCGCCCGCCGACCGCGGTGTGATGCTCCAGGAAAGGCACTCCGAAAGGCTCGAGCAACGCGCGCAGCGGGTGCAGCTTGCCGGGCTTGGCCGGCTCGGAGAGGCCCTGGAAATGCTCGCCGATCTGCCGGTCGTCGAGATGCGCGCCGCGCAGCGCCGCGATGGCCGCGATCGATTGCAGCAGCGTCTCGCCGGTGCCGCCCGATTTCGAGATCGCGACGAATTTGGTCGTCTTCAGCGGCAGCCTGGCGAGCAGCTCGGCATAGGTGGCCGGGTCGAGATTGTCGATGAAGTGGACGCGGGGTTCGCGGGCGAGCTGCGACAGCCCGGCGATGCCGTAGCCGGTGAGCTGCGCCAGCGTCTGGCCGCCGAGGCTGGAGCCGCCGGTGCCGAGGATGAGGATGTCGGTGGTGCCGCCGGCCTTCAGCCGCTCGGCGGCAGCCTTGACCGGCGCGAGGTCATGCCTGTCGCTCGGCAGGGCGAGCAGCGGCAGCGCATGCTCCTTGGCCTGCTTCTGCAGCTTCGCCAGCGCGGGGGCGAGATCGGCGAGGGCCTTCTCGAAGGCCGCATCCGGGATGCCCCCGGCACCGACGCCCGTTTCGAGCGCGAGTTCGTAGCTCTGCTGCAGCATTGACGTATCCGCTACCTCTTGAAGGGAAGGCTATTTCAGACCAGATCGACCGGCCTGCCAACTGCCTGGACCAGCAGGCGGGGGTCGCCGAGCAGGCGCCCCGCGACGCGCCGGACGTCCGGCAGCCCGATTTCGGCGAAGCGCCGGTTGCGCTCGGCGAGATAGTCCGGCCCGGCGCCGTTGACCGCGAGCCCCAGCAACTCGGCCGCGATCTTGGGCGAGGTGTCGAAGCGCAGCGGGTAGGAGCCGATGATGTAGCGCTTGGCCTCCTCGACCTCGTGCTCGCTCGGGCCCTCGCCCGCGAGCTTCGCCAGCTCCTCGCGAATGACCTTCATCGATTCCGCCGCGCGGTCGTTGCGCGTCGCGGTCCCGCCGATCAGCAGGCCGGCCTCGCGCATCGGCAGCAGGCTGGAGGACACGCCATAGGCGAGGCCCCGCTTCTCGCGGACCTCCGTGAAGAGGCGCGAGGTGAAGGCCGAACCGCCGAGGATATGGTTGAGCACGGTCGCCGCGAAGAAATCCGGGTCGTGCCAGAGCAGGCCGGGCGCGACGAAGCGCAGCACGGTCTGCGGCACGTCGAGGTCGATGACATGGGTCTGGCCCAACCCCTGGGGCGGCAGCGACGCCTGCGGCCGCTCGCGCTCCTGCCCGGCGGGAAGCCCGCCGAAGAGGGCGTCCAGCCGGTCGGCCAGCTCGTCGGCACCGATGTCGCCGACGACGACGATCTTGAGGCCGGCGCGGCCGAGAAGCGTCGGCGTCAGCGCCCGCAGCGCCTCGGCGTCGAGCCGCGAGACGCTGTCGATGTCGCCCTTCTCGGGCCGGCCGTAAGGGTGGCCCGGAAAGGCGGCCGCGAAGAGCGCGTTGCGGCACATCACGTCGGGATTCTGCGCCTGGCGCTGCAAGCCGGCGACGACCTGCGCCTTGACGCGCGCGACGGCGTCCTCGTCGAAGCGCGGGGCGTTGAGCGCCAGCGCCAGCAAGTCGAACGCCGTGTCGCGGTGGCGCGAGAGCGTCTGCAGATGGCCGTTGAAGTCGTCGCGGCGGGCGTCGAAGCCGAGATTGATGGCGTAGTCGGCCATCCTGCCCTGAAAGGCCTCGGCATCGAGATCGCCGGCGCCCTCGTCGAGCAGGCCGGAGACGAGATTGGCGCCGCCGGCTCCGTTCGGCGCATCGCGCGACGTGCCGCCGGCGAAGGAGAAGCTCACGGCGATGAGCGGCAGGCTGCGCTCCTCCACCAGCCAGGCCTCGACGCCCGAGGCCGAGCGGACCGTCTGCACGGCGACGGAAGGACCGGAAAGGGAGAGCGGCGGTGTCGCGGTGGGGGCGTTCATGTCTCGTCCTGTCGGCAGGAGGCGTTCATCCGGCGGCTTGGCCTTCGGGACCGCCCGTCAGGCGGGCAGCAGCAGGCCGGTGACGCTGCGATCGGGGCGAAGATAGCGGCGCGCGGCCTGGATGACCGCCTCGCGACTGACGCCCTCGATCCGCTCCGGCCAGGCGAGCACGTCGGCGACCGTCTCGCCGACGGCGAGCGCGGAGCCGAAAATGCGGGCCAGCGAGGACTGGCTGTCGCGGGCGAAGACCGTCTCGGCCACGAGCCGGGTGCGGGCGCGCAGAAGCTCGATCTCGGTCGGCCCGTCGTCGATGAAGGCCGCGAGCTCGGCGTCCAGGCCGGCCTCGAGCGCGGCCATCTCCACGCTCGGGCGCGGGCTGGTCATGAGCTGGAAGGCGGCGCGGTCGACCATGGACCCCATGAAATAGGCGTTGGCGCCGGCGGCGAGCTCGCGCTCGACGCAGAGCTTGCGGTAGAGCCGCGAGGTCGTGCCGCCGCCGAGGATCTCGGCTGCGAGCTCCAGCGCCAGCACCTCGTCCCGGTCGCCGCTCGTATAGGTCGGCGTGTGCCAGCCGCGCCTCAGCGAAGGCTGCTGGACGCGGGCATCGCGCAGCTCGACACGGCGCGAGGCGCGCTGCTCGGGCTCGGAAGGACGGCGGCGCACCGGCCTCTCACCGCGCGCCGCGACGCGCCCGTAGCTGTCCTCGGCGAGCCTGAGCACCTCCTCGGCGGAAGCGTCTCCCGCGACGACGAGGATCGCGTTCTCGGGCGTGTAGAAGCGCTGGTAATAGGCGAAGGCGTCGTCGCGCCCGAGTTCCTCGATCTCGTGCTGCCAGCCGATGATCGGCGTGCCGTAGGGATGATGGACGAAGAGCGCCGAGGAGAACTCCTCGGAAAGCTGCGAGGCGGGATCGGCGTCGACGCGCATCTTGCGCTCCTCGAGCACGACGTCGCGCTCGGGGCCGACGACGCTCTCGTCGAAGGACAGGCCGGTCATCCGGTCGGCCTCGTACTCCATCATGGCGCGCAGATGCTCGCGCGGCACGCGCTGGAAATAGGCCGTGTAGTCGTAGGAGGTGAAGGCGTTCTCCTGCCCGCCATAGCCCGCCACGATCTTCGAGAACTCGCCCGCCGGCCACTTGGCCGTGCCCTTGAACATGAGATGCTCGAGGAAATGCGCGATGCCCGACTTTCCGGCCGGATCGTCGGCCGAGCCGTTGCGATACCAGACCATGTGGGTGACGACCGGCGCGCGGCGGTCGGGCACGACCACGACGTCCATGCCGTTGGCGAGCTGGAAGGACTCGACCGGTTCGGCGGAAGGCTCCGGCCGCGAATGGATGTTCACCGAAGCGCTCTCCTCGGGTCGCCCGGGACGGCGTCCCGGCTGTCAGGACATAATGCGCGGAGGCCGGCGCGCCAGAGGCACGCCGTGCGAAAAACGCCCGCGACGGAAACGAGGCGGTGCCTCGCCCTCACTGAACGGGCTTGATGCCGGTCACGAACTCGCGCTGGCCGACGGCCTGCTTGTCCTCGACGGGACCGCGCGCGCCCGGGCCGAGCGCCGCGGTGCTGGCGGGACGACGATAGCCGGTCGGCGGCTCGGTGAGCAGGCGACGCTGCGGCTCGGCTCCGTATTGCAGCGCGTCGACATCGGCCTGGTTGTGGCGCGCGGCGAGCTGGCGGCCGACGACGATCGGCTGGATCTGGTTGTTGTAGTTGTTGTGGTCGGCGGCGACCTGCGGCGCTTCCTCGCCACGGGCGATGCGCCCCTTGCGAAGCTCTTCCTGGCTCAGCATCGGGTTGTTGCGCCAGTTCGGGTTGAAGGTCGGCACGCGCGTCGCGGCCTTCTCCTCGCGCCGGCGGGCGACGTCGGGATCGTTCGGCCAGGCCGCGGTCCGTGCGCTCGCCGGATCCTGCGGGCGCGGCAAGGTCGAGTTGGGGGGCACGACCAGCGGCGGACGCTGGCGGTATTCGATATCCTGCCCCTCGCCGCCGCCGAAGACGCCCTTCATGAGGTTCTGGAAGAGCACGCCCTCCTGGGCGAAGGCGGGCGAACCCGCGAGCAGAAACCCGCCGGCCAGCAGCAGATGCGTCGCGCGAATGCGCAGAACCATGTCATTCCTCCCTCTGGGCCGCCTTCCGCAACGTTGTCAGCCACATGCGAGCGGCAAAACGATGGCGGAAGCGATGGTCAGGCCGATTTTCCGGCGCTCGGGCGCAGGGACTCATACATGAGCCCGACCACTCCTACAACGATGGCCGCGTCCGCGATGTTGAAGATGTACCAGCTGAAGTCGCCGACATGCAGGTGCACGAAGTCGACGACGGCGCCGTAGACGGCCCGGTCGACACCGTTGCCCAGCGCCCCGCCGATGATGAGGGCGAGGCTGCCCGCCGTCAGCCTGTCGGTGGAGCGCCACATCCAGCGCCAGAGCCAGATGGCCGCGACGAAGGAGAGCACCACCAGCAGCCAGCGGCCGAGATCGGTGCCCTGCTGGAACAGGCCATAGGAGATGCCCCGGTTCCAGGCGAGCACGATCTGCATGAAGGGCAGCGGGTCGTAAGGACCCGTCTCCGCGAGCCTGAGCCCGAAGAGCAGCCAGAGCTTCAGCGCCTGGTCGGCGACGAAGACGATGCCGACGATCCAGAGGCCGAGACGGCGGGCGGCGTTCATCGCCCCGCCCGGCCGAGTTCCCGCAGCGCCCTGGCGTCGCGCGGCGTGACGTCCGGATAGGCCGGGTCGGCCGTCGCCGGGTCGAAATACTTCCACGAGCGCGCGCATTTCACGCCGGCGGCGCGATGCGGCACCACCGCCACGCCCGGCACATCGACCAGGCGGAAGGCGTCGGCCGGCCCTTCGTCGTCCTCGACCCTGGCTCCGGAGGTGATGCCGATCTCCGCCAGATCGACGCCCGAGAGCGCGGCCAGCAGGTCGGCGTCGGTGAGGAAGACCTGCGGCGCCGCCTCCAGCGAGGAGCCGAGGCGCTTGGCCGCGCGCTCCAGCTCCAGCGCGCCGGTGACGACGCGGCGGACCTTGCGGATCTTGCTCCAGCGCTCGGCGAGCTCGGGATCGAGCCAGCTTTCGGGCGCCTGCGCGAATGGCTCGAGATGGACCGAGCCCTCCCCGGCCTTCTGGTCGGGATAGCGCTCGAGCCAGGCTTCCTCGGAGGTGAAGACCAGGATCGGCGCCAGCCAGGTCGTCAGGCAGCGGAAGAGATGGTCGACCACCGTCAGCGCGCTCTTGCGGACATGGCTGGAGAGCGGGTCGCAGTAGAGCGCGTCCTTGCGGATGTCGAAATAGAAGGCCGAGAGCTCGGTGTTCATGAACTGCGAGAGCAGCGTCACGACCTTCTTGTAGTCGTAGGTGCGATAGGCCTCCGCGACCTGCGGCCCCAGCTCCGCGAGCCGGTGCAGCATCAGCCGCTCCAGCTCCGGCATGGTCTGCGGATCGGAGACGCGGATGTCCTCGCTGAAATGCGCGAGCGTCCCCAGCATCCAGCGCATGGTGTTGCGCAGCTTGCGATAGGTCTCGACGAAGGTCTTGAGGATCTCCTTGCCGATGCGCAGGTCGTCCGAATAGTCGGCCGCCGCGACCCAGAGGCGCAGGATGTCGGCGCCCGAGTCCTTGATGACGTCCTGCGGCGCGGTGACGTTGCCCTTCGACTTCGACATCTTCTCGCCCTTCTCGTCCAGGCAGAAGCCGTGGGTCAGGACGACGTCGTAGGGCGCGCGGCCGCGGGTGCCGCAGCTTTCGAGCAGGCTGGAATGGAACCAGCCGCGATGCTGGTCCGAGCCTTCGAGATACATGACGCGGTCGTTGCCGCCCTCGCCGCGCCGGCGGGCGCGCAGATCGGCGCGCTTCTCCAGCGTGAAGGCGTGGGTCGAGCCGGAATCGAACCAGACGTCGAGGACGTCGGTGACGCGCTCGTATTTCGCGGGATCGTAGCCGAAGGGCGTCAGGAAGCGCGCGCCGTCGGTGTCGGTGAACCAGGCGTCGGCGCCCTCCGCCTCGAAGGCCTCGGCGATGGCGGCGTTGACCCTCGCATCGACGAGGATGTCCTTGGTCTCCTTCTCGACGAAGACGGTGATCGGCACGCCCCAGGCGCGCTGGCGCGAGACCACCCAGTCGGGGCGATTGGCGATCATGCCGTTGATGCGGTTCTCGCCGGCGGCGGGGACCCATTCGGTCTCCTTGATCGCGCCGAGCGCGACCTCGCGCAGCGTGCGGTTGCCGAGCGTCTCGACCGCCTTGTCCATCGCGATGAACCATTGCGGCGTGTTGCGGAAGATCACCGGCTTCTTCGAGCGCCAGCTATGCGGATACTGGTGCTTCAGGCGGCCGCGCGCGACGAGGTTGCCGGCCTCGACCAGCGCCTCGATGACGACGGTGTTCGCATTCCCTTTCTCGCCCTTGTCGGTGATGACCTGCGCGCCCTCGAAGCCCGGCGCATCCTTGGTGAAGCGGCCGTCCGCGTCGACGGTGTAGGGGATGCGGGTGTCGATGTCGCGCGCCTGAAGCTGGCGGCCATTGCTCATCCAGATGTCGAAGTCCTCGCGGCCATGGCCGGGCGCGGTGTGGACGAAGCCCGTGCCGGCATCGTCGGTGACATGGTCGCCGTCGAGCAGGGGAACGTCGAAATCGTAGCCGTGGCCACGCAGGGGGTGGGCGCAGGTGAGGCCGTAGAGATCGGTCGGGTCAATGTTTTGGACGAGTTCGTACGCTTCGACCTTTGCCGCCTTGAAGACGCTCTCTGCGAGGTTCTTGGCCAGGATATAGGTCGCGCCGACCTTGGCCCAGTTGTTCTCCGGCGCCGCGATCACACGATAGACACCATACGAAATCCGCGAAGAATATGAGATCGCTCGGTTACCTGGGATCGTCCAGGGCGTGGTCGTCCAGATGACTACCGCCGCGTCGAGAAGGAGGTTCTGCTCCTTCTCGGACTCGCCCATCGACTGCTGAACCGGAAACGCCACATACACCGTGTCGCTGGTGTGCTCCTCGTACTCGACCTCGGCCTCGGCGAGCGCGGTCTTCTCGACGACCGACCACATCACCGGCTTCGAGCCGCGATAGAGCTGGCCGGTCTCGGCGAACTTCATGATCTCGCGGGCGATCTGCGCCTCCGCGGGATAGGCCATGGTGAGGTAGGGATCGTCCCAGTCGCCCTCGACGCCGAGGCGCTTGAACTCGGCGCGCTGCACGTCGACCCAGTGCTCGGCGAAGGCGCGGCATTCCTTGCGGAACTCGACGACCGGCACGTCGTCCTTGTTCAGGCCCTTGGCGCGGTACTGCTCCTCGATCTTCCATTCGATCGGCAGGCCGTGGCAGTCCCAGCCCGGCACGTAGTTGGAATCGTAGCCCAGCATCTGCTGCGAGCGGGTGACGAGGTCCTTGAGGATCTTGTTCAGCGCGTGGCCGATATGGATGTTGCCGTTGGCATAGGGCGGGCCGTCATGCAGGACGAAGCGGTCCCTGCCCTTCCCGGCCTCGCGCAGCTTGCGGTAGAGATCCATCTTCGCCCAGCGGGCGAGGAGTTCCGGCTCGCGCTGGGGCAGGCCCGCCCGCATCGGGAACTCGGTCTGCGGCAGGAAGAGCGTCTGCGAATAGTCGGCGGTCTCGGCGGGTCTGGTCGTCTCGGTCATGTTCCGGCTCGGGCAATGCGGACAGGCGGGCCAGATCGGCTGGCGCGACGCATCATGTCCGGGGAAAAGTGAACAAGTGGGAAGGTCAACCCGGACTGCGCAGGCGCCCGCGCTCGTCTAGCGCGGGGCGGCAGCCGGGCCCGTAATTCGCCGGGGCGACGGAACGAGGATGGCGCGGGAAGCGGACATGGGGCGCTTCTAGCAGGCGCCGCCTACGGAAGGAAGGGTGGCGTCCGGCCGAGGATGTCGCGGGCGCGCAGGCTGTCGGCGTTCATCTGGGCGATCAGCGCCTCGAGCGTGTCGAACTTCTCCTCCCCACGCAGCCAGGCGACGAAGGCGACGTCGACCTCGCGGCCATAGAGGTCGCCGGAGAAATCGAAGACGAAGGTCTCGAGCCGCGGCGCGCCGTCGTCGAAGGTCGGGCGGCTGCCGAAGCTGGCCACGCCGTCGCGCCAGACGCCGTCGATCCGCATGCGCACCGCGTAGATGCCGTAACGCAGGCGGCAATCGCGCGCGAGGTGCATGTTGGCGGTGGGAAAGCCGAGATCGCGGCCGCGCTTGTCGCCATGGCGCACGGCACCGCGCACGAACCAGGGCCGCCCGAGGAGGCCGGCCGCATGGGCGACGTCGCCCTGCTCCAGCGCCGAGCGGACCAGCGTCGAAGAGACGGGCTCCCCCGCCCAGGAGAAGGGCGGCACCACCACGACGGGCACGCCGGCCGCGCCCGCGCGCGCCTGCAGCATCTCCGGGGAGCCGGTGCGCCCCTTGCCGAAGTGGAAATCATAGCCGCAGACGAGGCCGGCGGCGCCGAGGCGGCCGAGCAGCAGATCGTCGACGAAGCTCTCCGCCGCGATCGCGGCCACGGCGCGGTCGAAGGGCAGCACGAAGGTCGGCGAGAGCCCGGCCTCAGCGAGCAACTCGGTCTTGAGCGCCGGGGGCGTCAGGCGAAAAACCGGCTGCTCCGGATTGAAGACGCTGCGCGGATGCGGCTCGAAGGTGAAGGCTGCCGCCCGCGTGCCCTGCTGGCGGGCGAGCGCCGTGGCCGCGAAGGCGAGCTCGGCATGGCCGCGATGGACGCCGTCGAAATTGCCGAGCGCGAGGACGCAGCCGCGCACCGCGTCAGGAAGGGGCCTGTCGAGATCGAGGACGAAGGCAGCATGCGCATCGCCCGCCGGCGGCGCATCGGCATGGGATATCATCGGTCGAAAGCGTTCCGCTGCCCGCGAAGGACGGGCCGGGGCGTCTTTGACGCCAAGCGCCCCGGGGCGTCAAGCGCGACCGTGCTCAGGCGGCGGCCGCGCGGCCCGGCGGCAGCGCCACCCAGGCCTCGCCCTCCATGACCGCCTTGCCGTCGACGAGGCACTCGCAGAACAGGCGCGCGCGGCGCCTCTCCGTCACCAGTTCGACCACCTCGACCCGGGCGGTGACGACGTCGCCGATCCTGACCGGCGCCAGGAAGCTCAGCGTCTGGGAGAGATAGACCGCGCCCGGGCCGGGCAACCGTGTCCCGAGCAGGGCCGAGACCAGGCTCGCCGTCAGCATGCCGTGCGCGATGCGCTGGCCGAAGCGGGTGCCGGCGGCGAAACGGTCGCAGAGATGGATCGGATTGTCGTCGCCCGACACTTCGGCGAAGAGGGACACGTCCCGTTCCATCACCGTCCGCATCAGGCTCTCGCTCTGGCCGAGAGAAAGATCCTCGAAGGCGTGGACGATATAGTTGGCGCTGGCCATGATCTCCCGCTCGGCTCGGTGTCGCTGTGCCGCCGGCGGCACCCTCAGCCGACAACGGCAGGACGATCTCGCAGGTGCAGCAGGCGCGCAATTGGACTTTGGTCCCCGGCGCGCCAACTGCCGCATCGTCATTCGACGATCGGATTAACCGCTTCGAAACAGCCGATCCGGTAGACCTTGCGTTAGGAGCTGCTGCCTCGATGAGGCGCCGCCGCGTGGGTCACGCCCGCGCCGCCACGCATTTCTGGAGACCTTCATGGCGCTCGACCCCTCAATGCCCATCCTCGTGGTCGACGATTACCAGACGATGGTCCGCATCATCCGCAACCTGTTGAAACAGCTCGGTTTCGAGAATGTCGACGACGCCTCGGACGGCACGACGGCGATCGCCAAGATGCGCAACAAGAAATACAGCCTCGTGATCTCCGACTGGAACATGGAGCCGATGACCGGCTTCGAGCTGCTGCAGCAGGTCCGGAAGGAAGAGATGCTGTCCGAAACTCCGTTCATCATGGTCACCGCGGAGTCGAAGACCGAGAACGTCGTCGCCGCCAAGAAGGCGGGCGTGAACAACTACATCGTCAAGCCGTTCAACGCGCAGACGCTGAAGACCAAGATCGAGTCGGTCTGCGCGAACTGAGCGCGCTCACCAGACCAGATGCGGCATCGCGTAGTCGGGCCGATGGCTCTGCCGGCCGAACCAGCCATGGCGCTCGTCCCATGACATTTCCATCAGATCCTGCGCGTGGATGCCGGCCAGCACCATGATGCTCGCGACGCCGAACTGGCCGGCCCCGGCGATATCGGTGCGAATGGCATCGCCGACGGCGCAGATGCGCTCGCGCGCGATCGGCGCGCCCCGGGCCGTCTCGGCGATGGCGAGCGCCGCCTCGTAGATCGGGCGGTGCGGCTTGCCGGCATAGACCACCGCGCCGCCGATCTCCTCATAGGCCAGCGCCACCGACCCCGCGCAGGGCACGATGCGCCCGCCGCGATCGACCACCAGGTCGGGGTTGGCGCAGATCATCGTCAGGCCGCGCGCGGCGAAGCCCGCCAGCAGCCCGGCATAGCTCTCCGCCGTGTCGCTCTCGTCGTCGAACAGGCCCGTGCAGAGCACATAGGAGGCGTCCTCGGGTCCCACCTCGGGAGCGTCGAGGCCCGCGATCAGCGGCAGATCCCGGTCGGGCCCAAGTCGGAACATCGGCTGGCCGCTTCGCTCGCGGATGAGGGCGCGGCAGACATCGCCAGAGGTCACGATCCCGTCCCAGGCCTCCTTCGGCACGCCGAACTGGGTCAGTTGCGCGACGATGGCGTCCCGCGGACGGGGCGCGTTCGTGACGAGCACCACCGCGATCCCGCGCCGACGCATCGCCAGCAGCGCCTCCACGGCGTCCGCATGGGCGGCCACGCCGTTGTGCACGACGCCCCAGATGTCGCAGAGGCACAGGTCGAAGCGGTCGGCCACCTCGGAAAAGCCCGGCAATCCGGCGGTCTTGATGAGGCCTGATGGCTGCAAGGTCGTTCTCCCGAGCTGGCGCGGTGCCCGCCGATCCCGCGATGCGCGGCGCGGGGCAATCCCACGCACCGCTCTAAAGCAGGATTCGCCCCGGGAAAACCGGGTTGCGCGGGATAGCGCCCGTGCGATCAGGTCTCAGGCGCTGGCGCGGCGCAGCACCGAGCGGAAGGGCAGACGCTCCCGCTTGGGCTCGGGCACCGGCTCGTCGGCCATCGGGGTGGCGGCGGTGCGGTTCAGGATGCGTGCGACGGTCGCCTCGGCCGCCGGGTCGGCAGGCGCAGGGGCTGGAGCAGCGGGAGCCGGCGAGGCGGCGGGCTCGGGTTCGGCGAAGACCTCGGGCTTCACCGGGCGCGGCGGCGAGAACACGCGCCCCTGCGCCATGGCGGCCCCCAGCTCGATCATGTCGGCGACGGTCGGGTTGTCCTCGACCCCGTCGACGATCAGCGAGATCGAGGCCCGCCCCAGCAGCGCCGACAAGTCGCTCACGGCGATATCGGTGGTCGGCCTGTCGGTTTCGCTCAGGAGCATCTCCGCCGGCGCCTTCACGAAGCGGATGCCCCGGTCGAAGAGCGAAACCGGATCGAGCCTGAGATCCTCGAGCTGGTCGAGGGCGAAGCGCACCCCGTTCGCCGACATAGCGCCGAGCAGGCCGAGGCTCGTGGGATTCAGCGCGCGGAACACGGTTTGGGGCACCTCGATGACGAGATGGGCCGCATGCGCGCGATACTTGTCGAGAATGCGCGACAGCGCCGCCAGCGCCTTCGGCGATCCCCAGGTCGTCCCCCCGAAATTGCAGGAGACGAAGAGGCCGCCTTCCTTGGAGCCGAGATGGCGCGCGATGGCGAGCGCGCGCGTCAGCACCAGCGCATCGAGGGTCGGGCCGAAACCGCGTTCCTCGACGACGGCGACGAATTCATGCGGCAGCAGCAGCGTGTTCTCGTCGATCCTGAGCCGCGCCAGCGCCTCGTAGCCGCGCGTGCGCCGGTTCGGCAACTGGACGATCGGCTGCAGATGAACCTCGACGCCGCCTTCGGTGAGCGCGGCGCTGATCATGGCGGCGCGCTCGGCGGCCGCGCGTTCCTCGGCGAGGCTGGCGAGGCGCGCGCGCTCCGCCGCCAGTTCCTCCGGCCCGGGCCGGCGCTCGGTCTCGGGCTCCGGCGCGGTCCTCGCCTGCGCGTCCGCCTGCGGCCGTGCCAGCGCGGCGAGCGTCGTATCGTGGTCGGCGAGCGTGGTCGCGAGCTGGTGGATGAGGTCGCCGAGCAGGCCGACTTCGGCGGTGAGCTCGTTGATGGCGGCGCGGGCGGGCGCGGCATCGGTGTCGCGCATCGGCATCTGCTCGACGCGCTGCGACAAGGCGTCGAGCCTGATCGCGTTGGTCGCCAGCCGCACCTTGACCTCGCCGAGTCCGGCGAGCACCTGCTCGCGCGCGGCGGCGCCCTTCCGCTCCGTCAGCCAGGAGGTTCCGATCGCCCCTGCCCCCAGCGCCAGGATGCCCAGCGCCGGGCCGAGGGCGCCGGGAATCACGATCGCCGCCACCGCGCCGAGCGAAAGCCCCAGGACGGTGCTCGCAAGAGGGTTCAGGGCGTTGAGACGGACTGGGGCCAAGGCAGCGTTCGCACGGAGGATGGGTCTGGACTGAACGCGAATCACAACGAATGCGTACAGGGTACAACATCACGGCGGCAAGGTATCGACGCCCGTACGGCCCGTGCAGGCTCAATTCGGCCGCGGCTGGACCCCGAGCTTGGCGAGGATGCGCTGGGATACGGCCGGGCCGAACCCCCGCCGCTGCAGATACTGAAGCGGATCCGTGGCGAAGACGGGCGCGATCCGCCCCAGCCTCGCCAGGAGATCTTCCTTGACCGCGCTCTCGCCGATCATCGCGGCCCGCATCGCGCGGCCGAGCAGGCCCGCCGGCGTTTCCTCCGCCATGAACATGGCGGCATGGTTGTCCGCGCGCTCGCCCTGCCCCTGCAGATAGGCCCCGAGAAAAGCATAGAAATCGTACCAGGACGGGTGGCCGGCGCTCGACGCGATCGCGCGCTCCAGCAGCGGCAAGCCATCGGCCGGACGGTCGAGCTGGACGTAGCGCGCTCCCAGCGCCGCCAGCACGTCCGGATCGTAGGGGTTGCGTGCCAGCGCTTCGCGGCCGGCCTTCAGCGCGTCCTCGATCGCGCCGCGCGCATAGAGCGCCTCCATCATCGCGTGGAGTGCGCGCGCGCTCGAAGGCGCGAGCCGCACCGCCGTCAAAGCAGCTGCCAGCGCGCGATCGAGCGGGGCCTCCGACTGCAATTCGAAGCCCTGCGAATACTCCGCGACGGCGAGCATGGCGATATAGGCCCAGGCCGGATAGAAACCGGGATCCTGCTCGACCAAGGCCTGGAGACATCTTCTGGCCGCGACGTGGTCGAACACCGTCATGGTCCGGCGCAGATCGATGGCGGATATCATGCAGCGCCGCCCCGGGGAGGTGGCGAACTGGCGCGAATCCGCGTGGATGATGCCGAACGGCTCGGCGAGGCGCGTCGCCAGCCGGCGTGCCTTCTCGGCCAGTTCGGAGGCCTCGATGCCGCCCTTGATCGGCCGGCCGGCGAAATCCGTCCAGACGATACGGCCGTCGGACAGCGACGTCAGACGGCCGAAGCCCTCGGCATCGTCGCCGAGTTGCTGGACCATCATCTCGAAGATGTAGTCGGCATCCGGGGGGGCGGCCGCTCCGACGGGCATGACCCTGATCGAAACCTGATCGTCGAAGCGGACGAGGGCGTCCACCAGCAGCACCGAGAATCGCTGCAACAGCCCCGCGATCACCGGGTCCGACGGCAGCTCCGGAATCATGATCGCGAGGACGGCCAGGTTGCTCGCGGGCGGCGTATGCGGCGAGGGCGAAACCGGCGGGTGAGGCTGGGGAGACGCAGGCCCCTGAGGAACGGACGTCGTCTCGAACGAGCCGCCGGCGCCATCCGGCGCGGGCTGTCCGCTGTGCCAAGAGCCGGGAAACAGGTACCAGCCCGCCAACATCGCCAGCGCGATGGCCACGGTCGCGGCCGCCAGGACAGGCCAGCGACGGGACGCCGCAAGGTCCTCCCTCGCCGCCGTCTCCGGAGCCGAACGCGGCTCGCCGCCGGCCTCGCGCGCAAACGCCTGGTCGAGGGTGGGCTCGCCCTCCGTCTCCTCCGCGATCTCGACCGCGTCGAAGACCGGGACATAGCCCCCGACCGGCATGGTGATCCGCAGCGTCTCGCGCCGCCCCTCCCCCGCATAATACTGCCCGAGCGCGCGCCTCAGCCGGCCGGCCTCGACCCTGACGATCGGATCGGTCTGGGGATCGAAATCGGGCGGGCGACCGAAAGCCTCGACCGCGATGGTGTAGCCCTTCAACTCGGAACCGCGCCCCTCGAGGGCTCGCCCGACAATGAAGGAGAGGAAGGCGGAGAGCTGCGGAGCCGCGCGAAACGCCTCGGAGGCGAGCACACGCTGAAGCGCGGCGCGAACAGCACCGGAAGCCGGCTGCGCCGGGAGCTTCGAATCAACACCGCGCCCACTCATGGCGGTCCGATCTCTACGAGCCCCTGACGGTATCCTAAGCCATAAGCGACGCAACGTCATCCTGCTTGATTGGCACCACGCCCCAAACGCCGCCGACATGCCTTCCCGGCGCGGCCATGAACAGGGCGTGTCACCCGACTTTCTCGTATAAACGTTAATCCACAGGCGAGCCCGACAGGCAAAGCCTCCGTCCGGCATGCACGAGGTGGATGACAAACGTTCAGTCGGATCGCAGCGTCCCTGCCGCCGCCTCGGATATCCGGCGAATGCGGATGACACGCGCCCCCGAACGACACGTGGCGGGGCCTGCGAAGCCCGCCACCTGCGTCGCGGCGGTTTTTCAGGGTGACTGTGGCGATCGTGAGACCGCGCCGGGCCGACCGGCCGCGCATCGCCCCGAACGTGTTGGAGCCCGTGCGACGAGTCGAGCCCTCAGCCTGAGGAGTCGCGAAGCGGCGTCTCGCAGGATGATTGCGCTGGTTCCGGAGCCTCCTTCGAGACGCCGCTCCTCATGGAATGGCGTCTCAGGACGAGGGCTCCAGGCGTTTCCG
Organism: Chelatococcus sp.; assembly: GCA_003248805.1. Taxonomy (GTDB): domain Bacteria; phylum Pseudomonadota; class Alphaproteobacteria; order Rhizobiales; family Beijerinckiaceae; genus Allobosea. Next base: position 127,924 of record QFQY01000005.1, on the reverse strand, counting down.
AACAGCCTTTCACTCTTTCACTTCGGCCCGGAGGGGCTGGACGGGTCCTGTTCGGCGCTCTCACGCGGCCTTGGGCTGCGCGGTGCCGTAATAGCTCTCGCCGGTCTTCGCCATGCGCTTGAGCTGCCGGTTCGGCTTGAAGCGCTCGCCATGGCGCTTGGCCAGCTTCTCGCAAAGCTTCACGAAGGCCGCAGCGCCCATATTGTCGATATAGGAGAGCGTGCCGCCGCTATAAGGCGCGAAGCCGAAGCCGATGATCGAGCCGACATCGGCCTCGCGCGGATCGGTGACGACGCCTTCCTCATAGGTCCTGGCGGCTTCCAGCGCCTGGGTGACGAGGAGGCGCTGCTTCAGTTCCTCCATATCGACGAGTTCGGGGGCGAGCCGACCGCCGACGATGTCGGCGAGGCCCGGCCAGAGCCGCTTCGGCCCGGATTCGGGATAGTCGTAGAAGCCCTTCCGGTTCTTGCGTCCGAGACGGCCGTTCGTCTCGACCATCTCGGCGAGCAGCTTCTCCTGCGCCGGATCGATCGCGTCCGGCCCAAGCTGGGCCTTCGTCGCCTTGACGATCCTTAGCGCGAGGTCGATCGCCACCTCGTCATTCAGCGAGAGCGGGCCGACCGGCATGCCGGCCTGCTTGCCGGCGGCCTCGATCATCGCCGGCGGCACACCTTCCATCAGCATGAGATGGCCTTCGCGGAGATAATTGCCGACGCAGCGATTGGCGTAGAAGCCGCGGGTGTCGTTGACGACGATCGGCGTCTTCTTGATGGCGCGGACATAGTCCAGCGCCATGGCGAGCGCCTTGTCGCCGGTCTTCCTGGCCCTGATGACCTCGACCAGCAGCATCTTCTCGACCGGCGAGAAGAAGTGGATGCCGATGAAGTTCTTCGGCCGCTGGCTGGCTTCGGCGAGGCCGGTGATCGGCAGCGTCGAGGTGTTGGAGCCGAAGATGGTCCTGGGGCCGACAGCCGCTTCCACCTTCGCGATGACCTCGGCCTTGACCTTCGGGTCCTCAAAGACCGCCTCGATGACGAGGTCGCAGCCCTTGAGCGCCGCATAGTCCGCAGTGGCCTCGATGCGGCCGAGCAGCGCGTCGCGGTCGGCGGTCTTGGCGCGGCCCTTCATGATCTGGTCGGAGACCAGCTTGTGGGAATAGGCCTTGCCCTTCTCCGCCGCCTCCTGATCGCGATCGACGAGGACGACGTCCAGCCCCGCGAGCGCGGTGACATAGGCGATGCCCGCCCCCATGAAGCCGGCGCCGACGACGCCGACCTTCCTGAGCTTCGACGGTGTTCAGCTCCTGCATCGAGACGAAGAGCGAGCGGATCATCGAGGCCGCCTCCTTCGTCCGCAGGATCTTGGCGAAGTACCGGCTCTCGACACGCAGCGCGAGGTCGATCGGCAGCTGCAGCCCCTCATAGACCGCCGACAGGATGGCGCGGGCGGCCGGGTAGTTGTCGTTGGTCTCGCGGCGGTAGATCGCGGAAGCCGGCGGCCAGATCTGAATGCCGGCGGGGGAATGGACCTTGTTGGAGGGCAGCTTGAACTTGGGATCGTCCCACGGCGCCTTGGCCTGCGGATTGGCCCTGAGCCATTCCTTGGCGGCGGCGACCATCTGGTCGCGCGGCACGGCGGCGTGGACGAGGCCCATGTTGCGCGCCGGCAGCGCCTTGAGCTGCTCGCCCTTGAACATCATCTGGAGCGCGTCGCCGGTCTGCATCAGCCGCGCCACGCGCTGCGTGCCGCCCGCTCCGGGAAAGAGCCCGACCTTGATCTCCGGCAGGCCGACGCGGGTCGAGGCATCGTCCGAGACGACGCGAAGCTGGCAGGCGAGCGCGAGCTCGAAGGCGCCGCCGAGGCAGACCCCGTGGATCGCGGCGGCGAAGGGTTTTCCGCAGGTCTCGAGCTTGCGGTAGAGCTGGCTGAGCTTGCGGCTCTCCTCGAAGAAGCTCTTCAGAGCCTCCTCCTCGCCCTTCTCCTTCGCCAGCCTCCCATAGAGATCGCGCAGGCCCTGGAGCATGGTCAGGTCGGCGCCGCCGGAGAAGCTCTCCTTGCCGGAGACGATGACGCAGCCCTTGATGGCTTCATCGGCAGCGACGGCGTCGACGACCTGGTCGAGTTCGGCCATCACCTCCGGCGTGATGACGTTCATGGAGCGGCCGGGCATGTCCCAGGTCAGGGTCGCGATGCCGTCGGAATCGGTCTCGAAGCGGAAATGGGTGAGGTTCATGGGTGGTCCCTCCGGGATCCTTGGCGGGAAGCGTTCTGAATAAGGCGCTTCCCCTCCCCCTTGTGGGGAGGGGAGAGGGGTGGGGGTCGCGCCGCTCGGCAATCGCTCACCAGGTGGCACCACCCCCATCCCCGGCCCTTCCCCACAAGGGGGAAGGGAGGGAGGGTCACACCCGCTCGATAATCGTCGCGACGCCCATGCCGGCGGCGACGCAGAGCGTCACCAGCGCGGTCTGCTTGCCGGTGCGCTCGAGTTCGTCCAGCGCCGTGCCGAGGATCATCGCCCCCGTCGCGCCGAGCGGATGGCCCATCGCGATGGCGCCGCCATTGACGTTGAGGATGTCGTCGTCGATGTCGAAGGCCTGCTGGTAGCGCAGCACCACCGAGGAAAAGGCCTCGTTCAGCTCGAACAGGTCGATGTCCTTCGTCGTCATGCCGGCCTTGCGCAGCACCAGCTCGGTGACGTCGACCGGGCCGGTCAGCATCAGCGCGAGGTCGGAACCGATGGTGGCGAAGGCCCTGATCCGCGCGCGGGGCTTCAGGCCCGCGGCCTTGCCGGCCTTCTTGGAGCCGACGAGCACGGCCGCCGCGCCGTCGACGATTCCCGACGAGTTGCCGGCATGGTGGACGTGATCGACGAACTCGATATCGGGATGCGCCGCGGTCGCGACCGCGTCGAAGCCGCCCATCTCGCCCATCTGGAGGAAGGAGGGCTTGAGCGCGGCGAGCGCCTGCATGTCGGTGCCGGGGCGGATGGTCTCGTCGCGGTCGAGCAGGGTGATGCCGTTGACGTCCTTGACCGGGATCACCGATTTGGCGAAGCGCCTGGCCTCCCAGGCGGCGGCGGCGCGCTTGTGCGAGCGCACGGCATAGGCGTCGACGTCGTCGCGCGAGAAGCCGTATTTCGTCGCGATCAGATCGGCCGAGATGCCCTGCGGCATGAAATAGGTGTCGATGGCGACGCTCGGGTCCATGGCGATGCCGAAGCCGGAGGCGCCCATGCCGACGCGGCTCATGCTCTCGACGCCCCCGCCGATGGCCATCTCCTTCTGCCCGGACATGACCTGCGCGGCGGCGAGGTTCACCGCGTCGAGTCCCGAGGCGCAGAAGCGGTTGATCTGCACGCCCGGCACCTCCTTGCCGTAGCCGGCCTTGAGCGCGACGGTGCGGGCGATATCGGCGGAGGCCTCCCCGACCGGGTCGACGCAGCCGAGCACGACGTCCTCGACCAGCGTCGGATCGAGCCTGTTGCGGTCCTTGATCGCGCGCAGCGTCTGGGTGCCGAGCTCGATCGCCGTCACCTCGTGCAGCGAGCCGTCGGCCTTGCCCTTGCCGCGCGGCGTGCGGACATGGTCGTAGATGAATGCGTCTGCCATCAGGGGCCTCCCGGGCTGGCCGCGGCTCGGCGGCTCGTTGTCGTGCCGGACGTCATGGTCGGGCTTGACCCGACCATCTCGTCATCCAGCGAACTCATCACGAGATGCCCGGGTCAAGCCCGGGCATGACGCTTGCGTCAGAACTGCTCGGCGCTCAGCGCCATCGTCGTGTCCGCACCCGCCGTGATCCGCGCCAGATGCGCCGCCGTCTCCGGCAGCGTCCGCTCCATGAAGAAGCGCGCCGTCACCAGCTTGGCGTTCATGCGGTCGGTCGCGCCATCGGCACCGGCCTTCAGCTTGTCCTGCGCGGCCTTGGCCATCTTCGCCCACATGTAGCCGAGCGCGACGAGGCCGAGCAGATGCATGAAGTCGGTCGCGCCGGCCCCGGCATTGTCGGGCCTGGCGAGCGCGTTGTTCATGAACCACATCGCCGCTTGTTGCAGGTGGCCCAAAGAGACCTGGAGAGGCCCGAGCAGCGGCTTCAACGCCTCGTCCTCGGCATTGTCCTTCAGGAAGCCGCCGACCTCGTTGAAGAAGGCCATGATGGCGCGCCCGCCGTCGCGGCCGAGCTTGCGGCCGACGAGGTCCATCGCCTGCACGCCGTTGGCGCCCTCGTAGATCATGGCGATGCGGGCATCGCGGACGAACTGCTCCATGCCCCATTCGGCGATATAGCCGTGGCCGCCGAACATCTGCTGGGCCTTGACCGCATTGTCGAAGCCGAGATCGGTGAGCACGCCCTTCAGCACCGGCGTCATCAGGCCGAGCTGGTCGTCGGCCGCCTGCCGCTCGGCGGCATCGCCGGAGCGATGCGCCACGTCGGATTTCAGCGCATTCCAGAGCACGAAGGCGCGCGCGGCCTCGTTGAAGGCCTTGATCGACATCAGCGTGCGGCGCACGTCCGGATGGACGATGATCGGGTCGGCGGGCTTGCCCGGCTCCTTCGGCCCGGTCAGCGAGCGGCCCTGGAGCCGGTCCTTGGCGTAGGCGACGGCGTTCTGATAGGCGACCTCGGACTGGGCCAACCCCTGGATGGCGACGCCGAGGCGGGCCTCGTTCATCATCACGAACATGGCGTTGAGCCCGCGGTTCTCCTCGCCGACGAGCCAGCCCCGCGCGCCGTCATAGTTCATGACGCAGGTCGCGTTGCCGTGGATGCCCATCTTGTGCTCGAGCGAGCCGCAGGAGACGTTGTTGTTGCCGCCGACGGAGCCGTCCTCGCCGATATGGTTGCGCGGCACGACGAAGAGCGAGATGCCCTTGGTGCCGGGAGGCGCCCCCTCGATGCGCGCGAGCACGAGGTGGATGATGTTCTCGGTGATGTCCTGCTCGCCGGCGGAGATGAAGATCTTGGTGCCGGTGATGGCGTAGGAGCCGTCGCCGTTCGGCACGGCCCTGGTCTTGAGCAGGCCGAGATCGGTGCCGCAATGCGGCTCGGTCAGGTTCATCGTCCCCGACCAGGCGCCCTCGATCATCTTCGGCAGATAGGCGCGCTTCTGGGCCGGCGTGCCGTGGACATAGAGCGCGGCGATGGCGCCCATGGTCAGCCCCGGATACATGGCGAAAGCCATGTTGGCCGAGGAGGCGAACTCGTTCATCACGGCGCCGAGCGTGTAGGGCAGGCCCTGGCCGCCATATTCGGGATCCATGGCGAGCCCGATCCAGCCCGCGCCGGCATAGGCCTCGTAGGCCTCCTTGAAGCCCTTCGGCGTGCGCACGCTCCCATCCGCCTCGCGGACGCAACCCTCCTGATCGCCCGTGCGGTTCAGGGGCTGGAGAATTTCCTCGCAGACCCGCGCGCCCTCGGAGAGCACGGCCTCGATCACATCCGGCGCCGCCTCGGCGAAGCCGGGCAGATTGTTGTAGCGCTCGATGCCGAAGACATCGTTCAGCAGGAACAGCGTCTCGTCGACTGGCGCCTTGTAGATCGGCATCGCGGTCCTCCCTCGCCCCATGGAGGTTACGGCACGGAAGCGCCGCCCTCCCTATAGTTCACATATAAACAATTGGAGCGCGGTTGCAATGGCGGCCGCTCCCGAAGCCAGCATGCGCCGATCTGCAGGCACGAAAAAGGCCCCGGTCCGAAGCCGGGGCCTTTCAAAGATTCTGAGCGATCCGGCGGGAAACCCGCTCCGGTGTCGCGGCGTCAGACGCCGGTCAGGCCTTGCCCAGCCGGGCGAGCGAGGCCTCGAGCTCGCCGATGGCGTCGTCGATCTCGGCGCGCTGGGTCTTCAGCAACTCGAGCTGCTCGACGATCTGGTCGCGGCTGAGCTGCAGGCCGCCGACCGAGGCGGACTTGCCGGCGGCGGCGCCCTGCTTGCTCTCCTCGTTGGTCAGCATGGCGCGGATCTCCACGAGCGTGAAGCCGAGCTGCTTGCCCTTCAGGATGAGCGCGAGCCGCGCACGGTCGCGGGCCGAGTAGATCCGGGTCATGCCCGAACGCGAGGGGGAGAGGAGGCCGCGCGCCTCGTAGAAGCGCAGCGTGCGCAACGTCACGCCGAAATCGCGGGCGAGGTCGCTGATGGAGAATCCGCCGGCGTCGGTTTCCGACACGGCGCTGGCGGCGATACGGCTGTCGTGACTCGAAACAGCCGCCAAGGCCGGGCTTTGGCGTGGCATTGCAATCGGTCCTCGATAAACAGGAAACGCCGCGAAGGAGAGCGGCGCAGTCAGTGGAACCGAGATAGGCGCAACCGTCCCGTTGCGTCAGGTAATATGACCTTTTCCTTAGGTAAGTTACCGTTACCTGACCCCGTGCCGGACCCGCCCGGCCAGACCCGTTCGCAGAAAATTAACGTCCGCCCCGCTCGATCTTAACTGGCTGTTTACCATGGTTGCCAAAAGTCGGGCACACGGAACGACGCCGCTGACTCGGCAACATTATCTTCATGCGTCGCCGGTTTCGCGAGGAAGGCTGCGGCGTCAGGGGCCTGCACCTTCCGATGAGGACGAGCCCCGAAGGCGAGCGATCACATGGCCAACAGCTTGCCCTGGAGCGTGAAGGGCGTCGACCCCCGCACCCGCGACGCGGCGAAGGCGGCGGCGCGCCGCGCCGGGATGACGCTCGGCGAATGGCTCGACCGCAAGATCCTCGACGAAAGCGGCCAGGAGGTGGTCGAGACGCCGCCCGAGCAGCTCGACATCGCCGCCCTGTCCGAACGTCTCGCCCGGCTTTCGACGGGGCAGATGGATACCGCTCCCAGGGCCTCCGCCGGCCCTGCTCCGCGCGCCAGCCGCCCGGAACCCTCGCGCGGCGAGATCGAAACCCTGCTCGGCAAGGCCGAGGCGTTCGAGAAGCTGACCCGCGAGTCGGACGCGCGGACGGCCGGCGCGCTCGATTCGATCGCCCGCTGGATCGAGAAGACCGAGACGCGCATCAGCGCCGGCGAGCGCAACGCGGCCGAGCGCCAGGAGCGCGCGACCAATGTGATCGCCGAAGCGATCAAGACGATGGGCGAGCGCATCGCCGATATCGAGCGCCGGTCGGCCGAGGCGCCGCGCGCGCAGCAGGCGCCCCGTCTCGCCTTCAACCGCGACGCCCTCGCCGCGGCCGTCACCGACATCAAGACCCGGCAGCGCCTGCTCGACCAGGACGGCGCCGCCGCGCCCTTGCATGAGCCCACCCAGCCGGAGAGCCGCCTCTCGGCGATCCGCAACGACCTGCGCGAGCTGAGCGCCCGGCTCGCGCCCGCCGCCCCGCCGCCCGCGCGTCCCGCGCCGGCTCGGCCGGCCGCGCCGGTGCGGGACCCGCAGCTCGACGCGCTCACCGGCATGATCGCCGATCTCGGCGCCCGCCTCGACGGGCTCGACCGGCGCGAGCGCCTGGAGCCGATCCTGAAGCCGCTGGCGCGGATCGAATCCGAGGTCGGCCGGCTTGCACAGGAGCAGCATGGCGAGGGCTATCGCGGGATCGAACGCGAGATCGCCCATCTCGCGGCGAAGGTCGACACGCTGGCGGCACGCGGCAGCGACGGTGCCGCGCTGGAGCCGGTGCTGCGCGACATCGCGGATCTGCGCGAGATGCTCGCGACCGATCCCGGCGGCGGCAAGCTCGAGGAGCTGGCGCAGCAGGTCTCCACGCTCGCCTTCGAGATCGGCCGCCTGCGCGACGCGCAGCCTGACGGGCGCGAACTGCGCAACCTGTCGATGGCGCTCGACGACGTCCGGGGCGCCGTCATGTCCGACCGCGCCGAGCGGGCGCGCGAACATCCCGCCGCCGCCGCCTCGCTCGCCGCGTTGTCGCGCCAGATCGAGCAGCTCGCCGGCCGGCTCGACGAGGTCGCGGCGCAGCGCCCCACGGACCAGATCGAAGACCGCATCGACGCGCTCCAGCAGCGCATCGAGACCCTGCTGGAGCATGGCCCGGCCGCCGTCACGCGGCAGATCGAGGCCCTGGCGGGACGCATCGAGTCGCTCGCGGCCTCCAGCAACCTCGCCCAGATCGTCAACGAGGGGAAATCGGTCAAGGTCGCGCAGGTCGACCTGCGCCCGGTCGAGGACATGCTGCGCAGCCTCGCGGCGAAGATCGACGAGGCCGGGCGGCCCGGCGCCGACGCCGCCGCCTTCGACTCGCTCGAGCAGCAGATCGCCGGGCTGGCGGACCGGCTCGACGCAGCCGCCGCCACACGCTCGGCCGAGACGGGACTGGAGCGCACGCTCGAGGACCTCGTCGTCCATCTGCGCTCGCTGCATGAGGACAGCGCGGCCGATCGCGCCGCGATCGCCGACATCGCCGCCCGCACCGCCCCCCCCAGCGGAATCGCGGAGCTCAGCAGCCTCGTCTCCGGCCTGCGCGACAGCCACGCCACGGCCGGACGCCAGACGCAGGACGCGATCGGCGCCGTGCACCAGACGCTCGAGACGATCATCTCGCGCCTGTCGAGCCTCGAGACCGAGCTCGCATCCGAGCGCGACGGACAGGGCGAGCGCGCCGCCCGCCCCAAGGCGCCGTCGCTGCCGCATGCGTCCACGCCCGCCCCCGCCGCGAAAGCCGCGGCGTTCGGCGCCGCGCTGGCCGACCGGCTGCGGCCGCAGCCGACGCCCCCGCGCATCGAGCCCGCGCTGCAGGACGGCCCCGCCCCGTCGCCCGCTCCGGGCATCGACACGCCGCTCGACACCCCCCTCGACCTGCCGCTCGAGCCCGGCTCGGGCCGGCCGAGGCCGGACAGCGCGCTCGCCGGCGGCTCCGACCCGCAGTCGATCCGCCAGAGCCTGATCGCCGCCGCGCGCCGCTCGGCCAAGGCCGCGAGCGAGGCGGCCGCCGCCGCGCCGACCCCGGCTCCGGAGCCCGCCAAGAGCAAGGGCCGGCTGCGGGACATGATGTCGAAGCGCAAGAAGCCGCTGCTGCTCGGCCTCGCCGCGATCGTGCTCGCGCTCGGCACCGCCCATGTCGTGACCGGCGCGCTCAAGGGCGGCAAGCCGGCCTCCAACGAGAACGAGACCGCAAAGAGCCTGATCGCCCCGCCGGCCCGGCAGGAAGCCGCCGCGCAGCCGGCTCCCGAGGCCGCCGCCAGGAGCGAGACCGCCGCACTCGCTCCGGCCCAGCCCGCTGCCCCGGCGCCGGAGACTGCCGGCCCTGCGGCCCCGCCTCCGGCGGCCGAGATCACGGGCTCCACGATCCAGCCGGACCCGACGGCGCAGGCGGTCCAGCCCGTCACCGGGATCGGCGAATTGCCGGCCACGCTGGGCACGCCGGGCATGCGCAAGGCCGCGATGGAGGGCGATGCCCGCGCCGTCTACGAGCTGGCGAGCCGGGCCGTCGACGGCCCCGCCGGCGGCCGCGACCTCAAGCTCGCGCTGCGCCTGTTCGAGCGGGCCGCCGTCGCCGGGCTCGCACCGGCGCAGTTCCGCCTCGGCAACATGTTCGAGAAGGGCACGGGCACGCCGCGCGACATCGCGCTCGCCCGGACCTGGTATCAGCGCGCCGCCGATCGCGGCAACGCCAAGGCGATGCACAACCTCGCCGTGCTCCACGCCGAAGGCGTCACGGGCAAGCCGGACTATGCGACCGCCACGGAGTGGTTCCGCAAGGCGGCCGATCTCGGGGTGCGCGACAGCCAGTACAACCTCGCCGTCCTGCTCGGTCGCGGCCTCGGCGCGGCGACAGATCTCGGCCAGTCCTATGTCTGGTTCTCGGTGGCCGCCACGCAGGGCGACGAGGATGCCGGGAAAAAGCGCGACGAGGTCGCCCAGCGCCTCGAGCCGGCCGAACTCGCCGCCGCGCGCGCGCTCGCCTCGCAGTGGAAGCCGAAGCCGCTCGACCCTGCCGCCAACGAGGTCACGCCGCCCGCGCGCGGATGGGACGCCTCGCCGAGCGCGTCGGCGACGAAGCCGCCGAAGCAGGCCAAGCTCTGAGCGGCAAGAGGCCGAACGCCGTCATGGTTTCGACGCCTTGAGCCGTCATCTGGACAGTCTCCCGATGACGGCTTGGGCCCCGCCCCGCGCGGACGGCACCTTGCCTTAACCGGATCAGCGCTATGAGGAACCGACCCGCGCCGAAAGGCTGCGGGAACGCATCGTCGTATTGGGGATCAGGGACGTGCAGATTTACCTGCCCATCGCCGAGCTGCCCATCAGCGTGCTGATGGTGCTCGGCCTGAGCGGCGCGGTCGGTTTCATCTCCGGGCTCTTCGGCGTCGGCGGCGGCTTCCTGCTGACTCCGCTCCTGATCTTCCTCGACATTCCGCCCGCGGTTGCGGTCGCCACGGTCGCGGCCCAGGTCGCGGGCTCGTCCACGACGGGCGTTCTGACCTACTGGCGGCGCAATGCGCTCGACCTCAAGCTCGGAAGCATCCTGGTCGCTGGCGGCATCGTCGGCACCCTGCTCGGCGTGCTGTTCTTCAACTCGATGCGCCGGCTGGGCCAGCTCGAGCTCGTCATCACCCTGTCCTATGTGACGCTGTTCACCATCATCGGCGGGCTGATGCTCTACGACGCGCTGCGGGCGATGCTCCGGGTCCGGGCGGGCAAGCCGGCCCGGCTGCGGCGGATGGCCGGCTCGCATCCCTGGTGGATGGGCCTGCCCGTGCGCATGCGCTTCCCGCGCTCCCGGCTGTATTGCAGCGTCATCCCGATCGCCGCGCTGGCGGTGATCATCGGCTTCATCGGCGCGGTGCTCGGCGTCGGCGGCGGCTTCATCCTGGTGCCGGCGCTGATCTATTTCTTCCGCATCCCGACGGCCGTCGTCGTCGGCACGTCGCTGTTCCAGATCCTCACGACGATGACGGGCGCGACGCTGCTGCACGCGCTCACCAACCAGTCGGTCGACATCGTCCTGGCCACGCTGCTGCTGGTGGGCGGTGTCATCGGCGCGCAGTTCGGCGGCCGGGCGGCGCGCAACCTCAACGTCGAATCCTTCCGCCTGCTGCTCGCCCTGCTCATCCTGTCGGTCGGCCTGCGTTTCGCCATCGAGCTGCTGCTGCCGCCGAGCGAGCCCTTTTCCGTGGTCATGCCGGAGAGCTCGCGATGAGGCGCCTGCTCCTCCTGCTCGCCGTCGCGCTCGGTTGCGCCTGCCCCGCCAGGGCGGAGAACCTGATCGCGGCCATGTCGAGCCACCGCATCCAGATCACCTCCAACTACACCGGCAGCCAGCTCACCGTCTTCGGACTGGTCGAGCGGGAGGGCCGGACGGCCTCGCGCGCCGATCCCTACGACATCGTCGTCACCGTCCGCGGCCCGCGGCGCATGCTGCTCGTGCGCGAGAAGGAAAGGGTCGGGCCGATCTGGATCAACCGCGCGCAGCGCCGCTTTCCGGACAGCCCGATCTTCCTGCTCGTCGCCAGCAACCGCCCCCTCGACGAGATTCTGGACCCGGCCATCGCGCGGCGCGAGCGGATCGGCCTCGTCAATGCCGAGCGGCTGCCGGAAGCCTGGCTCGAAGGCGACCTCGCCACCGCGCATTTCCAGCGCGGCATGATCCGCATCCTGGAAAGCAAGGATCTCTGGGGGCAGGACGAGCGCGGCGTCACCTTCCTCTCCACCAACCTGTTCAGCGCGCCGATCGAGGTGCCTGCGACCGCGCCGACCGGCTCCTACGCCATCGACATCGTGCTGTATTCGGGCGGCGTGCCGCTCGCGCGCCAGAGCACGAGCTTCGAGGTGGTCAAGACGGGCATCGAGCAAAGGCTCGCCTCGGCGGCCTACGACCTGCCGCTGGTCTACGGCCTCGTCACCGTGCTGCTCGCGCTGTTCCTCGGCTGGGCCTCCAGCGTCATCTTCCGGCGCGACTGAGCGGCGGTTCGGCGCGGCAGCGTCCGCCTCAGCGCGCGGCGGCGAGCCGCGCCCGGACGTCGGCGACGGGCTCCGCCAACGCCAGCACGAGATCCGCGACCGCCACGATATCGTCGAGGCCGGCGACGGGGCGCCCCGCCTGCGGCAGGGGAACGTCGCTCGCGACACCGACGATGCCGGGATCGTCCGGGTGGAGCGGCGGCTTGCCGTTCTGCGCCCGATAGACCTCGATGCGCGGATGCCCCTCGTGCTTGAAGCCTTCGACCAGAACGAGATCCACCGGCGAGAGACGGACGAGAAGCTCGGGGAGCCCGGGTTCGGGCGCGCCGCGCAGCTCGTGCATCAGCGCCCAGCGATTGGCCGAAGACACGAGGACCTCGCGCGCCCCCGCCTCGCGATGGACATGGGAATCCTTCCCGGGCTTGTCGACGTCGAAGGCATGGTGGGCGTGCTTGATCGTCGAGACGCGGATGCCCCTGCGGCCGAGCTCGGGGATCAGCCGCGCGAGCAGGGTCGTCTTGCCCGCCCCGCTCCAGCCCGCCAAACCCATCACCCGCATCGCGACATCCACCCCGGTCCTCCCCGCATGCCCGGCGGGGCGGCTGTCATCAGCCACATCGGGGCGCGGGGTCAAGCCGCTGAAGGGGGACGACCGGCGGAGCGCGCTGTTGCGGGCGCGGCGAAAGCCATCATATGAAGCCATGCCTGTCCGCAGCGGGACCGCCGCCATGACTTCGACCGAGCTCGACCTGCGGGGGCTGAAATGCCCGCATCCGGTGCTGCGCGTCGGCAAGGCTCTCCGGAATCAACGCGCGGGAGCCCTGCTGATCGTGAGCTGCACCGACCCGATGGCCGCGATCGACCTGCCGAATCTCCTGCGCGAGACCGGCGACCGTCTCGAGCAGAGCCGCGAAGAGGGCGGCGTGCTCGTTTTCCACATCCGCAAGGCCGCCGAGCGAGCGCGGCCGCCCCGGGAGACATCACCGTGACCGTCAGCCAAGCCGACATCCTGCGCGCGCTCGAACTGGTGAAGCTTCCGGCGAGCGGCCAGTCGCTGACCGCCTCCGGCCGCGTCGGCGACGTGCTCATCGACGGCGGCAAGGTGATCTTCGCCATCGCGATCGACGCGACGGAGGCACAGGCGATGGAGCCGGTGCGCCGCGCGGCGGAGAGCGCCGTCGGCGGCCTGCCCGGCGTCAGCCAGGTCCTCGTCGGCTTGACCGCCGACAAGGCGCCCTCCTCCGCCGCAACGCAGGCGCGTCAGCAGGCGCAACGCCCGACGCCCGGCGGCACGCCGCCGCGCCCGGCCGGCGTGCCAGGTGTCGCCAGCATCATCGCGGTGGCCAGCGGCAAGGGCGGCGTCGGCAAGTCGACCACGACCGCCAACCTCGCCGTCGCGCTGAGCCGGCAGGGGCTGAAGGTCGGCGTGCTCGACGCCGACATCTACGGACCTTCCGTACCGCGCATCTTCGGCATTTCCGGCAAGCCGACGCTGGTGGGCGGACGGACGCTGGCGCCGATGGAGGCCTACGGCCTCAAGGTCATGTCGATCGGCTTCCTGGTCGACGAGGAGACGCCGATGATCTGGCGCGGGCCGATGGTCATCTCGGCCATCACCCAGATGCTGCGCGAGGTCGCCTGGGGCGAGCTCGACGTGCTGGTGGTCGACATGCCGCCGGGCACGGGCGACGCCCAGCTCACCATGGCTCAGCAGGTGCCGCTCGCCGGCGCCGTCATCGTCTCGACGCCGCAGGACCTCGCGCTGATCGACGCCCGGCGCGGCGTCGCCATGTTCCGCAAGGTCGAGGTGCCGATCCTCGGCATCGTCGAGAACATGAGCTATTTCGTCTGCCCGGCCTGCGGCCACCGCTCCGACATCTTCGCCCATGGCGGGGCGCGCCACGAGGCCGAACGGCTGGGCATCCCCTTCCTCGGCGAGATTCCGCTCGCCATGCCGATCCGCGAGACCTCCGATGCGGGCCGGCCGATCGTCGCGAGCGATCCGGACAGCCCGCATGCCAAGGCCTATTCCGTCCTGGCGCGGCAGGTGCAGGCGGCGCTGGGCGCGACGCCGCGACGGGCCGCCCCGCGCATCGTCATCGAGTAACGCCGCGGGCCTTGACGACGAGGCTTTTTGTTCCTCTTATGTTCTCATCGAACCAAAGAGGAAGGCCATGACGGTCCAGCCCGCGCGCCATATCGGGATCGGCATCGATCGCCCGGCCGACGAGGTCTATGCCTTCCTCGCCGACCCGGCGAATTTCCCGGCCTGGGCGGAAGGTCTCGGCCAGGGCTTCGCGCATGTCGAAGGCATGAGCTGGCGCGTCCTGACCCCGATGGGACCGATGCAGGTGCTGTTCAGCGAGCCCAACCGGCACGGCGTGCTCGACCATGCGGTGGTTCCGGAGAACGGGCCGGCGATGCACAACCCGATGCGGGTCGTCGCCAATGGCGCCGGGGCGGAGATCGTCTTCACCCTGTTCCAGCGCCCGGGCATGTCGCAGGACGACTTCGCGCAGGATGCCGCGATGGTGGCGCGCGACCTCGCGGCGCTGAAGGCCCTGCTGGAGCGTGGCGCGGCCTGATCGCCAACCCGCTCCCGGCGGCGGCGGAGAACGGGCGTTCGCGCCGCGCGTGCGTCTAGCGCGTCTTTCGTTCCGGGAAAGGGCCGGCTTCGACGCGTTTCTTTCGCCGGCGGCAGGATATCCGATGCGACGCTGCAAGATGCGGGGCGAGTGTTGCGCCTTCCCTACAGTCCTTCCAGGGTCCGCCCGCTAGGGTGCGACGCAACGCACGGCGAGGTTGCCGCGCCAAGGTCCGTACCCGCCGCACGCATGATCCGCCGCAACGCCCAGCCTCAGCTCGATCCGGCCGCCGACGCCGCGCAGCTCCTGCGCCGCATCGGATTCGGCACGCTCGCCCTCGTTCTGCCGATCGCCTCGCTGGTGTCGCGGCGCGCGGCCGTGGTGCTGGTGCCGATCGGCGTCGTGCTGCTGATCATATCCACGCTGATCGAGGCGCCCGGCTATTTCGGCACCATGATCAAGCGCAGCTTCAGGAGCGTTCCGGGCCTGGCCGTGATCGGCCTCGCGGCATGGGCCGTGCTCTCGCTCGTCTGGAGTCCCTTCACGGGCGCGGCGAGCGAGAAGGCCGGGAACCTCGTTCTCGCGGTGACACTCGGCTTCGTCGGCATGGCGTCGCTCCCGGAGCGCATGCGCGCCTCCAACCTCAATCTCGCGCCGCTCGGCACCGGCGTCGCGGCGCTCTTCGCCCTTGTTCTGATCATGGTGGCGGCCCTGCGGCAGGAGCCCGAGGCGCCGAGCGCCGTGGAGCGTGGCGTCAGCATCATCCTGATCATGTCCTGGCCCGCCCTCGCCTGGCTGCTCTCGCGCGAGCGAGGCCTGAGCGCGCTCGGTCTCGCGCTCGCCGTCGGCCTGCTGGCGCTGACGCGCTTCGAGGACGGCGAGGTGGTGGCGATGATCCTCGGCGCCGCCGCCTTCGGCGCGGTCAGCGCCAGCCGGCGGACGGCCACGCAGATCGCCGCGCTGGTCATGGCGGGCCTGATGCTGGCCGCCCCGCTGCTGCCCTTCCTGCTGATCCCGATCGTGTCGCGCCTGCCCGAGAGCGCGAGCGATCTCGTCCAGACGCTGGGGATCTGGGCCGATGTCGTCTCCCGCGAGCCGCTGCAGCTCGTGACCGGGCACGGGCTCGACACGGTGCTGCGCGGCAGGCTGACGGGGGTCCTGCCGCCCGGAAGCCCGACGACGCTGCTGTTCGAGACATGGTACGAGCTCGGCGTCGTCGGCGCGGTCACCGCCGCGATCAGCCTCTACTTCGCCGTGAGGGCGGCGGGCGAGATGCCGGGCCCGCTCGCCGCGGGCGGCGTCGCGGCCTTCACGGTCGCCTTCACGCTGAGCGCGCTCGGCTTCGCGACCTTGCAACCCTGGTGGCTGATGACGCTGACCGCCGTGGTGCTGCTCTTCGGCGCGATCGCGAGCGGCCAGTACCGGACCGACCGCCCCGCCCTGCCGGAACAGAGCCGCGCCACCGCCGGCTCCGTCCGTCCGAAGGCGGAGATCCGGCCCGACCCGGCCCAGGATTGAGCCTCCCTCAGGCGGCCTCGCGCGCAGCCTCGACCGCGTGGCAGGCGACACCGTCGCGCATCGCCGGCGCCTCGGCCCGGCAGCGCGCGAAGGCCAGCGGGCAGCGCGGATGAAAGGTGCAGCCGGTCGGCGGGTCGATCGGGTTCGGGATCTCCCCCTTCACGCCCTCGCGCACCCTGCCGACCATGGCGAGGTCCGGCACCGCCTCGAGCAGCATCTGCGTATAGGGGTGGCGCGGAGCGGCGAAGAGGGCGCGGCCGTCCGCCACCTCGACGAGCCGGCCGAGATACATCACGCCGATGCGCGTCGCCATGTGCCGCACCACGGCGAGGTTGTGCGAGATGAAGAGATAGGTCAGGCCCAGCCGGTCCTGCAGGTCGCGCATCAGGTTGAGGATCTGCGCCTGCACCGAGACGTCCAGCGCCGAGGTCGGCTCGTCGCAGACGATGAATTCCGCATCCGAGGCCAGCGCGCGGGCGATCGCGATGCGCTGGCGCTGGCCGCCGGAGAATTCGTGCGGGAATTTCCGCGCGTCGTCGGGATGCAGGCCGACGAGACCGAGCAGGTCCGCCACGCGCTCCGCGATGGCCGCCTCGCCGTCGATCAGCTCGAAGGCGCGGATCGGCTCGGCGATGATGCGCCCGACGCGCCAGCGCGGGTTCAGGCTCGCATAGGGGTCCTGGAAGATCATCTGGATGCGCCGGCGCAGCCTCTGCCGCTCGAGCGCCGCCGCCGGATCGCTCATCGAGACGCCGGCGATCTCGACCGTGCCCGAGGATGGCGGCAGCAGGCCGACGATCATGCGCGCCACGGTCGACTTGCCGGAGCCGGATTCGCCGACGAGCGCGAAGGTCTCGCCCCTGCGGATGTCGAAGGACACGCCGTCGACCGCCTTGAGGGATTGCCGCGGGGCACCCTCCAGAACCCGGTTGAGCCAGGGCTTCGAGACGTCGAAGACGCGCTTCAGCTCACGAACGGCGACGAAGGGTTGCTCGGTCACGCGGCGGCCTCCGTTCCTCGGGAGTCCTGGAACTCCGGCTCGTCATAGAGATGGCACGCGACCTTCCGGTCGCCGACCTCGATCAGCTCCGGCCGCTCCACCACGCAACGGGCGAAGGCATGGGCGCAGCGCAGATTGAAGGCGCAGCCGGTTGGAATGGCCGAAAGACGGGGCATCGAGCCCGGGATCTGGACCAGCCGCTCGGCATCGCCCGCGATCGAGGGAATCGCGCCCATCAGGCCCTTCGCGTAAGGGTGCAGCGGCTCCTTCACCACCGAACGCACCGGCCCGATCTCGGCGATGCGCCCGGCATACATCACCGCGACGCGGTCGGCCGTCTCGGCGATGACGCCCATGTCGTGGGTGACGAGCATGACCGAGGTGCCGCGCTCGGCGCAGAGCCGCTTGATCAGCGCGATGATCTGCGCCTGGACCGAGACGTCGAGCGCGGTCGTCGGCTCGTCGGCGATGACGAATTCGGGCTCCGCGCAGAGCGCGAGCGCGATCACCACGCGCTGACGCATGCCGCCGGAGAATTCGTGCGGATAGCCGTCGATCCGCTTCTCCGGCGCCGGGATGCCGACTTCGGCGAGGAGCGCGATGGCGCGTTCGCGCGCGGCGGCGGCATCGAGCCTGCCGTGAGCGCGGATCGTCTCCACGAGCTGCGAGCCGACCGTATAGAGCGGGTTCAGGCTCGTCAGCGGGTCCTGGAAGATCATGCCGATGCGTTTTCCCCGCACCTTGCGCATGGCGTCGGGCGGCAGATCGTCGACGCGCTCGCCCGCGAGCCGCACCTCGCCGCCGCTGATGCGGCCGGGAGGGTCGATCAGGCCGATGATGGCGGCGCCGGTGACGGACTTGCCGGCGCCGGACTCGCCGACCACGCCCAGCACCTCGCCACGGGCGACGTCGAAGGAAATGCGATCCAGCGCGCGTAGCGCCCCGCGCCGGGTGACGAACTCGACGGTGAGATCGCGGACGGAGAGGACGGGCTCGCTCATCGTCTCACCTCAGCCTCGGGTTGAGCGCGTCGCGCAGCCAGTCGCCCAGCAGATTGATCGAGAGCGCGAGCAGGACCAGCAGCAGCGCCGGGAAGAGCAGGATCCACCATTCGCCCGAGAACAGGTACTGCTGGCCGAAGCGGATCAGCGTGCCGAGCGAGGGCTGCGTCGGCGGCATGCCGACGCCGAGGAAGGAGAGCGTCGCCTCCTCGATCACCGCCAGAGCGAGGTTGATGGTGGCGATGACCAGCACCGGCCCCATCACGTTCGGCAGGACGTGCCTGAGCATGACCGGCCAGGCTCTGAGGCCGATCAGCCGGGCGGCATCGACATAGACCTTGTTCTTCTCGACCAGCGTCGAGCCACGCACGGTGCGGGCGTAGCGCCACGCCGAAGACGAGCAGCGCCACCAGGATCGCCGGGAAGGAGAGCTGGATGTCGGCGACGCGCATGATCAGCGCGCCGATGCGTCCGCCAACATAGCCGGCGACGAGCCCAAGCCCCACGCCCAGCACCAGCGAGAACAGCACCGAGGCCGCACCGACCAGCAGCGAGACGCGCGAGCCGTAGAGGATGGCCGAGAAGATGTCGCGCCCCTGCGCGTCCGAGCCCAGCCAGAAGACCTTGCCGGTGATCTCGTTGGGCTGCATCGGCGGCGAGAAGCCGTCGGACAGGTCGAGCGAGGCGGGATCGAACGGGTCGTAGGGCGCGAGCAGCGGCGCGAAGAGCGCTGCGAGCACGATCGTCAGCCCGACCAGCGCCGCCACCACCGTCACCGGCGAGGAGCGGAAGGCATAGGCGAGGTCGGAATCCCAGATCCGGGCGAGGCGGCCGGGCTCCCGGGGCGATAGGGGTTCGCTCGTCATGGCACGATGCTCCCCGTCATGCTCGCCCTCGTGGCGAGCATCCACGTCTCGAACACGACATTCGACCAGCGAAGACGTGGATGGTCGGGACAGGCCCGACCATGACGGCAGAGAGTCGGGCACGAGAAGGATTCACCATGCTCCGCCTCACTTGGCCGGCGCCAGGCTGCCCGTCCGCAGGCGCGGATCGAGCGCGACATAGATCAGGTCCACCGTCAGCGAGGTGACGACGAAGACGAAGGCGACGAAGAGCAGATAGGCCGACATCACCGGCACATCGACGAACTGCACCGCGTTGACGAAGAGCGCGCCCAGCCCCGGCCACTGGAACACCGTCTCGGTCACGATGGCGAAGGCGACGACGCCGCCGAGCTGGACCCCCGCGATCGTCACCACCGGCACCAGGGTGTTGCGCAGCGCGTGGCGGAACTCGATGCGCCGCTCCGAGATGCCGCGCGCCCGGGCGAAGCGGATGAAGTCCGTGCGCATCACCTCGAGCATCTCGGCGCGCACGAGCCGCATGATCAGGGTGAGCTGGAGGAAACCCAGCGTCAGCACGGGCATGACCAGCGACTTCAACCCGCTGACGGTGAGCAGGCCGGTCGTCCACCAGCCGAGGGCGACGACGTCGCCGCGCCCGAAGGACGGCAGCCAGCGCAGCTCGACCGCGAAGACGTAGATCAGCCCGATGCCGATCAGGAAGGTCGGCAGGCTCACCCCCACGAGCGAGAGCGACATCACCAGATTGGCGATCCAGCCGTCCCGCCGGATCGCGGCATAGACGCCGAGCGCGACGCCGAAGACGAGCGAGAACAGGGCCGACAGCACGGCGAGCTCGATCGTCGCCGGAAGCCGCTCGAGGATCAGCGTCGAGACCTTGCGGCCCTGCCGGTAGGAGACGCCGAAATCGCCCTGCGCGGCACTCCAGACGAAACGCCCGAACTGGAGTGGCACGGGGTCGTTCAGCCCCAGCCGCTGCGCCATCTCGGCGCGGTCCTGCAGCGTCGCCTCCTGCCCCATCATGTTGACGAGAGGGTCGCCGACGAAGCGGAACATCGAGAAGGCGATGAAGGCGACGGCCAGCATCACCACCAGTCCCTGCATCAGCGAGCGCAGGATATAGGCGAGCATCGGGGTGTCCGTTCAGAGCGAGCGTTGGCAAGGGCCGTCATGGTCGGGCTTGACCCGACCATCCCGGAAACCAGTGCCTACCGGTCATGAGATTCTCGGGTCTGCGCTTCGCTTCGCCCGAGAATGACGGCGGCGTATCGACTCGACTACGAGCCCTTGAAGCTCACCATCTTGAGCTTCGGGTTGTTCGCCACGTCGACCGGGATGTCGAGCGAGGTGCCCATCGCATAGCTCAGCGACTGATGGTGGATCGGCAGGTAGATCGTCTCGTCCTTGAGCTTGGCCCAGAGCTTCGCGATCGTGGCGTCGCGCTTGGGAATATCGACCTCGCGGGACAGCGACTGGATCATCGCATCCACCTCCTTGTCGCTGTAGCCGGTCGCGTTCCAGGAGCCCTGCGAGCCGGTCCGGGTGTGGTACATGTAGGAGAAGATGTAGTCGGAATCGTAGGTCGGGACGCCCCAGCCGACCAGATAGAACTCGGTCTCGGGCGGATTCTTCTGGATCAGGTTGAAGTGGATCGACTTCGACTGCGAGACCAGGTTCACCTTCACGCCGATCTGGCCGAACATGCCGACCGCCGCCTGGCAGATGCCCTCGTCGTTGACGTAGCGGTCGTTCGGGCAGTGCAGCGTCACCGAGAAACCGTTGGGGAAGCCCGCCTCGGCGAGCAGCGCCTTGGCCTTGGCGTTGTCGACGGCGGGAGCCGCGTCCAGCTCCTTCGTCCAGCCATTCACGAAGGGCGGCATGATGATGCCGGTCGGCACGGACTCGCCGCGCATCACCACGCGCTGGATGGCCGGCCGGTTGATCGCCATGTTGAGCGCCTGGCGGACGCGCTTGTCGGCGAAGGGGTTCTTGCCCTGCACGTCGTCGCTCTTCAGGTCGGCGGACGCGACGTCCATGCCGAAGAAGATGGTGCGGTTCTCGGGGCCGGAGTTGACGCGGACCTTGGGCTGGCTGCGCAGGCGCGCGATGTCCTGCACAGGCACGTCCTGAACGAAGTCGATCTCGCCGGAGAGCAGCGCGGCGACGCGGGTCGCATCCTGCTTGATCGGCACATGGGTCAGCTCGGTGATCTCGAGCGGCACCTTGCCCTTGGCCCAATAGGCGTCGTTGCGCTTCATCACCGTCTTCACGTCCGGCTCGCGCGAGACGAGGATGAACGGCCCGGTGCCGTTGGCGTTACGGACGGAGAAGTTCTCCTCCTTGTTCTTGAAGTCCTGCGTCTTGACGGCGTTGTTCTTCTCCGCCCAAGCCTTGCTCATGATGCGGATCGAGGCGGTGTTGTTGACCAGCAGCGGGTTCGGCCCCTTGGTCTTGATGCGCACGGTCAGGTCGTCGACCTTGCTGACCTTCTCCACCGAGGTGAGATAGCCCTTGAAGTCCGAGGTCGGCTGCATGGCGCGCTCATAGGAGAACACCACGTCCTCGGCCGTGAAGGGCGTGCCGTCGTGGAAGGCGACGCCGCTCTGGAGCTTGAACTCCCAGATGGTCGGATCGTCGGGCAGCACGCGCCAGGAGGTCGCCAGCAGCGGCCCGAGCTTGCCGGCATGGTCGCGCTCGGTCAGGCTTTCGTAGATGTGCTGGTTGAGCGAGCTCGTCGGCCCCTCGTTCTGGGCGTGCGGGTCGAGCGTCAGGGCGTCGCCGGCCGCGGCCCATTTCAGCGGCCTGGCCTCGGCGGCCGTGCCCAGCGCGAACAGGGAAACGCCGAACAGGGCGGCTGCGAGCGTCAGAAAGCGAGGCTTCATGGACCGGTCTCTCCCTAGCGTGCGAGCCGCTGTCCGGGCTCGAAAGACCGGATGCTAAGCCACAAACCGAGCGGGAGTCACGGGTCTAATACGCACAGAGCGCATGGCGGCGCAGGCAATCTGCCTGCGCCTTGAGCAAATCCGGCCGCCGGCGCCGCTCAGCGCGAGAGGTCGGCGATCAGGCCACGGACGAAGGCGGTGCCCGCATCCAACTGCGCCACGGTGATGAACTCGTCCGGCTGGTGCGCCTGGGCGATGTCGCCCGGGCCGCAGACCACCGTCGACCAACCGGCGCGCTGGAACAGGCCGCCCTCGGTCCCGTAGGATACGACATGGCTGCCGTTGTCGCCGGTCAGCCGCCGGCACAGCGTCTCGGACGCGCCGCCGTTCTCCGGCCCCATGGCGGGGGTGAAGGAGGTGATCTCGAAATCGATGCCGCTCTCGGGCGCGACAGCCTTGATGCGGGCCTCGATCTCGGCGATCCGCGCGCGGTAGCGCTCCTCGTAGTCCTCGTCGCGCTCGCCCGGAATGCAGCGCACCTCATGGGTGAAGGTGCAGTGCTCCGCCGTGATGTTGACCGCCGTACCGCCATGGACGACGCCGACATGGAGCGTGGTGTAGGGCGGCTCGAAGCCGGTATCGGACGGCGTGCTCGCCTTGTTCTGCGCCATGACCTCGTTGTGCCAATGGATCAGCTCGCCCGCGACCATCACCGCCGGCACGCCGGCATGGACGCGGCTCGAATGCACGGCATGGCCGCGCACGGTGGTGCGCATGCGCATGCCGCCCTTGTGGCCGGTCACGACCTGCATCATCGAAGGCTCGCCGACGATCACGGAGGCCGGCTTCAGCCCCGCCTCCGCCATCGCCTTGATCAGCACGCGCGCGCCCTGGCAGCCGACCTCCTCGTCATAGGAGAGGGCGATGTGGATCGGCTTCTTGAGATCGGCCTTCAGCATCTCGGGCACGAGCGCGAGGCAGATGGCGTCGAAGCCCTTCATGTCGCAGGCGCCGCGGCCATAGAGCTTGCCGTCGCGCTCGGTCAGCGTCCACGGATCGGAGGACCAGTCCTGGCCGGCAACGGGGACGACGTCGGTGTGCCCGGAGAGCACGACGCCGCCATCGGTCTTCGGGCCGATGGTGGCGAAGAGATTGGCCTTCTGCCCGTCGGCGCTCGGCGCCAGCGTGCTCTCGACCCCGAGGCTGGCGAGGTAGTCCCGCACGAAATGGATCAGGTCGAGATTGCTGCGATGCGATTCCGTATTGAACGAAACCAGGCGGGCGAGCATTTCCTTGGGCGTCATCGTCACGTCGGCATTCTCCAAAGACCCGACTCAAGGCAGGTTTCGTGCCGGCAGGCTAGGCGGCAGGCGCGTGGGGTCAACGCCCTCAGTGTAACAGGAAAAGGTCCGGCCATGGATTTCGACGTTTCGCTCTCCGACATCCAGGCGGCCGCGACCCGCATCGCAGGGCGCGTCCGGCGGACACCGACCTTCTTCAGCGCCGGCATCTCGGCGCGCCTCGGCGTCGAGACCGTGGTCAAGGTCGAGTCCCTGCAGCTCGGCGGCTCCTTCAAGGTGCGCGGCTGCTTCAACAAGCTGATGCAGCTGAGCGAGGAGGAGCTGAGCAAGGGCATCGTCACCGTCTCGGGCGGCAATCACGCGATCGCCGTCTCCTTCGTCGCCAGGGCCCTGGGCAGCCGCGCGCTGGTGCTGATGCCGAAGAACGCCGCGCCCTTCAACATCGCCATGACACGGCAAATGGGCGGCGAGATCGAGCTCTGCGAGGATTCCGTCGAGGCCTTCGCCAGGGCCGAGGACCATGCCCGGCGGGGCATGATCAACGTTCATTCCTATGACGACCCGGCGATCATCGCCGGGCACGGGACGACCGGCCTCGAAATGGCGAGCGATGCGAGCGGGCGGCTGGACCATGTCTTCATCTCCATCGGCGGCGGCGGCTTCTCGGCCGGCGTGGCGGCGGCGCTGAAGGGGCTCGACCCGGCCGTACGGATCTGGGGCGTCGAGACGGAAGGCGCGACGACGATGACGCAGGCGCTGGCGGCCGGACAGCCGGTCCCGATCAAGCCGACCTCGATCGCGCGCACGCTCGGCGCGCCCTTCGCGACCGAGCGGACGCTGGCCGCCGCCCGCCGGTTCCTCGAGGAGATCGTGGTGGTGCCGGATGCCGAGGCCGTGCGCGAGATCCCCTGGGTTCTGCAGCATGGGCGGGTGCTGCTGGAGCCGGCCGCGTCCTGCGTCCTGGCGGCGGCGCTGGCGCGGAAGGATGCGTTCAAGCCGGGCGAGCGCGTCGGCCTGGTGCTGTGCGGCTCGAACGTGGCGCTCGAGGACATCGAGGGCTGGCGCAAGCAGTTCGGCGTCTGAAGCCTCGGCCCCGGCCGGACGGCCTAACCCCTCGGGACATTATGGGCTGCCCCATGGGCATGCTAGCTTTTCCGGGCGTCGGGGAGGTCCCGTTCGACAGGAGACAGCGTCATGGCACGCATGCGATGGGTCGGCCTGCTCATCCTCGGCGGGATTGCACTGTCCGCCTGCCAGACGTCGGAATCCCGACAGCAGGAACTGGCGGCGATCTGCGCCGACCCCACCAGCCGGACGCCTCAGTCGTCCTATTTCGCCGAGTGCCAGTCGCTGTATCCGCTGTCCAACCAGCAACGGCAGAGAAACTACCTCGCCGGAGCCCCGGCCGGGCGATGAAGACAGGCCCGGGGCCGCCCGCATCGGCGATTTCGACGACGCGCGGAAGACGCAGCGCGATGGCCGGCCCGGCCAGGAAGGGGAGGCTCCCGCGAGCCACCGCCTTCGCCATGTGTCCGGCAGGCGCCGCGCCAGTTCAGCGCGCCTGCTGGGCCACCTGCGTGTAGCGTCGGCTGCGCTTGTTGCCGTACCAGGCGATCTCCCGCTCGCCGACATCGACATGGACGAGACCGTTGGAATAGGTGCCGACGCCGCCGACGGCAGCGATGGTCTTGGCGGCGGCCGCCGCCTTGCGCGGCGAGGTCGCCAGAGGCCGGAAGTCGATCGCCTTGCCGAGATAGTGCTGGGAATGCCGGGCGTGGCGTCCGCCGCAGGTCGAGGTGATCTGGATCGGTCCGATAGCAGCGACGAGTTCGGCGATCATGGCCTTCGTTTCGGATTTGAGGCAGCTCAGGCTTTTGACCTGAGGCTGGAAGGATATCTTCTCCATCGGGACTTCGGCCGAGGCCGAAAAAGGAACAACAGCACACAGCAACGCAGACGCGATCAACAGACGCATAATCACTCAGATTTTCAGGGGGAAATGAAATACCTCAGGCGAGCGGACAGTGCTCAGCCGAGCGGCTTGTCGAGCCGTCTATTGGCATCAAAAGGCAAAATCATGGCTCGCAGTTTTCCGGATTATTTTCGAACCTGCAGGATCTAGCCTGACATGCCCTGGCGGAGGCGACCTGCCGCCTCTTCCGACCCTGCCGCTATCACCCCGCCATGCCGGAGCCCGCCCGCACGCATGCGGCAATCGACTTGGACAGGCGGCCCGCCGGTGCGATAGCGTGCGCCGCGGTCGCCCCATCTTCCGCGACCCGTTTTCCGCCGACCGTCCCGTTCCGAGGATCCGATGCCCAAATCCGATGTCATCGCCGCGCTGACGCCCGAAATCACCGCGCTTCGCCGCGATTTTCACCGTCACCCCGAGCTGATGTACGAGGTCCACCGGACCGCCGGCATCGTCGCCGACAAGCTCAGGGAATGGGGCGTGGACGAGGTCGTCACCGGCATCGGCCAGACCGGCGTGGTCGGCGTCATCAAGGGCAAGGGCCAGGGTTCGGGAAAGGTCGTCGGGCTACGCGCCGACATGGACGCGCTGCCGATCGAGGAGGAGACCAATCTCGAGCACCGCTCGACCGTGCCGGGCAAGATGCATGCCTGTGGCCATGACGGCCATACCGCCATGCTGCTGGGTGCCGCCAAATACCTCGCCGAGACCCGCGATTTCGACGGCACCGCCGTCGTCATCTTCCAGCCGGCCGAGGAAGGCGGAGCCGGCGCCAAGGCGATGATCGACGACGGGCTGATGACGCGCTTCGGCGTGCAGGAGGTCTACGGCATGCACAACAAGCCGGGCCTGCCCATCGGCCATTTCGACGTGCGCAAGGGCCCGACCATGGCGGCGGCCGACCGCATTCACATCAAGATCGAGGGCAAGGGCTCGCACGCCGCCGCCCCGCATCGCGGCAAGGACCCGATCGTCGCGGCCTGCCAGCTCGTGACCGCGCTGCAGACCGTCGCCTCGCGCAACGCCAACCCGCTCGACTCCGTCGTCGTCTCGGTCACGGCGCTGCAGGCCGGCACGGCCTTCAACGTCATCCCGCAGACGGCCGAGCTCAAGGGCACGGTGCGGACGCTGACGCCCGAGATGCGCGCGCTCGCGCAGACGCGCATCACCGAGATCGTCGAGGGGCTGATGAAGGCCTTCGACATGGCCTTCACGCTCGACTATCAGCTCGGCTACCCGGTGACCTTCAACCATGCGGAGCAGGCCGATTTCGTCGTCGGCACGATCGAGGCCGCCTTCGGCGAGGGCAAGGTCGACACCACGGTGCCGCCGACCATGGGGTCCGAGGATTTCTCCTACATGCTGGAAGAGCGGCCGGGCGCCTTCATCAACATCGGCAATGGCGAGTCGGCGGGGCTGCATCACCCGGCCTACGAGTTCAACGACGAGGCCATTCCGGTGGGCGTGACCTACTGGGCGAACCTCGTCGAGACCGCGATGCCGGCGCGCGGCTGACGGCCGAGCCATGCACGACATCGACTGTCTCGTGGTCGGGGCCGGCGTCGTCGGCCTCGCCACCGCCCGGGCCCTGGCACTGGCCGGCCGCGAGGTCGTCATCGCCGAGGCGGCCGAGGGCATCGGCACCCAGACATCGGCCCGCAACAGCGAGGTCATCCATGCGGGCATCTACTACCCGCCGGGCTCGCTGAAGGCGAAGGTCTGCGTCGAGGGCCGCAAGGCGCTCTATGCCTATCTCGCCGAGCGCGGCCTGCCGCACAAGGCCTGCGGCAAGCTGATCGTCGCCACCAGCGCGGCCCAGAAGCCGGCGCTCGACACCATCATGGCGCGCGCGCTGGCCTCCGGCGTCGACACGCTGCGCTGGCTCGACGCGAGCGAGGCCAGGGCGATGGAGCCCGAGGTGCGCTGCGAGATCGCGCTGCTCTCGCCCGAGACCGGCGTGGTCGACAGCCACGCGCTGATGCTGTCGCTGCTCGGCGAATGCGAGGCCGCCGGCGGCTCGCTCGCGCTCAACACGCCGATCGCCGGCTGGCGGCGGGAGGCGAACGGCTTCAGCGTCGACTTCGGCGGCGAGGAGCCGGCGAGCTACACCGTGAAGACGGTCGTGAACGCCGCCGGCCATGGCGCGCCGAAGCTGCTCGGCAAGCTCGCGGGCTTCCCGCCCGAGCATGTCCCGGTCCAGCATTACGCCAAGGGCAACTACTTCTCGCTCACCGGCAAGCAGCCCTTCTCGCACCTGGTCTATCCCGTGCCGGAGGCGGCCGGCCTCGGCATCCACGCCACGATCGACATGGCGGGGCGGGTCAAGTTCGGCCCGGACGTGCAATGGGTCGCGGACGATCAGGACCTCGTCGTCGACCCCGCCCGCGCGGAGTCCTTCTACGCGGCGATCCGGACCTACTGGCCGGCCCTGCCGGACGGCGCGCTCGTCGCCGACTATGCCGGCATCCGGCCGAAGCTGCACGGCCCCGGCGAGCCGATGCCGGATTTCCGCATCGACGGACCGCAGGTCCATGGCGTCCCGGACCTCGTCAACCTCCTCGGCATCGAGAGCCCCGGCCTGACGAGCAGCCTCGCGATCGCGGAGATCGTCGTGGAACGGCTGGCGCAATGAGCGATACGACCTCGGCCTATGTCGGCCGGATCATCGGAGCCGGGCGAACGGCTGCAGGCCATCTCGCCATGGCCTATCGCGTGTCGAGCCGATCCTTTCCCAACCGGGATGCGCACCGCACGGGCAATGCCATCAGCATCGTTCCCCGCGCCGGCAGCGCCGACGCGGCCTCCGACAGTCCGTATATCGCCTATGAATGTCTGCTCTGGAACGAGCGTCATGTCGTGGCCAGCAATGGAACCCAGACACGACCGATCTTCGAGCGCCTCAAGGCGGGACATTCGATCAGAGACGCGCTCGTCGCCGTTCTGGCCGGTCTCGACAGAGAGTTCGACGCTTACGACACACCGCGCATCTGTGCCGTCGGCGACCGCATGAGCGGCGCGATCTATCTCGGCAGCGTGTGCGCGGACGCCCTGTCGGTCGTGCCGATGACCGTCTCGGCAGGAGAGATGGCCTATATCTCGACCTATGGAGGCCCTCTGCCCGGCAGCGGGCAGATCGATACCGCCTTCACGGCAACGACAGCCGCCGAAACCTGCGACCATGTGATCGGAGGTTCGCTCTTCGCCCGGTTTGAAAGGCCCGTCTGCGCGACGGCCCTGCTGTGCCTCGGGGACGATGTGGACGTCGCCGTCCTCAACCCATAGGCGCTCGAGCCGTCACGGCCTCAGGGCCGCGAACGCCTCGCGCGCCTCGCGGGCCAGCGTCGCGATCCGCTTCCAGTCGCCGCTCGCGATGGCGTCGGCCGGGACCAGCCAGGAGCCGCCGACGCAGATGACCTGCGGCAAAGCGAGATAATCGCCGAGATTCTTCAGGCCGACCCCGCCCGTCGGGCAGAAGCGCAACTGCGGGAACGGGCCGGACAGGGCCTTGATCGCGGTCGGGCCGCCGGCCTGCTCGGCCGGAAAGAACTTCGCCACCAGGCGGCCGGCCGCGACGGCGCGCATGCAGTCGGAGGCTGTCGCCACGCCCGGCAGCCAGGGCAGGCCGGCGGCGCGCAGGGCGGCATCGACGCCCTCGCTGAAACCCGGGCTGACCACGGCCTGGGCGCCGGCATCCTTCACCTGCGCGACCTGTTCCGGCGTCACCACCGTGCCGGCGACCGCGAGCGAGCCCGGCACCGAGCGGGCGACGGCGGCCAGCGCCTCCAGCGCCGCCGGCCGGCGCAGCGTGACCTCGACCACGTCGATGCCGCCCTCGGCCAGGGCGTGGGCGAGATCGACGGCACGCGAAGCGTCCTCGATCACAACCACGGGCACGACGCCGCAGGACTGGAGGCGGGCGATGGCGGTCACTTCGTCCATGTCGCGGTCTTTCAATCGATTTGAACGGCGTCCAACGCCGTCTACTCCTTCGCCCAGTACACGTCGAGCCCCTGTTCGCGGCCGAGCAGCAGGTCGACGGGCAGAGGCGCCGGGCGCGTCGCGGCCTCCTTCAGGACGCCCTCCTTGGCCGCGCCCGCGACCAGCAGGCTCGCCCAGCCCGCATCGGTCAGCCTTGCGGGCGAGAGCGAGAGGCGCAAGGGAAGGCCAGGCGGGCGCGCCACGACGACGCCGCTGTCGGGCACCGCCGTGAAGGCAGCCTCGAGCCCCGGGAAGAGCGAGGCGACATGGCCGTCGGCGCCCATGCCGCAGACGAGCAGATCGATCGCAGGCTCCTCCGCGAGGCGCCGCCCGAGATCGGCGGCGGCCGCCTCGATGTCGCTGCCATGGCCGTGGAAGGAGAGGAAGCGCGCCCTGCCCTCCGCCAGCGGCGCGAAATTCGCGCGGATCATGCGCTCGTTCGAGGCCTGGTCGTCGGCCGCGACGAAGCGCTCGTCGGTCGGCATCAGCGTGACCTTCGTCCAGTCGAGCGCGTGGCGGCCGAGCGCGGCGAGGAAAGGCGCCGGCGTGGTGCCGCCGGGCACGGCGAGCGACGCCCTGCCCTGCCTCGCGATCAGGTCCAGCAGACGCAGCGCGACGGTTTCCGCCAGCGCTTCCGAAGCATCGGCGAGCGTGTCGAAGCGATGCCAGGCGATGGCGCCGCGCGTTTCCATCAGGCGAGATCCGGGTCGGCCCAGGAGCGGCCGTCGCGCTCGATCAGGCCGATCGACTGCGAGGGCCCCCAGGAGCCGGCCGCGTAGCGATGCGGATGCGGGTAATAGTCCTGCCAGCCGGCGATGATCGGATCGACCCAGCGCCAGGCCTGCTCGACCTCATCGCGATGCATGAACAGCGTCTGGTCGCCGCGGATGACGTCCGTCAGCAGGCGCTCATAGGCGTCCGGCGTGCGCTCGTCGAAGGCGGTGGAATAGCGCAGGTCGAGCTGGCGCGGCACGATCTTGAGGCGGCCGGAGCCCGGCACCTTCATCATGAGCTGGAGCTGGACGCCGTCATTGGGCTGAAGCCGGATCAGCAGGCGGTTGGCGTAGAGCCTGTCGCAGCTGCCGCCGCCGAAGATCGAGTGCGGCACCGGCTTGAAGGTGACCGCGATCTCGGAATAGCGCTGCGCCATGCGCTTGCCGGTGCGCAGATAGATCGGCACGCCGGCCCAGCGCCAGTTGTCGATCTCGCAGCGGATGGCGACGAAGGTCTCGGTCCCGCTCTGGTGGCCGAGCTCGTCGGCATAGCCGGGCACGCGTTGGCCGTCGATCTGCCCCGTGCCGTACTGGCCGCGGACGGTGTAGCGCTCGACATCGGGACCGACGATCGGGCGCAGGGCGCGCAGGACCTTGATCTTCTCGTCGCGGACGGCGCCGGCCTCCAGCATGTTGGGCGGCTCGATGGCGAAGAGGGTGAGCAGCTGCATGAGATGGTTCTGGACCATGTCGCGCATATGCCCGGCCTTGTCGTAATAGCCGGCGCGGCTCTCCAGCCCGACTGTCTCGGCGACCGTGATCTGGACATGATCGATGTCGCGTCCGGTCCAGGAGCGCTCGAACAGCGTGTTGGCGAAGCGCAGCACCAGCAGGTTCTGCACCGTCTCCTTCCCGAGATAGTGGTCGATCCGGTAGGTCCGGTCCTCGGGCAGGATGCGGGCGACCGCGTCGTTGATCCGGCGGGCGGAATCGAGGTCGCGGCCGAGCGGCTTCTCGAGGATGACGCGCGATGTCGGCGTCAGGATATCGGCCTTGGCGAGGTTCTCGCAGATCGGCACGAAGAGATCGGGCGGCGTCGAGAGATAGAAGGAGCGCACCCGCTGCGTGTCGCCGAGCTCGCGCTTGAGCGCGTCATAGCTCTCGGGCACGAGCGCATCGACGAGGACCATGGAGAGGCGGGCGAGGAAATCCGCGACCTGCTCGGCGGGCAGCCCTTCCTTGCCGAGCCGCTCGGCGATCTGCCGGGGCACGATCTCGATGTCCTCGGCCTTGCGGACCATGCCGATGATCCGGCTTTCGCCCGGCAGGACGCCCTCGCGATTGCGCTGGGCCAGCGCGGGAAAGAGCTTGCGCAGCGCAAGGTCGCCGCCGGCCCCGAAGATGACGAGGTCGAAGGGCGGAACGGGCGTGCGTTCCGGCACGGTGTCCGGCCTCAAGCCGAGATCAGGGATCGCGTCCATGTCGCACTCCGTATAAGGGCCCCGCCCGCAAGCCTCGCGGACAGGCGCGACGGGATTTAGAGCATGGCGGGTTAAAAAGGCGAAACCCGGTCCGCGTTCGCGGCGCCTGTTTGCGATTCAGCCCTCATCCTGAGGAGCCGCGAAGCGGCGTCTCGAAGGATGGCCCAGATGCCTCTGGAGCCTCCTGGAGCATCCTTCGAGACAGCCCTGCGGGCTTCCTCAGGATGAGGGCCAGGGGATTTTCAAACAGGCTCCGAGCGACCCGCATCTCAGCCCGCCCGCCTGAACCCTTCGCTGGCGGTCAGGAGCTGGCGGGCATAATCGGTCTTCGGCGAGCGCGCCGCGAGTGTCGCGACCGTCATCTCCTCGACGCCCCGGCCGAACTGCATGACGAGCAGCCGCTCGCACATATGCGCGACGACCGCGAGATCGTGGCTGACGAGGACATAGGTCAGGCTGCGCTCGCGCCGCAGCGCCGAGAGCAGATTCAGCACCTCGGCCTGAATCGAGACGTCGAGCGCCGAGGTCGGCTCGTCGAGCAGGAGGATCGAGGGTTCGAGCACGAGCGCGCGGGCGATCGCGACACGCTGCCGCTGCCCGCCGGAGAGCTGGTGCGGATAGCGGAAGCGGAAACTCGCGGGCAGCCCGACATCGCTCATGGCCCGGGCGATGCGCCGTTCCGCCTCGCGGATGCCGTGGATGGCGAGCGGCTCGGCGAGCGCATCGTCCACCGTCTTCTTCGGATGGAGCGAGCCATAGGGGTCCTGGAAGACCATCTGAACCTGGCGGTGGAAAGCCTTGTCCCGGCGCTTCGCCTGCGTCTGCCCGGCGATCGTCACGCCGCCGCTCCATTCGCGGTTCAGCCCCGAGAGCACGCGCAGCACGGTCGACTTGCCCGAGCCGGATTCGCCGACGAGACCGAAGCTCTCGCCCTGGGCGACCGAGAAGGAGAGGTCCTTCACGACATGGTTGTCGGCGAAGGAGACGTTGAGGCGGTCGAGATCGATGGCGGGTTGCGTGTTCATGCCAGCCATGCCGGGTCGCGCTTCAGGGTGGAGAGCTCGGCCTTGGGATGGTCGAGGTCGGGCAGGCAGCCGAGCAGGCCGAGCGTGTAGGGGTGGCGCCGCGAACGGGCGGATTCGTCGGCGAGCTCCGCCGCCGGCAGGGTCTCCATGGCCTTGCCGCCATACATCACGATCACCCGGTCGCAGAAGGACTGCACCAGGTGCAGGTCGTGGCTGATGAAGATCAGCCCCATGCCGCGCGTGAGCACGAGATCGTCGAGGATCTTGAGGATCTGGAGCTGGACCGTGACGTCGAGCGCCGAGGTCGGCTCGTCGGCGATCAGGATCTCGGGCTCGGCGATCAGCATCATCGCGATCATGACGCGCTGCCCCATGCCGCCCGAGACCTCGTGCGGATAGAGGTCGTAGACGCGCGCCGGCTCGCGGATCTGCACCGCCTCGAGCATGGCGAGGCTGCGCTCGCGGGCCTCGCGAGAACCGGCCTTGTGATGCACGCGATAGGCCTCGGCGATCTGGCGGCCGACCGTCTGGACCGGGTTCAGCGAGAATTTCGGGTCCTGCATCACCATGGAGATGTGGCGGCCACGCAGCCTGCGCCGCTCGCGCGCATCCATGGCCAGCATGTCGCGGCCGCGGAAACGCATGCGGTCGGCCGAGACGACACCGGGCGGCGCGATGAGATCGAGGATCGCGCGGCCGGTCATCGACTTGCCCGAGCCCGACTCGCCGACGATGCCGAGCCGCTCGCGCCCGAGCGTGAAGGACAGCCCCCTCACGGCACGGACGATGCCGGTCGCGGTGTGGAAATCGACGCGCAGATTGTCGATTTCGAGGAGAGGCGCGTCGCTCATGGTCACCGCTTCCGTTTCGCGCAGATCGCTCCAGCCCTCATCCTGAGGAGCGCTGCAGGCGCGTCTCGAAGGATGGTCCAGCCATCTCTGGAGCCTCCTGGACCATCCTTCGAGACGCCGCTCCGCGGCTCCTCAGGATGAGGGCTCGGTGAACGCAGTGGGCGGTGCGCGCTCATCTCGCGTCCATCACGTCGCGCAGCCCGTCGCCGAGCAGGTTGAAGCCGAGCGCGACGATGCAGATCGCCAGCCCCGGGAAGGTCGCGACCCACCACTGGTCGAAGATCTGCTCGCGGCCGGTCGAGATCATCGCGCCCCATTCCGGCATGGGCGGCTGGGCGCCGAGCCCGAGGAAGCCGAGGCCGGCCGCGATCAGGATGACGCCCGCCATGTCGAAGGTGGTGCGCACGATCAGCGAGGGCAGGCACATCGGCACGACATGCTTCCAGACGATGCGGGCATGCGAGGCGCCCTGCAGCCGCATGGCGGCGATATAATCCTGCCGGCGGATGACCATGGTCTCGGCGCGGGCGACGCGGGCATAGGGCGGCCAGGTGGTGATCGCGATGGCAATGATGGCGTTGACGATGCCGGGGCCGAGCGCCGCGACAAAGGCGAGCGCCAGAACGAGGCGGGGAAAGGCGAGGAAGATGTCGGTGATGCGCATCAGCGCCCGGTCGACCCAGCCGCCGAAATAGCCGGCGACCGCGCCGATCAGCAGGCCGAACGGGCCGACCGTGACCACGACCAGCATGACGATGAGCAGCGTGATCCGCGCGCCGTAGACGATGCGGCTGAAGATGTCGCGCCCGAGCGCGTCCGTGCCGAACCAGTTCGTCGCGGAGGGCGGCAGCAGGCGCCGTTCGAGCGCCTGGGCGAGCGGATCATAGGGCGCGATCAGAGGGGCGAAGGCGGCGACCAGCAGCAGCAGCACGATGATGGCGAGGCCGGCGACCGCCATCGGATTGCGCCGGAAGGCGAGCCATTGCCGGTAGAGCTGGCCGAGCCGGGCCTGCCGGCGCGAGGCCGGATTGTCGGTGATCAGCCAGTCATGCCAGCCGGGCGTCGAGGATGTCGTCATCGGCCCCTCTCAGCGCACGCGCGGATCGGCCAGCCGGCCGAGGATGTCGGTGAACAGGTTCACCGCGATGAAGACGAGGCCGACGACCAGCGTGCCGCCGAGCACGGCGTTCATGTCGGCGTTGAGCAGCGAATTGGTGATGTAGCGGCCCAGCCCCGGCCAGGCGAAGATCGTCTCGGTCAGGACCGAGCCTTCCAGCAGGTGCATGTAGGAGAGCGCGATCACCGTGACGAGCGGCACGAAGGCGTTGCCGAGCGCATGGACCCAGACCACGCGCCATTCCGACAGCCCCTTCACCCGCGCCGTGACGACGTATTGCTGCTGCAGCTCGGTGATCATGAAGCTGCGGGTCATGCGGCTGACATAGGCGACGCTGAGCAGGCCGAGCACCGAGGCCGGCAGGATGAGATGCGAGAAGGCGTCCCACACCGCCTCCCACTCGCCCTCCAGCGCGGCATCGAGCATGGCGATGCCGGTGACGGGCGTGACGATGTCCTGCCAGGCGACCGAGACGCGGCCGGGCCCCGCGACCCAGCCGAGCTTGGCGTAGAACAGCAGCAGCCCCATCAGCCCGAGCCAGAAGACCGGCACGGAATAGCCGAAGAGGCCGATGACGCGCGCCACCTGATCCGGCCAGCGGCCCTGCTTGACGGCGGCGAGGATGCCGAGCGGCACCCCGATCAGGACCCCGATGATGGTGCCGAGCGTGGCCAGTTCGAGCGTCGCGGGGAAGACGCGGGCGATGTCGTCGACGACCGTGTTCGAGGTCAGCACCGAGCGGCCGAGATCGCCATGGGCGATCTTGCCGAGATAGATGACGAACTGCTTCCAGAGCGGCTGGTCGAGCCCGAGTTCGATCCGCGCCGCCTCATAGACCTCGGGGCGGGCATTGTCGCCGACGACGGCGAGGACCGGGTCGATCGGCACCACGCGGGCGATGAAGAAGGTCACCACCAGCAGGCCGAGGATCGTGACGGCGACGGTGGTCAGCTCGCGCCAGGCGATCCGCCCCCAGCGCAGCAGCCGCTTCGACAGCGGCATGCGCCGAACCGGCGGCACGGCAACAGCCGTCTCCGTCATCGCGTTGTCCATCGGATCCCGACCCGCGTTCTCGGCCGCCAGTCGCAGCCACCGCCCCGGCGCTCTGCCGGGACGATGGGATGCGAAGGCTCAGCTCCTGAGGCTCAGCTCTCGTCTCGAGGCTCAGTTCTTGACGATGGATGCGTAGAAATTGGTGTCGGAGCTCGGCCCGATCACCCAGCCGTTGACGTTCTTGCGCTGGGCCGAGACCTCGATCTGCTGGAACATGATGACGAAGGGCGAGACCTTCTGGTGCTGGCGCTGGAGCTCGCCATAGACGGCGGCGCGCTTGGCGGCGTCCGATTCGAGGACGTTGGCCTGTGTGATCTTGGTCATCTCGGGGATGTCCCAGGCATTGCGCCAGGCGAGCGTCTTGGACTTCGCATCGTCGCCATTGTCCTCGTTGATGGCGAAGGTCTCGGCATTGGTGTGCGGATCGAGATAATCCGGGCCCCACTGGCCGATATAGATGTCGTGGGTCCGGGCGCGGTACTTGGTCAGGGTCTGCTTGCCGTCGCCCGGGATGAGCTCGAGCTTGATGCCCGCCTGCGCCCAGCTCGACTGGATCGCCTGCGCGATGTCGGTGATCGGGCTGACGGAGCGGACGTCCATGGTGACGGAGAAGCCGTTCGCGAGGCCGGCCTTGGCGAGGAGTTCCTTGGCCTTGGCGAGATCGAACTTGTAGGGCCTGTCGTCGATGGCGCCGAGGAAGCCCTTGGGCAGGAAGGCCTGGTGGCCCTTGTAGGTGCCCTCGACGATGTTCTTCTCGATCGCGTCGTAGTCGACCAGATACTTCAGCGCTTCCTTGACCTCGGGCTTGGCGAGGTTCGGGTTCTTCTGGTTCAGGCCGAGATAGAGGATGTAGCCCTTGTCGCCCTGGACGATCTTGATCGCGTCGTTGCTCTTCACCGCCGCGAGCTGATCCTTGGACAGGTTGCGGGCGATGTCGATGTCACCCTTCTCCAGCAGCAGGCGCTGCGAGGCAGGCTCGGCGACATGGCGCACGATGACGCGCTTGTTCTTGGGCGCGCCCTTGTACCAGCTCTCGTTGGCGTCGAGCGTGTACTGCTCGTTGGGCCGGTAGACGCGGACCTTGTAGGCGCCGGAGCCGGCGGAGTTGAGCTTCAGCCAGCCATTGCCGAAATCGCCGTCCTTCTCGTTGGCCTTGACCAGCTTGGTGTCGACGATGCCGGCGACACCCGAGGTCAGGCAGTTGAGGAAGAAGCTCGGCGCGAAGGGCTTGGAGACCGTGATCTGAACGGTGAGGTCGTCGACCGCCTTCACCTTGTCGAGGACCGTGTCCTTGTTGAGCCCGAACTGGGTCAGGATGAAGCCCGGCGACTTGTTCAGCGTCACCGCGCGCTGGAAGGAATAGACGACGTCGGCCGCCGTGAGCGGGTTGCCGGAATGGAATTTCACGCCGGGGCGCAGCTTGAAGGTGTAGGTGAGCTGGTCGGGGCTGACGGTCCAGCTCTGGGCGAGTTCGCCGACGAGCGCGTTGTTGTTGGCGAGATCGACGCCGATGAGCTTGTCGTAGAGATTGGCGCCGGCCTCGACGCCGGAGAATTCGAAGGCCTCGGCGGGATCGAGCGTGATGATGTCGTCGATCTGCTTCGCCATCACGATCGTGTCTTTGGGCGTCTGGGCCGTGGCGGCTCCGGCCGTCAGCACGGTCAGGGCGGTCGCCGCCAGCAAATTCGCAACGTAACGCATGACTATCCCCATTGTTGGGCCTTCCGCTCCGCGGCGGACTGTCCCCGACTTTGGAGCCAGTCCTCGTCCAATGTCCAGCGTCAGGCAAGCTGACCTTTCGGGGAGGATCCGAGTTCTGCACAATCGCGCGGCAGGAGGTCCCGACTCGCCGCGCTGTTGTGCAAGCTGCCGCTTTGCGTTGCGCGAGGGCGTCGGTAACGTGTCGGGGTGGGCAGCCGCCGCCCTCTGCAAACCCGGGTTCGACTTCCTTGGCCATCATCGCCGCGCTGAACCACGTCACCCATTACCGTTATGACCGCCCGGTCACGCTGGGCCCGCAGATCGTCCGCCTGAGGCCGGCGCCGCACTGCCGGGCCGCGATCAAGAGCTATTCGCTCAAGGTGACGCCGGCGCAGCATTTCGTGAACTGGCAGCAGGACCCGAGCGGCAACTGGCTCGCCCGCTTCGTCTTCCCGGAGCCGGTCATGGAGTTCCGGATCGAGGTCGACGTCGTCACGGAACTCTCGATCATCAATCCCTTCGACTTCTTCGTCGAGACCGACGCCGAGACCTTCCCCCTCGCCTATCCGCGCGAATTGCAGGAAGAGCTCGCGCCCTATCTGGTCACGGAGCCGGCCGGGCCGCTGCTGGAAGCCCTGCTCGCCACGATCCCGCGCGAGAGGACCAACACGGTCAATTTCATCGTCGATCTCAACGCCCGGCTGCAGCGGATGATCGCCTATGGCATCCGCATGGAGCCCGGCGTGCAGGAGCCGGAAACGACGCTCGACATCAAGTCGGGCTCGTGCCGCGACACGAGCTGGCTGCTCGTCCAGATCCTGCGGCATCTCGGCCTCGCGGCCCGCTTCGTCTCCGGCTACCTGATCCAGATGAAGGCGGATATCGACCCGCTGGAGGGCCCGCGCGGCACGGACAAGGACTTCACCGACCTGCATGCCTGGGCCGAGGTCTACATCCCCGGCGCCGGCTGGATCGGCCTCGATCCGACCTCGGGGCTGCTCACCGGCGAAGGCCACCTGCCGCTGGCCGCGACGCCGCATTACCGCTCGGCCGCGCCGGTCTCGGGCGTGGCGAGCTATGCCGAGACCACCTTCGACTTCCATATGAGCGTGGCGCGCGTCCACGAGGTGCCGCGCATCACCCTGCCCTTCTCCGACGAATCCTGGCAGCGGCTCGACGCGCTGGGCGCGCAGGTCGAGGCCGATCTCCAGCGGCAGGACGTGCGGCTGACGATGGGCGGCGAGCCGACCTTCGTCTCGATCGACGACCAGACCGGCGAGGAATGGAACACCGCCGCCGTCGGCCCGACCAAGCGCGGCCGCGCGGACGTGCTGATCCGCCGGCTGCGCGAGCGCTTCGCGCCCGGCGGCATGCTGCATTACGGCCAGGGCAAGTGGTATCCGGGCGAGAGCCTGCCGCGCTGGGCCTTCGCGCTCTACTGGCGCGCCGATGGCGAGCCGATCTGGCGCGACGCGGCGCTGATCGCGCGGGAGCCGGGCGCGCCGACCGGCGGCGACCGGGAGCTCGAGGCCGGCGCCACTATCGCCGAGGCCGAGGCGATGGCGGACGGCCTGTCGGAGAAGCTCGGGCTCGGCGCCGACTACGTGCTGCCGGCCTATGAGGATACGGGCTACTGGCTGCTGAAGGAGGCGCAGCTGCCGGACAATGTCGACCCGCTCGACCCGCGCCTGGCCGATCCGGAAGAGCGCGCCCGCATGCAGCAGGTCTTCCAGCTCGGCCTCGGCAAGCCGCGCGGCTATGTCATTCCGGTGCAGCGCTGGCAGAGCCAGGCCGGCGACCGGCGCTGGCGCTCGGAAAAGTGGAGGCTGCGCCGGGGCAAGCTCTTCCTCGTTCCGGGCGACTCGCCCGTCGGCTATCGCCTGCCGCTCGGCTCGCTGCCGGTGGTGCCCAAGGCCGAATATCCGCATCTCCACCCGCAGGACCCGATGGAGCAGCGCCCGCCGCTGCCGCGCGCGGCGGGCGGCTTCGGACCGGCGGCCGACCCGCCGGCGCCCGAGGCTCCTGTCCGCCCGGAATCCCCGGCGCCGCAGCAGATGTCGCGGACGGTCGAGGCCGCCGCCAATGCCCAGGACCGGACCGAGCAGGAGGTCGGCGGCGAGCATGTCCGCACCGCGATCAGCCTCGAGATCCGCGACAACGTGCTGTGCGTGTTCCTGCCGCCGGTCGAGCGGCTGGAGGACTATCTCGACCTGATCGCCAGCGTCGAGCAGGTGGCGCGCGAGCTCGGCCAGCCCGTCCATATCGAGGGCTACGCGCCGCCGCACGATCCCCGTCTCAACGTCATCAAGGCGACGCCCGATCCCGGCGTCATCGAGGTGAACATCCATCCGGCGAGGGATTGGCAGGACGCGGTCGCGATCACGCGCGGCGTCTATGAGGAGGCGCGGCAGTCACGGCTCTGCGCCGAGAAGTTCATGGTCGACGGGCGCCATACCGGCACCGGCGGCGGCAACCATGTCGTCATGGGCGGCGTCACCCCGCCGGACTCGCCCTTCCTGCGCCGGCCGGACCTGATCAAGAGCCTCGTGCTCTACTGGAACCGGCACCCCTCCCTGTCCTACCTGTTCTCCGGGCTGTTCATCGGCCCGACGAGCCAGGCGCCGCGCATCGACGAGGCCCGGCACGACGCGCTCTACGAGCTCGAGATCGCGCTCTCGATGATCCCGAAGCCGGGCGCGCCGACGATCCCGCTCTGGCTGGTGGACAGGCTGCTGCGCAACCTGCTGGTCGACGTCTCCGGCAACACGCACCGCACCGAAATCTGCATCGACAAGCTCTATTCGCCGGACGGACCAACCGGCCGGCTCGGGCTGATCGAGTTCCGCGGCTTCGAGATGCCGCCGGATGCGCGCATGTCGCTCGCCCAGCAACTGCTGCTGCGCGCGCTCGTCGCCTGGTTCTGGCGCGAGCCGCAGGAGGGCGCGCTGGTGCGCTGGGGCACGACCCTGCACGACCGCTTCATGCTGCCCGAGATGGTCTGGCAGGACTTCAAGGAGGTGCTCGCCGATCTCGGCCGCGCCGGCTACGCCTTCGATCCGGTCTGGTTCGAGGCGCAGGCCGAGTTCCGCTTCCCCTTCTTCGGCAAGGTGGAGCATGGCGGGGTCGAGATCGAGATCCGGCAGGCGCTCGAACCCTGGCACGTCATGGGCGAGGAAGGCGCGATCGGCGGCACCGTGCGCTATGTCGACTCGTCGGTGGAGCGCCTGCAGGTCAAGGCCAAGGGGCTGGTTCCCGGCCGCCACCTGATCACCTGCAACGGCAGACGCCTGCCGATGACGCAGACCGGGGCGAGCGGCGAGAGCGTCGCGGCCGTCCGCTTCAAGGCGTGGCAGCCGGCATCGGGCCTGCACCCGACGATTCCGGTCCATGCGCCGCTGACCTTCGACATCGTCGACACCTGGGTCGGGCGCTCGCTCGGCGGCTGCGTCTACCATGTCGCCCATCCGGGCGGGCGCAATTACGAGACACCTCCTGTGAATTCCTACGAAGCGGAGGCGCGCCGGCTCGCACGTTTCGAGGCGATCGGTCATAGTCCCGGCGCTCTGGCGATTCCGCCGGAGGAACGCAGCGCCGAATTCCCGCTCACGCTGGATCTCAGGCGGCCAGCGGGGATCTGATCGGGAACAATGACCTTCCAGGGGCGCATCCGCTCGGGACGCACGAAGGCAGGCCGCCGCGGCGCCCTGCTGGAGGGCTATCGGCCACTGCCGGGCGTGCATGACGAGCTCATCGCG
This sequence comes from Chelatococcus sp., assembly GCA_003248805.1. Lineage (GTDB taxonomy): Bacteria > Pseudomonadota > Alphaproteobacteria > Rhizobiales > Beijerinckiaceae > Allobosea. The sequence continues at coordinate 87,288 of QFQY01000005.1, read as the reverse complement.
GCCGACGGCACGGTGCGCCCGCATTGGGAGCCGGTTCTCCAGGCCTGGTCCGCGCTCTCGCCGGACGAACTCACGCAGCGGCTCGGCCTCGCCGACCGGCATGTCCGCGACACCGGCGTGTCCTACCGCGTCCATGGCGATCTCGACGCGCGCGATCCGACCGCCGGCGAGCGCGCCTGGCCGCTCGCCCATGTCCCGCTGGTGATCCCCGGCGCCGAATGGGAGACGATCGCCGCGGGCGTGGCGCAACGCGCCGAGCTGCTCTCGACATTGCTCGACGACGTCTACGGCCGGGGCGACCTCGTCGCGCGCGGACTGCTCCCGGCCGCCGTGGTCACGGGGAGCCCCGACTATCTGCGCCCGCTGCACGGCACGGCCGGCGGCGGGTCCCTGCAGCTCTACGCGGCCGATCTCGGGCGCGGGCCCGACGGGCGCTGGTGGGTGCTCGGCGACCGGACGCAGGCGCCCTCCGGCGCCGGCTATGCGCTGGAGAACCGGCTCGCCCTCTCGCGCGGCTTCCCGGACATGTTCCGGCACATGAATGTCGAGCGGCTGGCGGCGTTCTTCCAGGGCCTCCGCGCCGGGCTGGTGGCGCGCTCGAAGCGCATCGAGCCGCGAATCTGCCTGCTGACGCCGGGTCCGCTCAACGAGAGCTATTTCGAGCAGGCCTATCTGGCGCGCTATCTCGGCTTCCTGCTGGTGGAAGGCGGCGACCTCATCATGCGCGAGGGCCGCGTGCATGTGCGCACCATCGCGGGCCTCAAGCGCGCCGACGTGATCTGGCGGCGCATCGACGGCGATTTCGCCGACCCGCTGGAGCTCAACGCGGCCTCGGCGCTCGGCGTCGCGGGGCTGGTGCAGGCCGTCCGGCAGGGCAATGTCGCCATCGCCAACGGCCTCGGCTCCGGCGTCGTCGAGTCGCGCGCGCTGATGAGCTTCCTGCCGGCCATCGCCCGCAGCATCCTGGGCGAGGACCTGATCCTGCCCAATGTCGCGACCTGGTGGTGCGGGCAGCCGCGCGAATGCGCCGACGTGCTCGAGCGCTTCGACGAGATGAGCATCGCCCCGGCCTTCCGCAGCGCCGGCGGGGGCCTCGACACCGGCCCCGTCGCGGCCGCCGACCTGTCGCCCGACGCCCGTGCGGCCTTGCGCGCCCGTGTCGAGGCGGGGGCGCGCGACTATGTCGGCCAGGAGGTGGTCAGGCTCTCGACCATGCCGGTCTTCCAGAACGGGCGCTTCGAACCGCATCCGATGACGCTGCGCGTCTTCGCCGCCGCGACGCCCGACGGCTGGAAGGTCATGCCCGGCGGCTTCTGCCGGATTTCCGACGAGCCCGATGCGCGCGCCGTCAGCCTGCGCAGCGGCGTGCGCTCCTGCGACGTCTGGGTGACCTCGGATGCGCCGGTCGAGCACGTCTCGCTGCTGCCCAGCGCCGACCAGATCAACATCCGCCGCATCACCGGCACGCTGCCGAGCCGCGCCGCCGACAACCTGTTCTGGCTGGGGCGCTATCTGGAGCGGAGCGAGTCGACGCTGCGCCTCGTGCGCGCGCTCCTCGGCCGGCTGATCGACCCGGACCCGGCCCCCGAGCGCGGCGACACGCTGCGCCAGCTCGGCAACCTGCTCGTCGCCTGGGGCGCGGCGCCGGGAGGCCGCAACCAGAAGCCGGCGGCGCAGGCCGTGGCGGCCCTGCACGACGCCGAGCAGTACGGCTCCGCCTTCTCGTCGGTGGGCGAGGCCCGCCGCACGGCCTCGGTCATCCGCGAACGGCTCTCCGTCGATGCGTGGCGGCTGTTCGGCGAGCTGCAGAGCCAGCTCACCCTGGGCGGCACGCGCCAGCCCAGCGAGGGCGAGGCCTATGAAATCGCCGACCGGGCGCTGAAGTCGCTCGCCGCCTTCTCCGGTCTCAGCCAGGAGAACATGGTGCGCGGCCCGGGCTGGCGCTTTCTCGACATCGGCCGGCGGCTCGAACGGGGCATCGGCACCTGCCGCTTTGCCCGCCATTTCGCCGGTCCCGGCGCCTCGGCCGACAGCCTCGACGCGCTGCTCGACCTGACCGACTCCCAGATCACCTATCGCTCGCGCTATCTGCTCGGCCCGAGCGCGATGCCGGTCCTCGATCTCGTGATGCTCGACCCCTACAATCCGCGCTCCGTGGCGTTCCAGGTCGACAGGCTCGACCAAGAGGTCGCGAACCTGCCGGCCCTGGCGGAGGACGGCATGCTGGAGGCGCCGCGACGGCTGATCCTCAAGCTCGCCGCCGACTGCCGCACCTCGGAGGCGAGCCGCCTCGACCGCACCGGCATCCTGCTGTTCGAGCAGCTGATGATGGGGCTGTCGAGCGCGATCGCCGATCGTTACTTCCTGCAGAGCAGCCGGCCGGAAGGCTCACGGCTGACGGGTATCGCGTGATCTACGACGTCCGCCACGTCACGACCTACGGCTACAGCCGGCCGGTCCCCTTCGCGCGCTGCATCCTGCGGCTGCTGCCCCATGACGGCGACGGGCAGACCGTGCAGTCGAGCGAATTGTCGGTGACGCCGCGCCCCGACGAGCGCGGCGAGGATCTGAGCTTCTTCGGCAACCGCATGACGACGCTGACGATCTCGAAGCCGCATCGCGAGCTCAAGATCGAGCTCAGGGCGCGGGTCGACGTGCGCCGCCCGGCGGCTCCCTTTCCGGGCCTCACCCGCAACTGGGAGGAGGTCGCGGCGCTGGCGCTCTCCTCGGCCAGCCTCGCGCCGGATTCGCCCGCCCACCAGCTCTATGCCAGCCGGCTGGTGCCGCTCGTGCCCGACGTCACCGCCTATGCCCGCCGCAGCTTCTCGCCGCTCAGGCCGGTGCTCGAGGCGGCGGCGGAGCTGATGGCGCGGATCAGGGCCGATTTCACCTATGATCCCGAGGCCACCGAGGTCTCGACGCCGCTCGCCGAGGCCTTCGCCGAGCGCCACGGGGTGTGCCAGGATTTCGCGCATATCATGATCGCCGGCCTGCGCGGCCTCGGCCTGCCGGCGGGCTATGTCAGCGGCTATATCCGGACCATCCCCCCGCCCGGCCAGAAGCGGCTCGAAGGCTCGGATGCGAGCCACGCCTGGGTCATGCTCTGGTGCGGGCCCGAGACGGGCTGGATCGGGCTCGATCCGACCAACGACCTGATCGTCGCCGACGACCATGTCGTTACCGCCTTCGGCCGCGACTATGCCGACGTCTCGCCGCTGGACGGCGTGCTGATCGGGCCGGGGTCGCAGAAGATCGGCATCGCGGTCGACGTCATCCCGATCGGCTGACGGCCGTGGCGATCCGCGGCCTGCTCTTCGACAAGGACGGAACGCTGCTCGACTATGCGGCGAGCTGGCCGCCGATCAACCGCGAGGCCGGGATGATCGCCGCCGATGGTGACGCCGCGCTGGCGGCGCGGTTGCTGCGGCTGGCGGGGGCCGATCCCGAAACCGGCGCGGCCGCCGCCAATTCGCTGATGGCCGCCGGCAATACGCAGGAGCTGGCGCGGGCCTGGCGCGGCGCCGGCAGCCCGCTCGGCCATGGGCGCCTCGTCGAGGCTCTCGACACTTTGTTCCTCGACGCGGTGCCGCGCATGGTGCCGGTCTGCGATCTGGCGGCGCTGTTCGCCGCGCTCCGCAGCCGCGATCTCAGGCTCGGCATCGCCTCCAGCGACAACCAGGCCGCCGTCCTGGCGACGGCCGCGCATTTCGGGATCGCCCCCCATCTCGACTTCGCCTGCGGCTACGATTCCGGCCATGGCGCCAAGCCCGAGGCCGGCATGGCGCTCGCCTTCTGCGAGGCGACGGGGCTCGGCCCGCATGAGATCGCGGTGATCGGCGACAACAGCCACGACATGGACATGGGGCGCAGCGCAGGCGCCGGCCTGCGGATCGCGGTGCTCACGGGAACCGGGACGCGCGAGACGCTGGGGCCGATCAGCGACCTCTGCCTGACCAGCGTGGCGGAGCTGGAGACGGCGCTGGGCTGAGCGGCCTCACGCCGCCGCGCTCTCCGGCGCAGGCGCCGTTCGGGCATGCTCCTCGCCCCAGATCCGGAGCGCGGTGATGACAGGCTCCAGCGTGCGCCCCTTCTGGGTCAGGCTGTACTCCACGCGCGGGGGAACCTCGGGATAGACCACCCGCAGGATCAGCCCGTCCGCCTCCAGCTCGCGCAGCTGCGTCGTCAGCATGCGCTGCGTCACGCCCGGCATCAGCCGGCGGATCGCGTTGAAACGCAGCGTCCCCGCCTTCAGCAGGTGATAGAGCACGATCCCCTTCCACTTGCCGCCGATCAGGCCGAGCGCGGCCTCGACGGGGCAGCCGGCGGAACAGAAGGGCTCCTTGAAGCGCGGCGGCATCACGGTATCCTTTTCGACACTATGAGCTGAATTTGTGCGTTCTTGCGAGATTTCAGCATAGAGCGCATCTCGCCTGCATCGCAATGCGGGAGACAAGACCATGCGCGCCGTCGGATATCACCAGCCCCAGCCGATCACCGCCGAGACCAGCCTGATCGATCTCGACCTGCCCGCCCCCGTGGCCACGGGGCGCGATCTGCTGGTCCGAGTGAAGGCCGTCTCGGTCAATCCCGTCGACACCAAGGTCCGCAGGCGCGCGCAGCCGGCAGAGGGCGAGGCCAAGGTGCTCGGCTGGGACGCAGCGGGCATCGTCGAGGCCGTCGGCCCCGAGGTGACCGCCTTCCAGCCCGGCGATGCCGTGTTCTATGCCGGCGCGATCGACCGGCCGGGCTCGAATGCCGAACTGCACCTCGTCGACGAGCGTATCGTCGGCCCCAAGCCGAAGACGCTCGGCTTCGCCGAGGCCGCCGCCCTGCCGCTGACGGCGATCACCGCCTGGGAGATGCTGTTCGACCGTCTCGACATCCGCAAGCCGGTGCCGGGCGCGGCGCATGCCGTGCTGATCGTGGGCGGTGCCGGCGGCGTCGGTTCCATCGCGATCCAGCTCGCGCGACGGCTGACGGACGTGACCGTGATCGCGACCGCCTCGCGGCCCGAGACACAGGCCTGGGCCCGCGAACTCGGGGCGCATCACGTCGTGGATCATGCGAAGCCGCTGGCGGAACAGGTCGCCGGGCTCGGCATCGGCCAGCCGGCTTTCGCCTTCTCGACGACGCATACCGACAGCCACCTCAAGGATATCGTCGAGCTGCTCGCGCCGCAGGGGCGCTTCGGCCTGATCGACGATCCCGAGACGCTCGATGCCAACCCGCTGAAGCGCAAGAGCATCTCCCTGCATTGGGAGCTGATGTTCACGCGCTCGCTCTTTCACACGGCCGACATGGCCGAGCAGGGCAGGCTGCTCGCCGAGGTCTCGCGCCTGGTCGATGCCGGCACGCTGAAGACGACGCTCGCCGAGAATTTCGGCAGGATCGACGCGGCCAATCTGAAGCGCGCCCACGCCCTGATCGAAAGCAACCGGGCCAAGGGCAAGATCGTGCTCGAAGGGTTCTGACACGAAAAGGGCCGCGCCTAGCGGCGCGGCCCTTCCACGAACCATTTGCGTGCCGGCTCAGGCCAGCGTGTAGGCGGTCTTGACCGTGGAGTAGAACTCCTTGGCGTAGGCGCCCTGCTCGCGCGGGCCGTAGCTGGAGCCCTTCCGGCCGCCGAACGGCACATGGTAGTCGACGCCTGCGGTCGCGAGGTTGACCATCACCATGCCGGCCTCGCTGTTGCGCTTGAAATGCGTCGCATGCTTCAGCGAGGTCGTGCAGATGCCCGACGACAGGCCGAACTCGGTGTCGTTGGCGACGGCGAGCGCCTCGTCGTAGTCCTTGACGCGGACGATGTTGGCGACCGGGCCGAACACCTCCTCGCGCGAGATGCGCATGGCGTTCGTCGTCTCGGTGAAGAGCGCCGGCTGGAGGTAGAAGCCGGGGGTCTCGCGCTTCAGGAGCTCGCCGCCGAAGACGAGCTTGCCGCCCTCGTCCTTGGCGATCTGGATGTATTTGAGGTCCTGGTCGAGCTGGCTCTGGTCGACGACCGGGCCGATATGCGTGCCGGTCTTCAGCGCATCGTCGACGACGACGCCCTTCAGGCGCTCGATGCAGGCCTCGACGAAGCGGTCATGGATGCCCTGGGTCACGATCAGGCGCGAGGAGGCCGTGCAGCGCTGGCCGGTGGAGAAGAAGGCGCCCTGGACGGCGCATTCGACCGCGACCTTCAGATCGGCGTCGTCGAGCACCACGAGCGGGTTCTTTCCGCCCATCTCGAGCTGGACCTTCTTCATCGGCGAGGAGGCGATCGCCGCCTCGGCCACCTTCCGGCCGGTCCCGACCGAGCCGGTGAAGGAGATCGCGTGCACGTCCTTGTGGTTCAGCAGCGCCTGGCCGACGACCGAGCCGCGGCCCATGACGAGGTTGAGCACGCCCTTGGGCAGGCCGGCGCGCTGGATGATGTCGACGAGCGCCCAGGCCGAGCCCGGCACGAGATCGGCCGGCTTGATGACGACGCAGTTGCCGTGCGCCAGCGCCGGCGCGATCTTCCAGGCCGGAATCGCGATCGGGAAGTTCCAGGGCGTGATCATGCCGACGATGCCGACCGGCTCGCGCGTGACCTCGACGCCGACGCCGGGGCGCACCGAGGGCAGCGTCTCGCCCGCCAGGCGCAGGCACTCGCCGGCGAAGAAGGCGAAGATCTGGCCGGCGCGCGTCGCCTCGCCGATGCCCTCGGGCAGCGTCTTGCCTTCCTCGCGCGAGAGCAGGCGGCCGAGCTCCTCGCGGCGGGCGAGGATTTCGTCGGAGGCCTTCTTCAGGATCTCGTAGCGCTCCTGCGGGCCCGAGCGGCTCCAGGCCGGAAAGGCGGCCTTGGCGGCGGCGACGGCGTCGTTGAGCTGGTCGACCGAGCCCTGGGCATATTCGCCGACGACGTCGTTGGTGTTGGACGGATTGATGTTGCGCGAGGCATTCGTCCCGCCGGCCCACTCGCCGGCGATGAGGTTCTTGAACATTTCGGTCATTGGCGGCCCTCCCGAGGCAGTCTCTGTTTCGGGGGAGGTGTTAGCGTCTTTGCCGCCGGAAGGCCAATGCGGAAGCCGCCATCGCCCCAGTCCTTCCGCGCATCGTGGCGATCTCCCGCGCGGCGAGTCCGAAGGACGCGCCGTCGCAGAACTCTGCCTCAGAACTCGGCGTCGAGCTCCTCCAGTTCCTCCGGCTCCTGCTTCGCCGCCGCGATCCATTCCTGCAAGGCGGGCCAGGCCGCGATCGTCCTGCAATAGGCCTCGGAGGCGGGATCGAGCGGAACCTCGTAGGTCCGGAAGCGCATGCAGACCGGGGCGTACATCGCGTCGGCCATGGTGAGCGTGTCGCCGAAGAGATAGGGCCCGCCATAGCTTTGCAGGCACTCGCGCCAGATCTGGGTGACGCGGTCGATATCGGCCTGGGCGCCGGCCCAGACCTTGAAGCCGGGATAATGCGCCTTGAGGTTCATCGGCAGGGCCGAGCGCAGATTGGCGAAACCCGAATGCATCTCGCCGCACACCGCGCGGCAATGCGCACGCGCCGCGATGTCCGCCGGCAGCAGGCCGGCATCGGGCCTGATCTCGTCGAGATAGGCGCCGATCGCCAGCGTATCCCAGACCTTGACCCCGTCATGGGTCAGGCAGGGGACGAGAAAGGACGGCGACAGCAGCAGCAGCTCGGCGCGCGCCGAGGGATCGTCGACCGAGAGCATCCGCTCCTCGATGGCGAGCCCCGCCATCCGGCACAGCAGCCAGCCGCGCAGGGACCAGGAGGAGTAGTTCCTGCTGCTGATGGTGAGAGTTGCGGTCATCGCTCGGTCCCCGGCATATCGACCAAAGTGCTTAGCAAGAGATGTTCCAGAGACACCTTGCTTTAGAACAATCTTGCGGAACCACCCTTTTGCAGCGCAACATAGGCGGAAGGGGACAGCCCCGGTCGTCCGTCATGCGAGGTCGCGCGAGGATGCTCTATACCGCCTACCAGGCCCAGTCGGACCTGATCAATCCCGCGCGCATGCTCGCGCAGACGGCGATGACCATGCTCGGCGCCCGGGCGATGACCGGGCAGCCGGTCGATCTGCGCGCGCTCGCGGCCGCCTATGAGATGGTGACGCGCGCCGGTCTGACGCATGAGCGGCCGCCCTATGGCATCACCGCCGTCCGCGACGGCAACCGCGAGGTCGCCGTCAGGGAAGAGGTGACGCTCGCCCTGCCCTTCTGTGACCTGCTGCGCTTCCGCAAGGACGTGGACACCGCCCAGGCGAAGGTGCTCGTCGTGGCGCCGATGTCCGGGCATTTCGCGACCCTGCTGCGCAACACGGTGTCGACCCTGCTGCGCGACCACGATGTCTACATCACCGACTGGCGCAACGCCCGCGACGTGCCGCTGGAGGCCGGCGTCTTCGGCTATGACGACTATGTCGACACGCTGATCCGCTTCATCGAGGAGCTGGGGCCGGACACGCATATCGTCTCCGTCTGCCAGCCCTGCGTGCAGGTGCTCACCGCCGCGGCCGTGATGGCGCAGGGCGGAAACGCCGTGCAGCCGCGCAGCATGACGCTGATGGCCGGCCCGGTCGACACCAGGATCAACCCGACCGCCGTCAACAAACTCGCGATGGAGAAGCCGATCGGCTGGTTCCGCGACAACCTGATCGCAACCGTGCCGACCCGCTATGCCGGCGGCGGCCGCAAGGTCTATCCGGGCTTCGTGCAGCTCGGCGCCTTCATGGCGATGAACCTGGCGCGGCACGTCAACGCGCATATCGACATGTTCACCCACCTCGCGACCGGCGAGACGCAGGAAGCGGAGAAGATCAAGACCTTCTACGACGAATATTTCGCCGTGCTCGACCTGCCGGCCGAGTTCTATCTCGAGACCGTGGAGTGGATCTTCCAGGAGGCCCGCCTCGCGGCAGGGACGCTGACCTATCGCGGCGAGAAGGTCGATTGCCGCGCCATCCGCAGGACCGCGCTGATGACCGTCGAGGGCGAGCGCGACGACATCTGCTCGCTCGGCCAGACCGCGGCGGCGCATGATCTCTGCAGCGGGCTGAAACCGTTCCGGAAGCGGCATCACATGCAGGCCGGAGTCGGCCATTACGGGGTCTTCTCGGGCCGCAAATGGGACGGCCAGATCTACCCCATCGTGCGCAACATGATCCTGGCCAACAGTTAGATCATCGGACCGAATATCGTATTCGGTCCGATGATCTCACGTCTTGTTCCGGCATCGGCTTTTCCGAAAACCGCGCTCCACTTTTCGGGCGATGCCATAAGCCGCCGCGTCCGGACGGCGCGGAGCGCGCGCCCGGTCCCTGCGCGGCCCTCACTTCTCCTTGATGGAGAGGCCCTGCTTGCCGACGGTGATCTGCACGCCCTCGGGCTCCTTCTTCTCCTGATAGAGCGCGTACCCCGTCACCGCGAGACCGGCGACGAGCAGGACGACGAGGGCGAAGAGCATGTTGCGCGGCATGGTATGAGTCGTATCCTCGAAAGCACCGCGACGGTGCGGCCGTCGACTCAACCGGAAGGCGAGCCGAAGGTTCCACGCTTGCGGGGAACCGCCGCGCGCGCCCGGTGTTTCGGATTAAAGGACGATCGGCGCCGCCGACGATCGGGAGGCCCATCATGCCGGACAGCGATCTGCAGCAGCGCATCTGGAGCGCGCTCGAGGCACAGCCCGTCTGCATGGTGACGACGGCCGCCGACGGCCGGATCAGGACACGGCCGATGTCGGGCCATGCCGACCACCCGAATCACCGCATCCTCTTCGTCACCCATCGCCATGCCGGCATGCTGGAGGAGGCGGCGCGCTCGCCGTCGGTCTCCATCGCGATCAGCCGCGAGGACCGGAATTTCTATGCGTCGATCGATTGCCGGGCGCAGGAGAGCGACGATCGGGAGCTGCTGCGCGCGGTCTGGACGCCCGTCACCTCGGCCTGGTTTCCGGCGGGGCCCGACGACCCCGACGCCGCGCTGCTGTCGCTGACCCCGCTCTCGGCCGAAGTGTGGGACGGGCCGTCGAGCGGCGTCGTCATCGCCTTCCGGCTGGCGACGGCCCGCATTCTCGGCCGCACGCCCGATCTCGGCGTCAACGCCACGGTCGACATGCGCGAGGGCTGAGCCGCCCCGCGCGTCAGGACTGCCCGGCGGGAGAGGCCTCGGGCAGCGGCTTTTCCGGATCGCCCCGCGCCATGCTCCGGCCGACCCAGGCGATCGCGACGCTCGCCCAGACGACACCGAGGCACCAGCCGGCGAGAACGTCCGTCGGCCAATGCACGCCGAGATAGACCCGGCTGACCCCGATCAGGACGGTCATGATCCAGGCGAAGGCGTAGCAGAGCCGGGTGATGTCCCGCCGATGCGAGGCGAGTCCGACGAAGCCGGCGATGCACAGCATCGTCACCGAGGAGATGAAGGCGTGCCCGCTCGGAAAGCTCGCGGTGAAGGTCAGCGCGGCATGCTCGACGATATCCGGCCTGGTGCGGCCGATCACGACCTTGAGCCCGTTGCTGGCGACCGTCGCCGAGATCACGCTCAGCGCCAGCCCGATCGCGAGGTGGCGATAGCCGAGCATCCAGAGGGCGAAGGTCGCGAAGGTCGTCATCGCCGTCAGCGTGGCGAAGCTGCCCAGCGCGGTCAGGTCCCGCATGGCCTCGTGCAGCCAGGCGGGCCCGATCGGCGTCGCCGGGTCGTTCGCGACCCGGAAGAGCAGCAGCAGCGTCGAATCGAACTCGAATTTGCGTCCCGACGCGATGAACAGCGCAAGGCCGAGGAACAGGCACGCGGCGATGACGGGAACGAGCGGGCGAGGCTTGGGCAAGACAGTCATCCTGGACGTCGTCGAGTTGGCGGAAGGCGCGTGCCGCGTCGTCACGCCGCGTCTCTACGCAGCGATTGCGGCCGGGCCGCGACGAGCTTCGCCGCGCGCGGCAGCACGGAATAGGTCAAAGGCCCGGTCTGGCGCTCGACCTCGCCGTCGAAGGTGACGTGCCCGCGCTGCTTGTCGCGGCGCCGCAGCGTGACGCGCTCCGCGGTGAAGGAGCGGAGATTGGCCGAGGACCGCCATTGGCCGGTGACGACCGAGAGCGCCGCCTTGCAACGGGAATAGAGGCCGCCGGCCTTGAGGATGTGGACCTCGAAGACACCGCCATCCAGCCTGGCCCTGCGCCATTCCGCACCGTCGAAGGCGTTGACGGTGACGAGGACGGCATCGGCCTCGACGACCTGGCTCTCGTCGCCCACGCCGATGTCGACCTTGATCGCGCGGGTGAACAGGATGGAGCGGGTGGCCGCCACCGCGAAGGCGATCGCGCGGCTGAACGGAAAGCGCCGGCGCGCATATTCGCGCTCGCGCGCCATCAGGCTGAAGAAGCCCATTCCCGAGAGCGAATGGAAGAGCCGGTCGTTGACGCGGCCGAGATCCAGTTCCACCGCCGTGCCGGTGCACAGCGCCGAGATCTGGTGCTCGAGCGTGCCGAACAGGCCGAGATCGCGCCCGAGCACATTGACCGTGCCCAGCGGCAGGATGCCGACCGGCCGGTCCGCCTGGATCAGGACCGGCAGCAGCCTGTTGATCGTGCCGTCGCCACCGGCAACCACAGGCACGGCATCGTCCTCGCGGATCGCCAGCGCCAGCGCGTCGTCGAGTTCCTGCGGCCGGACCATGCGGACCTCGGCCGAGCAGCCATGCGCGGCGAAGGCCGTGGCGATGCGCGCCGCGAAAGCCTCCGCTCCGGCCTCCAGCACGGTGCCCGCGCGGGAATTGACGACGACCGTATGACGCATGCCAGCTGTCTAGCGAGTTGGAGACCTGTCGTCGAAGCAAAAACGCATGCCGCGCTCAGATGCGGGCGTGGCGGCGCTCGAAACCGCTCGCCAGCGGAGCCAGATGGGCGTGGAGCGCCGGCTCCGGCGTCTCCTCCGTCGTCACCTCGAAACGCGCCAGCTGGTGCTGCCCGAAGGAGCTGATCATCGCCACGTCGGTGGCGTCGCGCCCGCGGGCGATGACGATCCGGCCGATGCGCGGCTCGTTGTGGCGCGCGTCGAAGGTGTACCAGCGCCCGCCGAGATAGATCTCGACCCAGGCGTTGAAGTCCATCGGCGCGGGATTGGCCGGCACTCCGATGTCGCCGAGATAGCCGTTGCAGTATCGGGCCGGCATGTTGAGGCAGCGGCACAGCGCGACCGTGAGATGCGCGAAGTCGCGGCAGACGCCGACGCGCTCCTCGAACGCCTCCGCCGCCGTGCGCGTCGCCCGCGCGAAATCGTAGCCGAAGGTCAGGTGGTTGTGCACGAAGTCGACGACGGCCTGCGCGCGCGCCCAGCCGGGCGGCACGTCGCCGAAGAGGCTCCAGGCGCGGGAGGCGAGCTGGTCGGTCTCGCAGTAGCGGCTGCCGAGCAGATACATCAGCGCCTCGTCGGGCAGGCGGGCCGGGGGCACCTCCTGCGCCGCGCGATGCACGGGATCGGGCTCGCCGGAATCATGGGCGAGGCCCTCCGCGCGCAGGCGCACCCCGCCCGGCGGCGCGACGATGCGGCGGCAGATGTTCCCGAACGGGTCGAGATGCTGGGTCACGAGGACCCGGATGGAAGGGTCGGCCAGTGCCGTGACGACCATCTCGTCCGGCTGGACGAGATCGTGGCGGCGCGACGGATGGACGTCCAGCAACGTCACGAGCGGCAATTCGCCGTCGCTGACGAGTTCGATGTCGTAGCCATAGCGTATGCGCATCGCGCTCTCCTTGTCGCGGCCGGCAAACAGCGGCAGAGGTTTGTCAGGGGGAGGCTCCAGAGCCCCGGGACCTGTGTGAAAGACGCGGTTCGGCGCCATGGGTTCCCTGCGCGCCGGGATTTTCCGCCGAGCGCGTCATGCGCCGCCGCGATCCCGCGAGGCTGTGGGACGAGCGGCCCCAAAAAAGAAGATGCGGGCCTTTCGGCCCGCATCCCGCCGTCTCGACGGTTCGGCTGGGGGGATAGCAACCGCCGCGACGTGCGTCTTGCGGCAGGCGCCTACATCATCCAGTAGGGCATCGTGCCGTAGTAGTCGTGGACGCGCTTGCCATAGGCGCGGTCGTCCCAGTCCGGCTCGCCGTCGCTGTCGTACATCGGCGCCGCCTCGAGCTTTTCCTTGCTCAGCGGCACGACATAGCCACCACGGCCGACATCGTAGTCGAGCACGCTCCAGGGAATGGGGTGGTACTTCTCGCCGATGCCGAGAAAGCCGCCGAACGACATGATCGCGTAGGCCACCTTCCCGGTCTGCTTGTCGAGCATGACGTCGTAGATTTCGCCGAGATGCTCGCCAGCGGAATTGTACACATCGGTGCCCGCGACCCGGGCACCTGCGATGAGCGGGTTGGGCGAATGGGTTTCGGTCTGCAATGCCATCGGTGCTCTCCTCCGTTGTGGCGGCGGTGCCTCTCGGCCGTGAAGCCGTTCCGGTCGGATCAACGTTCACCGCTCAGCCTTGTTCCGGACCGTCCTTCGCTTCCCTTCGCTCCAGCCTCATCGCCGGACGAAGGCCCGGCACGAAGCGGTATCCGGAGAAGCGCGTGTCCGAAGCTGGAGAAGGAACCTTCCAGCGCCCCGATGGTTCCGTTAAAAACCGCCGCGTCGGCGCCGCCCCTCCCCGGGCCTGTCCGGCAACGCCAACTGGAGAAGTCTGCCATGAAAAAACTCGCGATCATCGGCGCGGTCGCCCTGTCGCTCGGTGCCTGCACTGCGCGCGAGCAGAACGCCGGAACGGGCGCCCTGATCGGAGCCGGCGCGGGTGCCATCATCGGCGGTGCGGCGACCGGCCGCGCGGGCGGTGCCCTGGCGGGCGCGGCGATCGGCGGCGCCAGCGGCGCCATCATCGGCTCGGCCGCGACGCCGAACCAGGTGTGCTATGGGCGCGACGAATGGGGCCGCCGCGTCAGCTACTACTGCTGACGCCTGCGCCGGTCACACGGGTCCATAGGGGCCGAAGCGCCCGACGAAACGATGGCGCGGGCCCGGATAGAGGAGGCGCACGGCGGTGACCGGCGCCTCCTGAAGCCATGTCCGGCGTTCCACCAGCAGGCACGCCGTCCCGACCGGCACGGAGAGGCGCCGCGCGTCCTCCCGCTCGGCGGGCATGGCACTGAGCGCATGCTCCGCCTGCGACCACAGGCTGTTGCGCAGCAGCCAGTCTCCCGGCGGCTCGCCCGCGAAGAGTTCGTCCGCCGCCGCCGGCACCGTGTTCAGGTGGATCACCCGCTCTTCCAGCACATGGGGCTGCTCGTCGGCGCGATGCAGCGCGACCAGGTGGACGATCTTCTCCGCGCGCGACAGCCCGAAGCGCTGCGCCAGCTCGGCCGACGGCTTCCCCACGGTCCGTGACAGGACCTCGTAGCCATAAGCTTGGCCCAGCCGCTTCACCTCTTCCGGAATCGACAGGATGTCGAGCATGGCATGGCTCGCGGGCGGCTTCGCCACCACCGTGCCGGAGCGGCGCCGGCGCGTCAGGAGCCCCTCGCGCGACAGCTGTGCGAGCGCCCGGTGCACCGTCATCCGCGAGGCGCCGAGATGCTCCATCAGCGCATGCTCGGGCGGCACCGGCGTGCCCGGCGGCCACGCCCCGCTCAGAACGAGATCGCGGATCGCGCGGCTGATCTGGTCGTAGAGCGGCCCCGAGCCGTCCAGCTTCACCGCATCGGGCAGGATATCGGACATGCGATGCCTTACAGCGCCGAGAGCAGGCGGCGCATCACCGTGCCGAAGCGGGCCCTGACCGTGTCGCGCACGACATGCCGGCCCTCGGCGACCCGGCGGCGGCCTCCGACGAAGACGTCGCGCAAAGGCAAGGCGTTGGCGGCGAAGATCGCGCTGTCGAGCGCATGCTCGCCGGATTTGCCGAGGATGGCGGGATGATCGGCATCGAGCGTCACGATATCGGCGCGGAAGCCCGGCGCGATCCAGCCGAGCGAGCGGCCGCAGGCCCGCGCCCCGCCGGAGCAGGCGGACTGCCACAGAGCATGGCCGGTCGAGACGCCCTCCTCCGCGAACAGCGCGCGGCGCCTATCGCGCAGGCGCTGCGAATATTCGAGCTGGCGCAGTTCCGCCCCGGCGTCGATCTGGATATTGGAATCGCTGCCGACGCCGAAGGCCCCGTCCGAATCGCGGTAGCGCACGCCGTCGAAGATGCCGTCCCCCAGGCTCGATTCGGTGATCGGGCACAGGCCCGCGACCGCGCCGCTGCGGGCGATCGTCTCGCGTTCGCCGTCGTCGAGATGGGTGGCGTGGATCAGGCACCAGCGCGCATCGAGCGCGACGGTGTCGGCCAGAAGCGCCACGGGGCGGCGGCCGGTGATTCTGACGCTGTCCTCGACCTCGCGGGTCTGTTCGGCGACATGAATGTGCAGCGGCCCGTCCGGCCTCAGGGCCGCGAGCCAGCGGAGATCGTCGAGCGCGACGGCGCGCAGCGAATGCGGCGCGAGGCCGATACGGGCGTCCGGCAGCGGGCGGATCGCGGCCTCGCTCGCCTCGACCAGCCGCAGATAGGATTCGCGGTCGTTGACGAAGCGGCGCTGGCCATGGACCGGCGGCGCCTCGCCGAAATTGGCGAAGCGATACAGCACCGGCAGCAGCGTCAGGCCGAGCCCGGTCTCCTCGGCGGCGGCGGCGATGGCGGTGCCCATCGCCGCGATATCGGCATAGGGGCGCCCGTCCCTGTCGTGATGGAGATAGTGGAACTCGGCGAGCGCCGTGAAGCCGCCCTCCAGCATCTCGACGAAGGCCTGCGCGGCGATGGCCTGGACATCGTCCGGGTCGAGCCGGTCGAGGAAGCGGTACATCACCTCCCGCCAGGTCCAGAACGAATCCTCCGGCGCGCCGCGCCGCTCGGACAGGCCGGCCATGCCGCGCTGGAAGGCGTGGCTGTGCAGGTTGGGCATGCCCGGCAGGGCGAGGCCGGAAAGCCGCTCGGCGCCGGCTGGCACCTCGCTTCCCGGCGTCACCGAAACGATGGCGCCGTCGCGGACCGCGACCAGAACGTCGCGCGCAAAGCCTTCCGGCAACAGCGCTTCCTCGAAATGCAGCATCGTCCCGGACGTCATCGCGATCCTCATTCCCAATTGCATATGCAAATGCGCTTGCCATTTGCATATGCAATTGGCAGTCTAGCGCCATCGGACGCAAAGTCGAGGGGATGGATCATGGCGGGTGACGCGGCCCGGTGCGACAGGCTCTGGACGAATGCCCGGCTGGCGACGATGGCGCCGGCGGTCCGGGCGCCCTATGGCGCGGTCGAGGACGGCGTCGTCGCGGCACGCGACGGACGGATCGTCTATGCCGGGCCGCGCGGCGAGGCGCCGGCCTTCGAGGCTTCCGAGACGATCGACTGCGAAGGCCGCTGGATCACGCCCGGGCTGATCGACTGCCACACCCATCTCGTCTATGGCGGCGACCGCGCCCATGAATTCGAGATGCGCCTCAACGGCGCGACCTATGAGGAGATCGCGCGGGCGGGGGGCGGCATTCTCTCATCGGTCAAGGCCACGCGCGCGGCCAGCGAGGACGCGCTTTTCGCCTCGGCCGACCGGCGTCTTTCCGAACTGACGCGCGAAGGCGTCACCACGGTCGAGATCAAATCGGGCTACGGACTCGATACGGAAAGCGAGACCAAGGTGCTGCGCGTCGCGCGCCGGATCGGCCGCGAGCGCGACGTCACGGTCCGCACCACCTTCCTCGGCGCCCATGCCGTGCCGCCGGAGTACAAGGGCCGCTCGGGCGAGTACGCCGCGCTCGTCGCGGGCCCCATGCTCGACGCCGTCGCGGCGGAAGGGCTGGCAGACGCGGTCGACGTGTTCTGCGAGGGCATCGCCTTCTCCCCGGAGGAAACGCGGCATGTCTTCGCGGCGGCCAAGGCCAGGGGGCTGGCGATCAAGATCCACGCCGAGCAGTTGTCCAATCTCGGCGGCGCGGCCCTCGCGGCCGGGATGGGCGCGCTCTCGGCCGACCATCTCGAACATCTCGACGAGGCCGGCGTCATCGCGATGGCCGAGGCCGGGACGGTCGCGGTGGTGCTGCCCGGCGCCTTCTACTTCCTGCGCGAGACGGTGAAGCCGCCGATCGAGCTGTTGCGGAAGCACGGCGTGCCGATCGCGCTCGCCACCGACGCCAATCCCGGCACCTCGCCGCTGACCTCGCCGCTGCTCGTCCTCAACATGGGCTGCACGCTGTTCCGGCTGACGCCGGAGGAGGCGCTGGCCGGCATGACCCGCAACGCCGCCCGCGCCCTCGGGCTCGAAGACGAGATCGGCACGCTGGACGTCGGCAAGGCCTGCGACCTCGCGATCTGGGAGATCGAGCGGCCGGCCGAACTCGCCTACCGCATGGGCTTCAACCCTCTTCACGCCCGCATCCGGAACGGACAATGAGCAACCTCTCCCTGAAGCCCGGCCGGGCGACCCTGACCGAATGGCGCGCCGTGCTCGACGGCGCGGCCGCGCAGCTTTCCGGCGACAGCGCCGCCTCCATCGCCGCCGGACAGGCCATCGTCGCGGAGATCGTCGCGGCGGGCGCCGTGACCTATGGCGTCAACACCGGCTTCGGCAAGCTGGCGAGCGTCCGCATCGCCGATGCCGATCTCGCCACGCTGCAGCGCAACCTCATCCTCTCCCACGCGGTCGGCACCGGCCCGGCCCTGCCGGACAGCGTGGTCCGGCTCATCCTCGCCATGAAGGCCGCCAGCCTGGCGCGCGGCGCCTCGGGCGTGCGGCCTGAGGTGATCGCGGCGCTGACCGGCGCGCTCCGTGCCGATGCGCTGCCGGTGGTGCCGGCCAAGGGCTCCGTCGGCGCCTCGGGCGACCTCGCGCCGCTCGCGCATCTGACCGCCGCCCTGATGGGCTTCGGCCAGATCAGGCTGAAGGGCGAGACCCTGCCGGCGACAGAGGCGCTCGAGCGCATCGGGCAGGCCCCGCTGGCGCTCGGCGCCAAGGAAGGGCTGGCGCTCATCAACGGCACGCAGGTCTCGGCCTCGATCGCACTGGCGGCGCTGGTCGATCTCGCCCGCGTCTTCGATGCCGCGCTGGTGGCGGGAGCGCTGTCGGTCGATGCGCTGAAGGGCTCCGACACGCCTTTCGACCCGCGCATCCAGACGCTGCGCGGCCAGCCCGGCCAGATCAAGGTGGCGCAGATCCTGCTCGAGCTGATCGCCGGCAGCGCGATCCGCGAGAGCCATCGCCATGGCGACACGAAGGTGCAGGACCCCTACTCGCTGCGCTGCCAGCCGCAGGTGATGGGCGCGGTGCACGACCTCTTCGCGAATGCCGCGACGACGCTCGCCATCGAGGCCAATGCCGTCACCGACAACCCGCTCGTGCTGGGGCCGGGCGAGATCGTCTCGGGCGGGAATTTCCATGCCGAGCCGGTCGCCTTCGCCGCCGACATGCTGGCGATGGGCATCTGCGAGGTCGGCAATCTCTCGGAACGGCGCATGGCGCTGCTGGTCGACCCCGTGATGAGCGGGCTGCCGCCCTTCCTGGCCCGCGATGCGGGGCTGAATTCCGGGTTCATGATCGCGCAGGTGACGGCCGCCGCGCTCGCCTCGGAAAACAAGCAGAAGGCGTTTCCCGCATCGGTGGACACCATCCCCACCTCCGCCAATCAGGAAGACCATGTCTCGATGGCGACGCATGGCGCCTTCCGCCTGCTCGACATGGCCAGGAACGCGGCCAGCATCGTCGGCGTCGAGCTGATGGCGGCGGCGGAAGCCATCGAGCATCACCGGCCGCTCAGGACGAGTGCGCGGCTCGAGCCGGTGCTGGCACTGCTGCGCGGGCGGATCGCGCCGCTGACGGAGGACCGCTATCTGGCGCCCGATCTCGCGGCCGCGACGGAGCTGGTGCTGTCGGGGGCCGTGGGCAAGGCGGCTGGGCTGGATTCGTTCGGGGAGTTCGGGGGGTGAGGCACGGGAACCGCAACGCTCCCCCTCTCCCCTTGCGGGAGAGGGCTGGGGTGAGGGGTCGCGCGACGCCCATCGCCGTCGCCTCGCTGCTCGCCAAAGATTCCGGCCTTTGCGACCCCTCATCCGGCGCTTCGCGCCACCTTCTCCCGCAAGGGGAGAAGGGAGCCTGCGGCACCCTCTCGGAAGCTTTGCCATGACCTCGATCGTCATCACCACCCAGGGCCCCTCCCCGCTGATCCTCTCGATGCCGCATCCCGGCACCGGCCTGCCGCCGGAGGTCGAGGCCACGCTCAACGCGCGCGGGCGCCTCGTCGAGGATACCGACTGGCACATGCGCCAGCTCTACGCCTTCGCCGAGCGCTTCTCCCCGACGATCGTCGAGGCGCAGCTCTCGCGCTTCGTCATCGACCTGAACCGCGACCCGTCCGGCGTCTCGCTCTATCCGGGACAGGCCACGACCGAGCTCGTGCCGACCACCACCTTCGACGGCGCGCCGATCTGGGAAACGCCACCGGACGAGACCGAGATCGCGCGGCGCCGCGACGCCTATTTCCGTCCCTATCACGAGGCCCTGTCCGCCGAGATCGCGCGGGTGAAGGCCGCGCATGGCTATTGCCTGCTCTGGGACTGCCACTCGATCAAATCGATGATCCCGCGGCTGTTTCCCGGCACGCTGCCGACGCTCAATCTCGGCACCAATTCGGGCGCGAGTTGCGCGCCCGAGATCGAGGCCGCCGCCGTGAAGGCGATGGCCGGTCAGCCACAGACGCAGATCGTCAACGGCCGCTTCAAGGGCGGCTGGATCACCCGGCATTACGGCCAGCCCGCGAACCACGTCCACGCCATCCAGATGGAGAAGGCGCTCTCGGCCTATCTCGCCGAGGAGCAGGCACCCTGGCGCTTCGACGCGCCCAAGGCCGCCGAGCTACAGTCCGCCCTCTCCGCCATCATCGCGGCCGCGCTCGACGCCGCCGCCACGCTCGAAGGACAGCGCTCATGACCCGCATCGACAACAGCCGCGTCATCCGCAGCCCGAAAGGCAGCGAGCTTTCGGCCAAGAGCTGGCTCACCGAAGCGCCGCTGCGCATGCTGATGAACAATCTCGACCCGGACGTCGCCGAGAAGCCCGGCGAGCTCGTGGTCTATGGCGGCATCGGTCGCGCCGCCCGCTCCTGGGAGGATTTCGACCGCATCGTAGCGTCCCTGCGCACGCTGGAAGCGGACGAGACGCTGCTGGTGCAGTCCGGCAAGCCGGTCGGCATCTTCCGGACGCATGCGGACGCGCCGCGCGTGCTGATCGCGAATTCGAACCTCGTCCCGGCCTATGCGAACTGGGAGCATTTCCATCATCTCGATAAGCTCGGGCTGATGATGTACGGCCAGATGACGGCCGGCTCCTGGATCTATATCGGCACGCAGGGCATCGTTCAGGGCACCTACGAGACCTTCGTCGAGGTCGGCCGCCAGCATTACGGCGGCTCGCTCAAGGGCAAGTGGATCCTGACCGGCGGTCTCGGCGGCATGGGCGGCGCCCAGCCGCTCGCCGCGACCATGGCCGGCGCCTCGATGATCGCGGTCGAGTGCAAGCCCTCCTCGATCGAGTTCCGCCTGCGCACCCGCTATCTCGACGAGAAGGCCGACAGCATCGACGAGGCCTTGAAGATCGTCGAGGCGGCCCATGCCAAGGGCAAGGCCGTTTCCGTCGGCGTGCTCGGCAACGCGGCCGAGGTCTTCCCCGACATGGTCGAGCGCGGCATCCGCCCCGACGTCGTCACCGACCAGACCTCCGCGCACGACCCGCTCAACGGCTATCTGCCCGCCGGCTGGACGCTGGAGGAGTGGGAGGAGCGCAAGGAACGCGATCCCGCCGGCACGATCGAAGCCGCCAAGCGCTCCATGGCCGTGCATGTGAAGGCCATGCTCGACTTCCAGAGCATGGGCGTGCCGACGCTCGACTACGGCAACAACATCCGCCAGATGGCGAAGGACATGGGCGTCCATAACGCCTTCGACTTCCCCGGCTTCGTGCCGGCCTATATCCGCCCGCTGTTCTGCCGGGGCATCGGCCCCTTCCGCTGGGCCGCCCTCTCCGGCGACCCGGAGGACATCTACAAGACCGACCAGCGCGTGAAGGAACTGCTGCCGGACGATCACCACCTGCACAACTGGCTCGACATGGCGCGCGAGCGCATCCAGTTCCAGGGCCTGCCGGCGCGCATCTGCTGGGTCGGCCTCGGCGACCGGCACCGGCTCGGCCTCGCCTTCAACGAGATGGTGGCCAAGGGCGAATTGAAGGCGCCCGTCGTGATCGGCCGCGACCATCTCGATTCCGGCTCCGTCGCCTCGCCCAACCGCGAGACGGAAGCGATGAAGGACGGCTCGGACGCGGTCTCCGACTGGCCGCTGCTGAACGCCCTGCTCAACACCGCCGGCGGCGCGACCTGGGTCTCGCTGCATCATGGCGGCGGCGTCGGCATGGGCTATTCGCAGCATTCGGGCGTGGTCATCGTCGCGGACGGCACGCCGGAGGCCGCCAAGCGCCTGGAGCGCGTGCTCTGGAACGACCCCGCCACCGGCGTGATGCGGCATGCCGACGCCGGCTACGACATCGCGCTGGATTGCGCGCGGGAGAAGGGGCTGAAACTGCCGGGGATCCTGGGGTGAACCAATCGTCATTCCGGGGCGCCCGAAGGGCGAACCCGGAACCCACGACCGGGGGAAGCTCTGCCGTCATTCTCGCCCTTGTGGCGACCATGACGGATCGGGCAGCCCAGTCGTGGGTTCCGGGTTCTCCGCTGCGCGGAGCCCCGGAATGACGAGGGTCCGAATGCAAAGGAAGCCCATGCGCATCATCCGCGCCGCCGACTGCCGCGTCATGCCGTGGAAGAACGGCGGCGGGACCACGACCGAGATCGCGGTGTCGCCCGAAGGCGCGACCATCGACAGTTTCGACTGGCGCGTCTCGATGGCCCATGTCGGCGCGGACGGACCGTTCTCCAGCTTTCCCGGCGTCGACCGGACGCTGTCGGTGCTGACGGGCAACGGCATCCGCCTCGCCTTCGACGATGGCGAGACAGTGACGCTGGACCGGACGTCCGCGCCCTTCGCCTTCGCGGCCGACCGGACCGTCGACGGCGTGCTGATCGACGAGCCGATCACCGATCTCAACGTGATGAGCCGGCGGGGAGCATGGAGCCACAGCGTCGAGCGGCTTACGGGTCCGGCTTCGCATCGCGTCGAAAACGGAGACATCCTGCTGCTCGTCGCGCCAATGGGCGGCTGGACGATCGAGGACGTGGCTCTTGGCGCCCATGACAGCGTCATGATCGGTAGACCCGCAGCGGTCACCTGCACGCCCGACGCAGCCGATTCCGCACTTTACGCGATCCGCTTAACCGCTCGCCCCTAGCTGCCCGCTCTCATTCGTCATTGCGAGCACCGCGAAGCAATCCAGCGTCGTAGAACTCCACGTCCCTCTGGATTGCTTCGTCGCTGCGCTCCTCGCAACGACGAGCGACCATCACGCCGCCTCGCGCGGCCTCGGGCCGACATAGACCGATTGCGGCCTGATCAGCCGGCCGCCCTCGATCTGCTCGCGCGCATGGGCGAGCCAGCCGATGGTGCGGCCGAGCGCGAAGACGCAGGTGAAGGCGTCGGGCGGGAAGCCCAGCGCTTCCAGCAGCAGGGCCGTATAGAACTCGACATTGGTTTCCAGCGGCCGGTCCGGCTTGCGCTCGCGCAGGATCGCGAGCGCCGCCTGCTCGACGGCTTCGGCATGGAGGATGCGGCCCGCATCGGCACCGAGCCGGCGCACCGCCCCTTTCAGCGCGTCGGCGCGCGGATCGCGGACGCGGTAGATGCGATGCCCGAAGCCCATCAGCCGCTCGCCGCGATCCAGCGCCGCCTCCAGCCAGGCGCGCGCATTGGCGGGCTCGCCGATCGCATCGAGCATCTCGATCACCGGGCCGGGGGCGCCGCCATGCAGCGGGCCCTTCAGCGCGCTGATGCCGGCGAGCACGGCCGAGACGAGGCCGGCGCGGGTCGAGGCGACGACGCGGGCGGCGAAGGTCGAGGCATTGAGCCCGTGATCCGAAACGGTGACGAGATAGGTGTCGAGCGCAGCGGCCTGCGCCGGCGTCGGCAGCGCGCCGCTCAGCATGCGCAGCATGTCGACCGACTGCGGCAGCGCGGGATCGGGCGTGATCGGCGCCTGCCCCTGTCCGAGGCGCAGCAGCGCCGGCGTGAAGACCGCGGGCGCCGCGAGCAGGCGCAGGGCCGTGGCGACGTCCTCGCCGTCCGGAATCCGCGCGACCCAGGCCCTCATCGCCTCCACCGGCGAGAGCGG
Source organism: Chelatococcus sp. (assembly GCA_003248805.1). GTDB lineage: Bacteria > Pseudomonadota > Alphaproteobacteria > Rhizobiales > Beijerinckiaceae > Allobosea. The sequence goes on along the minus strand of QFQY01000005.1, from coordinate 64,037 downwards.
CCCCGGCGCGCGGGCACCGGCGACGACCTCCGTGAACAGTTCGGCGCGGGCCCGGCCGAGCGCGAGGGCGAGCTCGCCCCGCTCCGGCAGGCCCGGCATCAGGCCGTCCAGCATCAGCGCCGCCATGTCCTCGAAGGAGACACGGCCGGCGAGCTCGTCGAGGCTATGGCCCCGGATCACCAGCCGGCCCGCGGCTCCATCGACCTCCGAGAGGACGGTATGGGCGGCGACGACATTCTCGAGACCGTCGGACATGGTCTGAACTCCTGCAAGACAATGCCTTGAGGATCGGCCCCGCGCAGGCTAGAATCAATCTTGAACAAGATAATCAATGTAAATCCATGACCGACTGGCTGACCGCTTCCGAGGCGATGGCGCGGCTGAACCTGAAGCCGCAGACGCTCTACGCCTATGTCAGCCGCCGGCTGATCGAGACCCGCGACGACGGCGCCGATTCCCGCCGCCGTCTCTACCGGGCGGAGGATGTGGCGCGGCTGGAGCAGCGCAAGCTGCGCGGCCGGCGCCGCGCGACAATCGCCGAGGACGCGATCGCCTGGGGCGAGCCGGTGCTGGCTTCGGGCATCACCACCATCGCGCGCGGCAAGCTCTGGTATCGCGGGCAGGATGCCGAGACGCTGGCCGAGACCGCGAGGCTCGAGGACGTCGCGCGGCTGCTCTGGGACTGCGGCACGCAGCGCTTTCCGCAGCTTTTCACGCTGGTGCCGGACGGGCCGCCGCTGCGCCGGCTCTTCGCGGTGCTCGGCGAGCGGGCGGCGAGCGATCCGGCCATGGCGGGGCGAACGAAGAAGGCGCTTTATCTCGAGGCCGCCTCGGTGCTGGATTCCCTGGTCGACGCGATGGCCGGCCGGCCCGGCGAAGGGCCGATCCATCACCGGCTCGGGCAGGCCTGGGGCTGCGACGATGCCGGGACCGATCTGATCCGGCGCGCGCTCGTCCTGCTCGCGGACCACGAGCTCAACGCCTCGACCTTCGCCGTGCGCGTCACCGCCTCGACGCGCGCCTCGCTGGCCGCTTCCGCCATGGCCGGGCTCGCGGCGCTGTCGGGTCCGCTGCATGGCGGCATGGCGCGGCGCGTGCTCGCGCTGATGCGGGAGGCCGAGCGCGACGGTATCCGGCAGGCGGTCTCGACGCGGCTGGAGGTCGGCTCGCCCGTGCCCGGCTTCGGCCATCCGCTCTACCCGGACGGCGACCCGCGCGCACGGGCGCTGCTGTCGGCCTTCACGCCGACGGCGACCTATGAGGAGGCCCGGGCCACGGTGACGGCGCTGACCGGCGAGGAACCCAATATCGACTTCGCGCTGACGGCGCTCGCCGCCCGGCTGCGGCTCGACGCGGACGTTCCCTTCCAGATCTTCGCCGCCGCCCGCTGCACGGGCTGGATCGCCCATGCGCTGGAGCAGAACGAGACCGGGCGGCTGATCCGCCCGCGCGCCCGCTATACCGGCCCGGAGCCGGGCGGGGATTCCTGAGCGGCACGACGAGGTTTCCGGCGCATTGGAGCCGCTTCGTCATCCTGAAAACACGCCGTCATTCCGGACAAGCCGCGCCAGCGGCGCCGATCCGGAATCCATCGAAGGACGCCGCGCTCTACGATGAATTCCGGGGCAAGCCCGGAATGACGAAACGTTTCCATATAAAAATCAGCAGGTTCTAGTCGCCGCCCCGCGCCATGGCGGCTTCGGTCTTGGCCATGTAGTCGCGGGTGATCGGCAGCGACGTTTCGAGCTGCCTGGCGAGCTGGAACTGGAAGACGACGAGGTCGTCATGGCGGAAGCTCGCCTCGGACGCGGCGAGATAGAACTCCCACATCCGGGCGAAGCGCTCGTCATACATCGCCACCGCCTCGTCGCGCCGGGCGAGGAAGCGCTCGCGCCAGTGCCTCAGCGTCTCGGCGTAATGGATGCGCAGCACCTCGACATCGGCGACGACGAGGCCTTCCTGCTCGATCGCCGCCAGCACCTCCGACATCGCGGGGATATACCCGCCGGGGAAGATGTACTTGGCGATGAACGGATTGGTCGCGCCCGGCGGCGTGCAGCGGCCGATGGTGTGGATCAGGGCCACGCCGTCCTCGCTCAGAAGCTCGCGGACCTTCCGGAAATACGCGCGATAATAGCCGACGCCGACATGCTCGAACATGCCGACCGAGACGATGCGGTCGAAGCGCTCGGGAACGTCGCGATAGTCCTGCAGCCGGAACGCGACCGGAAGGCCGGAGGCGCGGCCGCGCTCCCGCGCGATGGCGAGCTGTTCCGTCGACAGCGTGATGCCCGTGACCGAGGCCCCCGTTTCGCCCGCGACGGTCAGGGCCATGCCCCCCCAGCCGCAGCCGATATCGAGCACGCGCTGGCCGGGCTCGATGGCGAGCTTGGCGATGATGTGCCGCTTCTTGGCGAGCTGCGCCTGCGCCAGCGACATGTCGGGCGTCGCGAAATAGGCGCAGGAATACTGCATGTCCTCGTCGAGGAAGAGCCGGAAGAAATCGGCCTTCAGATCGTAGTGATGAGCGACGTTCCGGCGGGAGAGACCGAGCGTGTTGCGCTGGTGCAGGCGCCTGAGCGCGACCCGCACATGACCGAGCGCCAGAGCCCAGCCGGGCAACTTCTGGCTGTGAAGCCCGGCGATCAGCGCGTCGAGCAGATCGTAGAGGCTGCCGCCCTCGACGGTGACGCGGCCTTCCATCACCGCCTCGCCGAGCGCCAGCTCGGGATCGAGCGCGAGCTTCAGCTCGGTCTCGCGGTCCGCGATGCGCATCCGCAGGGGCGGGCCTTCCCCGTCTCCGACGGCGCGATGCGACCCGTCCGCGAAGACGATCTCGACCCGCGGCTCCCGGACGAGCCGCGCCAGCACACTCGCAATAAGGCCATGCATGGCACCACCTCTCGGCAGGGCCCCCTTATGGCGAAGAAGATGGCGATCCCGATCGCAGCCGAAAAGTGGCGGGGATGCAAAGCCGCCCCTCACGCAACGTATGGGCGAGCAGCGCGCCGGAGGTCGTCATGCCCGGCGCAGGCGGCGTCAATGAGCCTCGTCGGCCAGCACGGCCTCGGCCCGGATCTCCTCGACCAGCCGCTCCTTGAGCGCGACGAATTCCGGACTCGTCTTGATCGTGTAGGGGCGCGGATGCGGCAGATCGACCTTGATCTCGGCCTTGATGCGGCCCGGCCGCGCGCTCATCACCACCACGCGCGAGGCCATGAAGATCGCCTCCTCGATGTCGTGGGTGACGAAGAGCACCGTTTTCCGGTCGCGCTCCCAGATGCCGAGCAGCATCTCCTGCATCAGCGCGCGGGTCTGGTTGTCGAGCGCGCCGAAGGGCTCGTCGAGCAGCAGGATCTTGGGGTCGTTGGCGAGCGCACGGGCAATCGCCGTGCGCTGCTGCATGCCGCCCGAGAGCTGCTTCGGAAAATGGTCGACGAAGCCGGAAAGCCCGACCTTGCCAGCCCAGTCGCGTGCGATCCTCAGGCGCTCGGCCTCGGGCAGGCCCTTTTCGCGCAGGCCGAAGGCGATGTTCTGGACGACCGTCAGCCAGGGGAAGAGCGTGTAGCTCTGGAAGACGAAGCCGCGATCCGCGCCCGGCCGGGCGACCGGCGCACCGTCGAGCAGCACCTGGCCCTCGCTCGCCGTCTCCAGCCCGCCGACGATGCGCAAGAGCGTCGATTTTCCGCAGCCGGAGGGGCCGAGGATGGTGATGAAGTCGTTGTCGGCGACCTCGAGCGTCGTCGGCGTGAGCGCGCGGGTCGGCTGGCCCTTGCCCTGCGCCGGAAAGACCTTGCCGACATTCTCGATCAGAAGCTTGCTCACAGACCTACCCGGTTCAAAGCCTTGCCCACGGAAACAGGCGCTGGTTGACCGCCTTGAACACGAAGTCCGACACCAGGCCGATCAGGCCGATGACGATGATGCCGAAGATGATCTGCCCGGTGTTCAGCAGAGCCTGGCTGTCGGTGATCATGTGGCCGATGCCCGACGAGGAGCCGATCAGCTCGGCGACGATGACGTAGGTCCAGGCCCAGCCCAGCACGAGGCGGAAGATCTCGGCGATCTCGGGGGCGGCGTTCGGCAGCAGCACGCGGCGCACCACCGAGGTGTCGCTGGCGCCCAGCGTATAGGCGGCGTCGACGAGGTCGCGCCGGATCGAGCCGACCGCGACCGCGATCATCAGGATGAGCTGGAAGACCGAGCCGATGAAGATGACGAGCAGCTTCTGCGCCTCGCCGATGCCGGCCCAGAGGATCAGCAGCGGGATGAAGGCCGAGGCCGGCAGGTAGCGCGCGAAGGAGACGAAGGGTTCGAGGAAGGCCTCGACCGGCTTGTAGGCGCCCATCGCGATGCCGAGCGGCAGCGCCACGATGGCCGCGAGCACGAAGCCGCCGACGACGCGCCAGATCGTCATGCCGATGTCGAAGCTGAAGCCGTAATGGACGAGCAGGTTGTAGCCCTCGCCGACCATCGTCAGCGGATCGGCCAGGAAGATGCGCTGGACATAGCCGCCGAAGGTCGCGAGCGACCACACCGCCACGAAGGCGGCGAAGAAGGCGAAGCCATAGCCGATGCGGGCCGCGGAGGAGACGGGCTGGAGCGGCTTCATGCGCGGACGCCCCTCGGCTGGAGCGAGGCGGCGAGACGCAGCCAGGGCTGCGCCGACCAGAAGCCCGAGGCCGCTCCCGAGGTCGAGGGCAGGACATGGACCGCGGCGCCGGCGAGCCTGCGCTCCTGCAGGCCGTAGCCCGCCGAACCGCCCAGCACGGCCTCCGCCGCGCGCTTGCCGTTGAAGGCGATCGTCGCGGGGGCGTGCGTCGTCATCTTCCCCATGAAACCCTCGATATCGAAATGGCCGCGCCTCAGTGCCGAATCGGGTCCGGAGGTCGCCTTGGCGACGTCCGTGAGACCAATGCCGAAATCGGACAAGGCCGGAAACTCCTCCGGCGCGAGACGCCGGGGCGTCAGGCCGATCTCGTGAAGCGTCGCCCAGAAGCGGTTGCCCGGCCCGGCATAATAGGCCCCGCGCCGGGCGGAGGCCGCGCCGGCCTGGGTGCCGCAGAAGACGACGCACAGCCCGGGGATGAGGACGTCGGGCAGGACCGCTTTCTCAACCGTCATGGTCGGGCTTGTCCCGACCATCCACGTCTTCGCCCATCGAGGACGGGTCTCAAGACGTGGATGCTCGCCACAAGGGCGAGCATGACGTTGGCGGCCCGTCTCACACGCTCACTTGCCGGCGACGTATTTCGTCTCGACCAGCGTGGAGAGGTCCGGCTTGGCCTTGATCAGACCGATCTCGAGCAGGAGGTCGGCCGCCTTGGCCGAGAACGCCTGCCATTCGCCCGAGAAGAAGGCCTTGTTGCCCGCCTCGTCCGACCAGCGCAGGAACGCCGCCGACTTGCCAAACTGCTCGCCCGTCTGCTTCACGTCCGCGCCCATGATGCCATAGGCCTTGGCCTGGTCGGCCTTGATCATGGCGAGAGCCTCGAAATAGCTCTTGGCGAGCGCGGCGGCGGCCGCGTCGTTGGCGGCGAGGAAGGCCGGCGTGCAGCCGAGCGTGTCCATCACCATCGGATAGTCGAGCGTGGTGGCGATGATCTTGCCGGCGTCCGGCTTCTCGCGCACGGCCGAGAGATAGGGCTCATAGGTCAGCGCCGCGTCGTTCTGGCCGGCGATGAAGGCCTGGGCGGCCGGGCCGGGCTCCATGTTGACGACGTTCACGTCCTTCACGCTCATGCCGTTCTCCTTGAGGAACCAGGCGAGCGCGAAATAGGGCGAGGTGCCGGGCGCCGAAGCGGCGACGGTCTTGCCCTTGAGATCCTTGATCGAGGCGATGCCGTTGCGCGTGACCATGCCGTCGGCGCCGTAGCTCTTGTCGAGCTGGAAGATCTGCTTGGTCTTCACGCCGGCGGCGTCCCAGACGATCCAGGTCTCGACCGTGGTGGCGGCGCACTGGATGTCGCCGGAGGCGATGGCGAGATGCCGGTCCTTCTGCGGGATCTTCTTGATCGTCACGTCCAGGCCGTTCTTGGCGAAGATGCCGGCTTCCTTGGCCAGAACCAGCGGCGCGAAGCCGGTCCAGCCCGAAATGCCGATATTGACCTTGGTCTGCGCCTGCGCGCCGCCGGCCGCGAGCAGCGCCGCGAGGCCGAGGCCGGCCGCCGCACCGATACGCTTGAAAACCGTCATGACGATGCCTTTCCCCTGATGCGATGCACCCGCGCCGACCGGCGTCGCGGCCATGCGCGAAGGATGCAACCTTCGTTCCAAGGCAGGTTAAATGCATATGCAAATCCGTCAAGCGAACCGTGCCCGCCCGCCATCAACGCCGCTTGGCGAGGCAATGAATTTCTCTCGTTTGACAGCCGGGGAGACATCCCCTTCCCTGACGGCCCCGCGCGCATCGCGCTCGTTCTCCTTCCGCCTCCCTTTGCATGGATATCCCCGAATGAACGGCGCCGACCTGCTTTGCGACACGCTCCTGGCGAATGGCGTGGATGTCTGCTTCGCCAATCCCGGCACTTCGGAGATGCATTTCGTCGCGGCGCTGGACCGCAAGCCCGAGATGCGCTGCGTGCTCGGGCTCTTCGAGGGGGTGGTGACCGGCGCGGCCGACGGCTATGCCCGCATGGCGGACAAGCCCGCCGCGACGCTGCTCCATTGCGGGCCCGGCATGGCTAACGCGCTCGCCAACATGCACAATGCCCGGCGCGCCTGGACGCCGATGATCAACGTGGTCGGTGACCATGCGACCTACCACCTCGTCAACGACGCGCCGCTGACCAGCGACATCGAGAGCCTGGCCCGGCCGATGTCGCAGTTCGTCCGCCGGATCACCTCGCCCGAGGATGTCGGACCGGCGATCGGCGAGGCCTATGCCGCGTCGCTCTCCCTGCCCGGCGTCTCGACCGTGATCCTGCCGGCCGACTGCGCCTGGACCGGCATCGAGCCCGTCACCGCGAAGCCGACGCCGGTCCCCGCCCTGAAGCAGGTCGAGGCCGCGCGGCTCTCGGAGGTCGCCGACGGCCTGCGCAGGCACGGCAAGCGCGCCGCGATCATGATGTCGGGCCTGGCGCTGCGCGAGCAGCCCATGGAGATGGCGGCGCGGATCTGCGCCGCGACGGGGGCGGCGCTCTTCGGGCAGATGTCGAACGGGCGCGTCCAGCGCGGCGCCGGCCGCGTCGCCCTGCCGAAGGTGTTCTATCCGGTCGACATGGCGCTGAAGCAGCTCGAGTCCATCGACTATCTCGTGCTGATCGGCGCGCAGATTCCGGTCGGCTTCTTCGCCTATCCCGGCAAGCCGGGCCGGCTGGTCCATGAGGGCTGCGAGGTCGTACCGCTCGCCATCCCGGGCGACGACCTGCCCGGCACGATCGCGGCGCTCGGCGACGAGCTCGGCGCGGCCCGGACGGCGCCTGCCTTCATCGCGCCGCCGCGCAGCGAGACGCCGGCCCTGCCGACCGGCGCGCTCGACGCCGACAAGGTCTGCAGCGTCGTCTCGACGCTGCTGCCGGAGAACTGCATCGTCTGCGACGAGTCGATCACGTCCGGTCGGATGTTCTATTTCGACTGCCACAGCGCGCCGCAGCACGACTACATCCAGCTCACCGGCGGGGCGATCGGCGAAGGCATCCCGCTCGCCATCGGCGCCGCCGTGGCCTGCCCGGACCGCAAGGTCATCGGCATGCAGGCCGACGGCTCGGGCATGTACACGGTCCAGGGGCTTTGGACGCAGGCGCGCGAGAACCTCGACATCGTGACCGTCGTCTTCGCCAACCGCACCTATGCGATCCTGCAGGGCGAGATGCGCGCCGTCGGCGTCAACGATTTCGGCCGCAACGCCTCGCTGATGCTGAACATCGACCAGCCGGCGCTGGACTGGGTCGCCCTGGCGCGCGGCATGGGCGTGGAGGCGGCACGCGCCACCACGGCCGAGGAGTTCACGGCGCTGTTCAAGGCCGCGCTGGCTCGCAAGGGGCCGTTCCTGATCGAGGCGGTGATCTGAGACGCAAGTTCGTCATTCTCGGGCGCCCGGCGGGCGACCCGAGAATCTCTTGCCGCGTGAGCCCCCCTGAACTGGCAGGCTCCTCTCGTCACGAGATGGTCGGGTCAAGCCCGACCATGACGCATTTGGCTACGACTTGAACCCACCCAAAAATGCGTCGAGACATTCTCCGATCGCCTCGATGGCGTAGCCGCCCTCCTGCACCACGAGCGTCGGAAGGCCCATCGCCTTCACCTTGGCGCCGATCATGCCGAAATCGGCCGCGTCGAGCTTCAGCACGCCGATCGGATCGTCCTTGTGGGCGTCGTAGCCCAAGGCCAGGATCAGCACGTCGGCGCCGAAGGCGCGGATCGCCGCGCCCGCCTTGTCGATGGCAGCGGCCATCTCCGGGCCCGCCCCGCCATGGGGCAGCGGCAGGTTGAGGTTATAGCCCTCGCCCGGGCCGTTGCCGCGCTCGTCCTCGTAGCCGGTGTAGAAGGGATAGTAGTTGGTCGGGTCGGCATGGACCGAGATCGTCAGCACGTCGGGCCGGCGATAGAAGATCTGCTGCGTGCCGTCGCCGTGATGGGCGTCGACGTCGAGGATCGCGACCTTGCCGAAGGTCGAGCGCAGGCGCTGGGCGGCGATGGCAGTGTTGTTGAGGTAGCAGAAGCCGGAGGCGCGGTCGGCGCGGGCATGGTGGCCCGAGGGGCGGCAGAGCGAATAGACGGCGCGCTCGCCGGCGATGATCGCGTCCGCGGCGGTGACGGCGGTCTCGGCGGAGAGCAGCGTCGAATGCCAGCAATGCTCACCGATCGGCACCGACATGTCGCCGAGATACCAGCCGAGCTGGCCGATGAACCCCGTGGGACGGCAGGGCGGGCGCATGTCCTCGTCGGGCTTTCCGCTCCAGTAGGGGAAGGTGCTGGGCCAGACCTCCGGGCCGCGCTCGGCCGGCAGCTCCTGCCACTTGTCCCAGGCCGTGCGCAGGAACTCGACCAGCCCCTCGCTGTGCACCTTCAGGATCGGCTCGACGCCGTGCTTCGCGGGCTTCTCGGGCACGATGCCGTGCTTGTCGAGCGCGGCGAGCAGGCGCGCCGTGCGCTCGGGCAGGTCCTTGGGCGCGACGACCTTGCCGAAGCGCAGATACTGCTGGGGATCGTGGAGCGACTGCTCGGGGTGATAGAAGGCACGCATGGGCTGGCTGTCCTTTGAACACGGCGACGGCAATCCCGCATCCCGCGCGACTCCGCCCGGGGCGAGCCTAGCAAAGCCCGCGCCGGCCGGTCATGCGACGGATGCGCCACCCAGCCCTGCGCCGGACGACGGAACGCGCACCGGGCGGGCGAGGAAGGCGGATACCAGACTGGCGGGCATCGGCCGGCCGTAGCGATAACCCTGCGCGAAGCCACAGCCGCGTTCCATCAGGAAGCGTTCCTGCTCGGCGGTCTCGACGCCCTCGGCGACGACGTCGAGCCCGAGCTCGCAGGCGAGCGCGATGATCGAGCGGACGATGACCGCGTCGTCGCCGGACGGAACGACGTTGCCGACGAAGCTGCGATCGATCTTGAGCACGTCGACCGGCAGCCGCTTCAGATGGCTGAGCGAGGCGTAGCCGGTGCCGAAATCGTCGAGCGCGACCCGGATGCCGAGATCGCGCATCGCCTGAAGGGCGCGCGCGACCTCGTCGGAATTGCGCGCCAGCACCACCGTCTCGGTGACCTCGACGCCGAGCAGATCGGGCGGCACCCCGGCCTCCGCCAGCCGCCGCGCGATCGCCTGCGGCAGATCGGGATCGCGGAAGCTGGACGAGGAGAGGTTGATCCAGACGCGCGGCACGGCAATGCCGGCCGCGAGCCATTGCGCTATGTCGGTCACGACCTGGTCCAGCATCGCGCGGCCGATCGCCGTCGCCGTCTCCGCGTCCTCGAAGGCGAGCTGGAAGGCCCCGGCGGGCACGACGCCGCGCTCGGGGTGCAGCCAGCGCGCCAGCGCCTCGAAGCCGTCGACGGCGGAGGTCCGCAGCGCGAGCTGGGGCTGGTAGAAGGGGACGACCCTGTCCTGGGCCAGCGCCTCCCCGAGCTCGCGGGAGATCGCGACGCGGGCGTTCATCGCCTCGCGCATGGAGGGGTCGTAGACCACCGCCATGTTCCGACCCCTGGCCTTGGCCTCGTAGAGCGCGAGATCGGCATCCTTCAGCAGCTCGCCCGGATCGTCGTGATGGTCGGGTGCGAGCGCGATGCCGATGCTCGCGCGCGTCGAGACCGGATGCCCGACCTGATCGAAAGGCCGGCGCAGAGCCGCCAGGATGCGCTCCGCCTCCGCCAGCACCGCCCCGAAGCCGGCCACCGCCGTCGCGATCACGACGAACTCGTCGCCGCCGAGCCGCGCGACGAAGCCGGTGGGGCCCGCCTCGGCCAGCAGCCGCTGCCCCGCCTCGACCAGCAGCCTGTCGCCGGCATCGTGGCCGAGCGTGTCGTTGATCGACTTGAAGTCGTCGAGGTCGATCAGGAGCATGGAAATGCGGCCGCTCTCGGCCCCGCCGGAGAGCGCCTGGGCGAGCCTGTCCTGAAACAGCCTGCGATTGGGCAGGCCGGTCAGCGCGTCATGCGTCGCCTGCCAATGCGTGCGCCGCTGCGTCGCCTTGCGCTCGGTGATGTCGACGACGCCGGCGACGAAGGACCGTTCCTCGCCCTCAGAGAGAGCGCTCGCCGTCACCAGCATGTCGCGGGGCGCGCTCTCGGAATCGAGCACGACCGTCTCGAACTCGTCGATGCGCCCGTTCCGCGCGAGCATCTCGCGGGCGCGGAGCCGGGCCTCGTGGTCGGGCAGGATGTCGCCCAGCCCGACATCGCCGAGCTGCCCGGCATCCTTCACGCCGAGGAAGCGCATGGCGGCCTCGTTGGCACGCCGGAAGACGCCGTCCGGCTGCGTCACCACGACCAGCGGGATCGGGACCGTCATGAAGATGCGCTCGATCAGCGCGCGGCTTTCTCCGAGCTCTTCCTTGGCCTGGCGCTCGGCCTGGGTGGCGAGCCATTCCAGCCGCCGCAGCCGGTTGGCGTGGACGACGACGAGGCCGAGCGCGAAATTGAGCGTCGCCAGCGCCAGAACCAGGCCGATGAAGGTCGGCGGATAGTCTCCCAGGCCAAGATAGCCGAGCAACATGATCGCGCTACACAGAATGCCGAGCGACAGCGTGATCCGGAAGGAGGCGGGCGCGACGAGATAGAAGATCGAGGGCAGGAAGAGGACGACGAACAGGGCGAGGTCGCTGCGCGAACTGACGAGAAGGCCCACGCCGACCGCGGTGCAGATCTCCCAGAGCGCCGTCACCGCGTCGGTCTGGCGGAACGTCGCGACCCTGCTCAGCAGGCCGAGGCACAGCAGCGAGGCCGCGACCACGAACAGGCGGGCCGGCACCGCGACGAAGAAGTGCGGCGTGCCGTGGAAGCGCCAGTCGCTGATCAGGAAGAGCGCGTTGAGGACGGCCGACAGCGCGAACAGCAGCCGGCACTGCCGGAGCGTTTCGGACAGGCGCGCCTCACGGAAGGCCGCCTCGGTACGGACGTCCCGGAACTCACCGCCGAATCGCAGAAGGCTGTCGCTCATGGCAGCGACCTTCGACACCGGAGGTCAAGGCACGGTTAACCTCGGTTCGCTTATGCAGCAAACGCCGCCCCCCCACACGCTCCGCGTCTAGCGCAGATCGAGAGCATTCTCCGGCGCGACGAGCGCCGCGCATTCGCGCGCCAGCTCCGCGAGGTCGAAACGGTCCGCCCTGTACCAGTCGATCGAGCTGTTCAGCGCGCCGAGCACGAAGAGGCGCAGCATGTCGGGAGAGCGCTCCGGCGGCAGGATCGCGGCCTGCTGCAGCTCGCCGACGAGCCCGCGCCAGATCTCCTCATAGGCGCGGCGGACACGGCGCACGCTGTCGGAGACCTGCGCGCGGCCGAAGCTGAACACCTTGATGCTGGCGCTGGTGTAGTCGCCATGGCCGTGGAGCGCGTCGAGATGGGCGCGGATCGCGGCTTCCAGCCGCTCGCGCGGCGGAGCGCCGTCATGCGCGGCGAGCGCGGCGGCGACCGCCTCGTGGACGAAGCGGACGCCGTCATTGACCACCGCCTCGACGATCTCCTCCTTCGAGGCGAAATGGTAGTAGAGGCTCGCCTTGCGGATGCCGACGGCCTCCGCGATCTCGCGCAAGGTCGTCTGGTGATAGCCGCCCTCGCGCAGGAGGCGGGCGGCCTCGTCGAGGATGAGCCGGCGCGAGCCGCCTTCGGCGGCGCGATGGTCCTTGTCGGCGACGACGGTCACAGCCGCTTCGCCACCTCTTCGAGCATCACCTCGGTCGCGCCGCCGCCGATGGCCTGGACGCGGGCATCGCGGGTCATCCGCTCGATCGCGCTCTCGCGCATGTAGCCCATGCCGCCGTGGAACTGCAGGCAGTCATACATCACCTCGTTGACGAGCTCGCCGCAGTAGGCCTTCACCATCGAGACCTCGCGCGTGGCGTCGAAGCCCTGCGCGTCGAGCCAGGCCGCGTGATAGACGAGTTGGCGGCCGGCCTCGACCTTGCTCGCGAGTTCGGCGAGGCGCTGGCGGATGACCTGCTTGTCCCAGAGCGGCGCGCCGAAGGCCTTGCGGGTGCGGACATAGTCCAGGGTCAGGTCGATCGCCGCCTGCGCCTCGCCCATCGCCATGGCGCCGATGACGGTTCGCTCGTTCTGGAAGTTGCTCATGATCGCGTAGAAGCCGCGCCCCTCCTGCCCCAGCAGGTTCGCGGCCGGGATGCGGCAGTCGACGAAGGAGAGCTCGGCGGTGTCCGACGAGCGCCAGCCATGCTTGTCGAGCGCACGCGAGACGGAGAAGCCCGGCGTGCCCTTCTCGACGAGGAAGATCGAGACCGACTGCGAGGGCCTGGCCGCCGGATCGGTCTTGGCGGCGACGCAGTAGAGATCGGCATGGACGCCGTTGGTGATGAACATCTTGGCGCCGTCGAGGACGTAGGAGTCCCCCTCGCGCCGCGCCGTGGTGCGGATGCCCTTCACGTCCGAGCCGGCATCCGGCTCGGTCACCGCGACGGCGACGATCTTCTCGCCGGCGACGATCGCCGGCATGTAGGCGTCCTTCTGGGCCTTCGAGCCGGCATGGGCGATGTGGACCGAGGCCATGTCGGTGTGAACCAGCGCGGTGATCGCGACGCCCGAAAAGGTCGAGCGGCCCAGCTCCTCGGCCAGCACGACCGTCGCCAGCGTGTCCATCTCCGAGCCGCCATATTCGGCCGGGTAGCGGATGCCGAAGAAGCCGAGCTCGCCCATCCGGCGCAACACGGCGCGCGGGACGAAGCCGTCCTCCTCCCATTTGAGCGCGTGCGGCTTGATCTCGGTCTCGACGAAACGGCGGACCTGGTCGCGCAGCGCCTCGTGCTCCTCGGTGAAATAGGGCGAGCGGCGAGCGCCTTCGCCGCCAAGCTTCTCGACTGCCGACATCACGTCCTCCCCGCTTGACCGCGACACTGCCTTTTGCCTACCTAACGGACGGTAGGTGAAATGAACGGCGCGATCAAGCGACCTCGCCGTCTGCTCATCGTTACGACAGGACGCGCCGTCATTCCGGACAAGCCGCGTCAGCGGCGCCGATCCGGAATCCATCATAGAGCCGTTGCGCCCTGCGATGGATTCCGGGTCTTCGCTTCGCTACCCCCGGAATGACGCGCCTTTGATATGAAACGTCGAGGGTGTGGTCGGCATGTCAGGCACAGCAACGCAGACTCCGCCCACTCCCCCTCTCGCCGCGATGATCGCCACCCTGCGCGAGCGCCATGCCCGAGTCGCGCAAGGCGGCGGCGCGGGGCTGCGCGAGCGCCACGAGGCGCGCGGCAAGATCATGGTGCGCGAGCGCATCGACCTCCTGCTCGACCCCGGCGCGCCCTTCCTCGAACTCTCGCCGCTGGCGGCCTACGGGCTCTATGGCGACGAGGTGCCCGGCGCCGGCATCGTCACGGGCATCGGCATCGTGCAGGGCCGCGCCTGCATGCTGATCGCCAACGACGCGACGGTGAAGGGCGGCTCCTTCTTCGCCGAGACGGTGCGCAAGCATCTGAGGGCGCAGGAGATCGCCGAGGAGCACCGGCTGCCCTGCCTCTATCTCGTCGATTGCGGCGGCGCCTACCTGCCCGAGCAGGATCGGGTCTTTCCGGACCGCGACCATTTCGGCGGCTCCTTCTACAACCAATGCCGCATGTCGGCGGCCGGCATCCCGCAGATCGCGCTCGTCTTCGGGGCCGCGACGGCGGGCGGCGCCTATATCCCGGCACTGGCCGACGAGGCCATCATGGTCAGGGGTACCGGCCGCATCCATCTCGGCGGACCGCCGATCGTGAAGGCCGCGATCCATGAGGTCGTCGACGGCGAGACGCTGGGCGGGGCGGAGATGCATACGCGCGTCTCCGGCGTCGCCGACCATCTCGTCGAGACCGAGACCGAAGGGCTGGCGAAGCTGCGCGAGATCGTCGGCGCGCTGGGCGAGACCGGGCGCCTCGTCAAGCCGCCACAGCCCGCCCGCCCGCCGTTAGCCGATCCGGCGGAGCTCGCCGATCTCGTCCCGACCGATCTGCGCCGCCCCTATGACGTGCGCGAGGTGATCGCGCGCATCGTCGACGCCAGCGCCTTCACCGCGTTCAAGCCGGATTACGGGGCCACGCTCGTGACCGGCTTCGCCCATATCCACGGGCACCCGGTCGGCATCCTGGCCAATAACGGCGTGCTGTTCTCCGAGAGCGCCGTGAAGGGCGCGCATTTCATCGAGCTCTGCGACCAACGCCAGATCCCGCTCGTCTTCCTGCAGAACATCACCGGCTTCATGGTCGGGACCGAGGCCGAGCGCGGCGGTATCGCCAAGCATTCCGCCAAGCTGGTCTATGCGGTCTCGAATACGCGCGTGCCGAAATACACGGTGCTGATCGGCGGCTCCTACGGCGCCGGCAATTACGGCATGTGCGGACGGGGCTTCCGGCCGCGCTTCCTGTTCTCCTGGCCGAATGCACGCATCGCGACGATGAGCCCAGAGGTCGCGGCGAATGTCGTGACCGAGCTGCGCCGGCAGTCGCTGAAAGGCACGGCCGACGAAGCCGCCATCGCCGCGCTCGATGCCCGCACGCGCGCCCAGTTCGAGGAGCAGAGCGACCCCTACTACGCCACCGCACGGCTCTGGGACGACGGCATCATCGAGCCCGCGCAGACGCGCGACGTGCTCGGCCTGTGCCTCGCGCTCGCGGCGGGCGAGCCGCGCGATACCGGCCCGCGGCCCGTGTACCGGATGTGATGCCCCCTCTCCTCAGCCCTCATCCTGAGGAGCCGCGAAGCGGCGTCTCGAAGGATGGTCCAGGAAGCTCCAGAGGCATCTGGAGCATCCTTCGAGACGGCCCTACGGGCCTCCTCAGGATGAGGGCTGAGAGGTATTAGCGAAAGCAATCGAGATCATGTTCTCCACCCTGCTCATCGCCAATCGCGGCGAGATCGCCTGCCGCATCATCCGCACCTGTCGCGGGCTCGGCATCCGGACCGTCGCGGTCCATTCCGAGGCGGACAGGGACGCCCTGCATGTCCGCCTCGCCGACGAGGCCGTGCATATCGGCCCGGCCCCGGCCCGCGAGTCCTATCTGCGGGCCGAGCGCATCGTCGAGGCGGCGCTCCGGACCGGCGCGCAGGCGATCCATCCGGGCTACGGCTTCCTGTCCGAGCGGCTGGACCTGATCGCCGCCTGCGAGGCCAACGGCCTCGTCTTCATCGGCCCCTCCGCCTCGGCGATCGACGCCATGGGCGACAAGATCCGCTCCAAGCAGATCGCGCGGGAGGCGGGCGTGCCCGGCGTCCCCGGCTATGACGGCGCCGACCAGTCTCCCGAGGCGCTGAAGGGCGAGGCCCTGCGCATCGGCCTGCCGGTCATGGTCAAGGCCTCGGCGGGCGGCGGCGGCAAGGGCATCCGCAGGGTCGATGCGGAGGCGGATCTCGCCAGCGCGATCGAGGCCGCGAGCCGGGAGGCGCTGGCCGCTTTCGGCGACGGGCGGCTCCTCATCGAGAAATTCGTCCCCCGGCCGCGCCATGTCGAGGTGCAGCTCGCCGGCGACCGGCACGGCAACCTCGTCCATCTGTTCGAGCGCGACTGCTCGGTGCAGCGGGCCAATCAGAAGCTGATCGAGGAGGCGCCGGCTCCGAACCTGCGGCCGGAGACGCGCGCCGCCCTGCACCGCCACGCGCTCTCGCTCGGTCGCGCGATCGGCTACGACAATCTCGGCACCGTCGAGTTCCTGGTCGATGCGCGGACGCAGGAGGTGTTCTTCCTCGAGATGAACACGCGGCTCCAGGTCGAGCATCCGGTGACGGAGGCGATCACGGGGCTCGACCTCGTGGAGTGGCAGATCAGGATCGCGGCCGGCGAGGCGCTGCCGCGCGCGCAGCACGAGATCGCCTGCTCCGGCCATGCCGTCGAGGCGCGGCTGACGGCGGAGCGCGCCGATCAGGGCTTCCGGCCCGATGGCGGCGCGATCGCCTGGTGGCGGGCACCGGACGGGCTTCGGGTCGATGCGGGCTTCGAGACGGGCAGCGAGGTGCCCCCGCACTACGACTCGCTCCTCGCCAAGCTCATCGCCCATGCGCCGGACCGCGCCGGCGCCGTCGAGGCGCTCGCCGCCGGGCTCGACCGGATGAGCGTGCTCGGCCCCGCCACGACGCGCGGCTTCCTCGCCGACGCGCTGCGCCAGCCGGCCTTCCGCGCGGGAGAGGCGACGACGCTGTTCATCGGCGAGACCTGGCCGGAGGGCTGGCGACCGCCCGGGCTCGATCCGGAGGAGCGCCGCGCGGTCGCCGCTGCGATCTGGCTCGCCTCCCGCCCCGCGCAGGTTCCGGGACCATGGGGCGCGCTCAAGGGCTTCCGCCTGCTCGCGCCGGCCGGCCAGCCGGCGGCGGCCCATCTGGCGATCGCGGAGGAGGGTTCGGCGCATCGCCTGCGCGTGACGTTCCATGAGGGCTTCGTGCAGGTCGAGGGCGACGGTCCTGCGAGGCGGGTTCATGCCCAGCCCGATCCCGACGGAGCCGGATGGAGCGTCACGGTCGACGGCGTTCGCAGCCGGGCGGAGGCGGTGTGCGACGAGGTCGGTCTCTTCCTCGGCCATCGCGGCCGGGAGGGGCGCGTTGCGGTCGCGCTCGCCGCCTCCCCCGCCTCGGCTGGCGAGGGCCGTGGCGCTTCGGACGGTGTCCTTCGCGCCGCCATGCCCGGAACCGTCGCGGCGCTGCATGTCCGCGAGGGCGACCGCGTCGAGGCCGGGCAGGTCGTCGCCGTGCTCGAATCCATGAAGCTCTTCCTCGACCTCAAGAGCCCGACGGCCGGCATCGTGCGCCAGGTCGGGAAAGCGCCGGGCGCGACGGCGGCGGCCGGGGATCTCCTCGTCGCGATCGAGCCCGGCTGACGGCGCCTGCCGCTCGCGCCCGATGAACGCCGGCCAACGCCGGGCTCAGGAACGGTTCATCGCGCGGCCGCTAACCTGCTCCGTCATGCGGTCTTTCTCCCTCGCCGGAGCGGACCATGGGAGAAAGCGATGTCGATCACGAAAGCGGCCCTGGCGGTGCTCGCAGGCTCGCTCCTGCTGGGCGCCCTGCCCGCCCAGGCGCAGTATTTCCGCCCCTATGACGATGACGAGCCGCCGCGCTACGATCCCTATGACCGTCCCCCTCCTCCGCCGCCGCCCTATGGCCGGCCGCGCTGGGACGATCGCGGCCCGCCGCCCCCGGGCTGGGGCTATGACAGGCCGCGCCATCGCCGCTTCGGCGACGCCTGCGTGACCTCGCGCGGCACCTGCGGCACGGAGCCGCTGCCGATCGGCTCGAGCTGCGGCTGCTATTTCGAGGGCTTCGGCGGCAAGCGCGGCATCGTCCAGTAGCCGCCCATCGGTCCTCCGCCTCGTCCCGAAAGGCCGCGGGAACCATCCGCGAAGCCATGCGTTCCGACCCCGCCATGGATACGATAGGCGGAGACTGGACGATGGACGAAGACCGGATCAGGCGGATCGCGCGAGCGATGTGCAGGGCCTCCAGGCTCGATCCCGACAAGCCGGCAGGGAATGTCGGCCCCTTCACCATGTCGCTGCGCGAGCCGGGCCACCAGGCTCCGCAGCCGGCGTGGATGCTGTTCCGCAAGCAGGCGATGGATCTCGTGGCGCGGGACCGGGTCGCGACGGCGGCGCTCTGAGCCGTCCCTTTTTCAAATGATGCGCGGCGCCGCCGGCGAGGATTGCCGACGGCGCCGATCTCAATGGTCGACGCGCCCGGACTCGGGCACGTCATGGCGGCCTGCGGCGCGGGTCCGATTCCCTCCGAAGAAGCCCTGACGGACGACCCGGGCGGACACCTTCACGGTTGCAAAGCGCTTACGCGCCCGAGCCGGCGGCCGCCGGCGTGCCCCTCCCAGCCCGCCGACAGCGGCTTGACCATCGTCAATGCGGGACCGGGTCAGTCTGGCAGCCTGCCGAGGCTCCGGACCGAGCCGTCCGCGCCGGACGAGACGGCCCCGGAAAGGAAGCGCGTCGGGCCTGCGAGCGACATCGCGTGCCGCCGCGCGACGGACGCGCGCTCGGGAGGGAATGCCGACATGACGATGCTTTCACGCCTGGTCCTGGCACTGGCGGTGGCGGCTGCGTCGCCGGTGATGGGCCCGACCTCCGCCGCCTTCGCGCAGCAGCCCGTCCTGGTCGCTGGCATCGGGCCGGCCGCGATCGAGCAGATGAACGTGCGCGTCGTGTCGGTCGACCCGCCCAACCATTCTCTCGTCGTCGAGCAGCGCGGCTATCGCTGGCAGATCCTGCTGCCGGAGATCTTCGGCGATCTCCGCTCGCTGAAGCCGGGCGACCGGCTCCAGATCAACAAGGTCGACGGAGCGCTGGTGGCCCTCTTCCGCAGCAAGAAGGGCTCGAAGCCGAAGATCGTCTACGAGGATGCCGCGACCGACTCGACCTTCCAGAACCTGCCCGCGCGCTATGTGGTGCAGAAGGTCGCCATCACCGGACGCTTCTCCAGCTTCGACCCGGCGACCAACACCGTGAGCTTCGTCGGCCCCGACGGGCCGCGCTCGCGACCGGTCGGCGACCCCGTCGTCATCGCCGAGATCAAGAAGCTGAAACGCGGCGACAGGATCGACGCCGTCTTTGTCCAAGCCTACCAGATCCTGCGCAAATGAGTTCGATCGACGCTCCATAGAAGCCATGGCGGCCGGGTTCGTCGCGCGCGCTGTCCCGCCGCGCACGGTCCCACAGGGAGGACGTCAATGCTCCTTCGCATCGTGATGGCGACAGTGGCCGCCCTTTCGCTCTCCTCGCCCTCGCGAGGTCAGGCGCCGGCTTCGCCGCCCGCCGCCGGCACGGCCGCCCCGGCGGAGCGTGCCCAACCCTCGTTCAGCGCCGCGCAACTCGAAGCCCTGGTCGCTCCGATCGCGCTCTATCCCGACGCATTGCTGGCGCAGGTGCTCATGGCCTCGACCTATCCGCTCGAAGTCGTGCTGGCGGTCCGCTGGATCGCCGAGAACGGCAAGCTCAAGGGCGACGAGCAGAAGACCGCTGTCGAGAAGGAAGATTGGGACGCCAGCATCAAGGCGCTCGTCGCGGTCCCCTCGGTTCTCCAGATGATGAGCGAGAAGCTGGATTGGACGCAGAAGCTCGGGGACGCGATGCTCGCCCAGCAGGCCGACGTCATGGACGCCGTCCAGCGCATGCGCCAGAAGGCCTATGCGAACGACCGGCTGAAAACGGGCACCCAGCAGACCGTCGCGGTCTCGGAGGCCGCCGGCAAGCGCAGCATCGCGATCACGAGCACGGACGAGAGCGTCGTCCAGGTTCCCTACTACGACCCGGCCGTGGTCTACGGCGCCTGGCCCTATCCGGAGTATCCGCCCTATTACTTTCCCGCCCCCGGCTATATCGCAGCGGGCGTCGTCGCGACCGGGATCGCGTTCGGGACGGCCTACGCGCTCGGGCGCTGGGCCTATAGCGGCAATTACTGGCGCGGCAACGTCAACTGGAACAGCGGCACCATCAATATCGACCGTGACCGCGTGTCGAACTGGCAGCACAACGCCGAGCACCGGCGCGGCGTGCGCTATGGAAACGACGCCGTGCGCCAGCGCTTCGGCGGAGACGGCCCGCGCGGCGGAGCCGAGCGGCGCGCGGAGTTCCGCGGACGCACCGACCGGGCGGGCGAGCTGAGGCCGGGCGGGCGCGACCAGATCGGTCGCGGCGGGCTGGACAGGCCAGGCGATGCCGGCGCCCGGCGGGCCGAGCGCGCGGGGCAGCGCCCCGGCGGCGGGGCAGCGAGGCCTCGCGGCGACGCCATGCGCGCAGGTGGGCGAGGCGACGGCGCGTTCAGCAACGTGCAGGCCGGACGGGCCGCGCAACTGCAATCGCAGCGCGGGCGGGCGAGCTTCGCCTCGTCGGGCGGCTTCGCGGCACGCTCTCCCGCCGGCGGCGGGGCCCGCTTCGGAGGCGGAGGCTATGGCGGCGGCGCGCGTGTCGGCGGTGGCGGCTATGGCGGCGGCGGCCGTGTTGGAGGCGGAGGCGGCGGTGGCTTCCGTGGAGGCGGCGGCGGTCGCCGATCGGACATCGCGCTCAAGCACGATCTCGCCCTGCTCGGGCACCTCGCCAACGGGCTCGGCTTCTACCGCTTCTCCTACCGCGGCGCGCATGTCCAGTATGTCGGCGTGGTCGCCCAGGAGGTGCAGGCGCTGGCGCCGGACGCGGTCCTGCGCGGCCCGGACGGGTATCTGCGCGTGAACTACGAGGCGCTCGGATTGACCTTCCAGACTTTCGATGCGTGGCGTTCGGCGGGCGCGCGCGTCCCCGCCGGCGTCCGCCCATAGGAGGCGGCCATGCGGCATGCCCTGCGCCGGCAACGCGCCTGCCTGATCCGGATCGGCCTCGTGCCCTGCGCGCTGCTCGCCGGCATCGCCCTGGCCGAGGCGCAGCAGCCGTTCAGACGCGCGGACGACGCGGCCTCCGCCCTGGCCGAGGCCGTCCGCTCGGGCGATCGCGCGCGGATCCTGAAGGTCCTGGGCCGGCGCGGCGAGGACATCGTCTCGTCGGGGGACAAGGTGGCGGACAGCGCCAACCGGCAGCGCTTTCTCACCGCCTACGACCAGCAGCACCGGGTCGCCCAGGACGGAAGCCGCGCCACCCTGATCGTGGGCGCCAACGAGTTTCCCTTCCCGATACCGGTCGTGCGCCGGAACGGGCGATGGCGCTTCGACACCGAGGCCGGCCGGCAGGAGATCCTGTTTCGCCGGATCGGCCGGAACGAGCTCGACACGATCCAGACCGCCCTCGCCTATGTCGACGCGCAGAGGGAGTATGCAGAGAAGGACCGGACGGGTGCCGGCCCCGGCGTCTTCGCCCAGCGCATCGTCAGCAGCCCGGGCACCCGGGACGGGCTGTTCTGGCCGGGCGCTCCGGACGGAGGCGAAAGCCCGCTCGGCGAATTCGTCGCGAGCGCGGCGGCGGAAGGCTATCGGGCCGGAGATCGGCCGATTCCCTATCACGGCTATGTCTACAAGGTGCTGACGCGGCAGGGCCCCGACGCAGCGGGCGGCGCGATGGACTACCTCGTGGACGGCCGGATGAAGCGAGGCTTCGCCCTGCTCGCCTATCCGGCCGATTACGGCAATTCGGGCGTGATGAGCTTCCTGGTCAACCAGCTCGGCGTGGTCTTCCAGAAGGACATGGGTCCCGGAACCGAGCGCATCGCGCGGCGCATGACGTCCTTCAACCCCGACAGGAGCTGGAAGGTCGCCGATACGCCGGCCAGGCCGACCCAGTGATGCCGCGCCGGCCGGCGTCTCCCGCCGGCCTCACGCCGCCCTGGCCTCAGGGTGTCCGACGCAGAAGGTCGTTGCCGAAGAAGTCGGTCTGCTGCGGCGGGCTGCCGATGCCCGGCTGGATGTAGCGCGGCCCATCCGAATAGGAACCTTCGCGCGCGCCGCTCTGCGTGCAGGCCGCGAGCAGCAGAACCATCATTCCCGAAGCCAGTATGCGTCCGAACCCTGCCATCAGGACATCCTTCTCCCGTTGAAGCCTCGCGACGACCGGGGCCTCCGCTCTCGCATCGGCCCTTCCGACAATCGCGCCCAATCCCGGCCGATGCGCCCTCGGCGCCAGCTGGTCGGTCGTGGTGCGTGCGACAATGTCACGGCGCGCGGCAAACGGACAGCTCGCCACTTGGTTTGTCCCCGCATCCGCCCTCAGCCTCCGCCGATCGTCATCATCGCCACGAGGACGGGGCCCCAGGCGGTCAGCAGGATGTTTCCGACCGCGTAGGGCACCGTATAGCCCAGCGCCGGATAGCTGCTCTGGGCCTCGTCCTGCACGGCGCGCAGAGCGGCGGTGATGGTTCCGGCGCCCGCGCAGGCCCCGAGCACGATCAGCGGGTTCATCTTCAGCACATAGCGGCCGACGAGGATGCCGAGCGTGTGCGGCAGCACGGCCGAGATCAGGCCGACCACGACGAGGCTCGCGCCGGTGGTCTTCAGGCCCGTGACGAAGCTCGGCCCCGCGCTCAGCCCCACGATGCCGATGAAGATGCTCAGGCCCAGCGTGTCGAAGATCCAGACAGCGGCCTCCGGAATGCGGCCGAAGAAGGGATAGACGCTGCGCAGCCAGCCGAAGACCAGCCCCATGATCAGCGCGCCGCCGCTGGCGGTGAGCGTCAGCGGCACGCCCCAGACCACGACCGACAGCAGCCCGACGAGCCCGCCGAGAAAGATGCCGGTGCCGACGAAGATCATGTCCGTCGCGGCCGTCGGGCGGTCGGCATAGCCGATGTCCCGTGCCGCGCGCTCGACATCGGCGACGGTGCCGATCAGGCGCATGACGTCGCCCCTGTCGATGCGCGTATCGGCGGCGACCGGGATCTCCAGCCCGGCGCGGAACAGCTTCGCCAGGAACACGCCGCGCGCGAGATCGCCCTGGCCGAGCTCGGCGAGCAGCTTTCCCGAAATCGCCCGGTTGGTGACGATCACGTCGAGCGACTCGACCGGCATGTCGAGCAGCCGCTTGTCGCTGACCTCCGGTCCGATGACGTCGCCCCGCACCGCGTGGATCTCGTGCCGGGCGATGACGGCGGCGACATCCCCCTCCCGAAGGGCCAGATCCGGCTTCGGATCGAGCAGCGCTTCCCCGCGACGGACCCGGACGACGAAAGCGCGGGCGTCCCTCGGCATCGCCTCCAGCTCGGCGAGGGTCTTGTTCAGGAATGTCGGGTTGGTGACGCGGTAGGCGCGGACATCGAAGGGGCGCGCGGCGGAGAGCACGCCCTGCTCCGGTCCGCCCTCGCCCGTGCTGGCGCGGATCTTGTCCGCCTCGTCACGCAGGCTCGTCCGCATCAGCTTCGGGCCGATGGTCGGGATGTACCAGACCAGAACCGCCGTCCCGACCAGATAGGTCACGGCATAGGCGACGGGGATGTTGTTGACGAGCGCCGCCTTCTCGGCCTGCGGCAGGTTCAGGCGGTTGATCGCGTCGCCGGCCGTGCCGATCACCGTCGACTCCGAGAAGGCGCCGGCGAGCAGGCCGGCGGCCGTGCCGACATCGTAACCCAGCAGCTTCGACAGGCCGAAGGCGGTCAGCAGGCAGGACACGCAGATCAGGACGGTCAGGGCGAGCTGGGGCATCGCGTCGCCCTTCAGCCCGCGGAAGAACTGCGGCCCGACCTTGTAGCCGGTGGTGAAGAGGAAGAGATCGAAGAAGATGGTCTTCACCAGCGGCGGCACGCTGATGCCGAGCTGGCCGATCAGCACGCCCGCCAGCAGCGAGCCGACCACGATGCCCAGGCTGAAGCTGCCGAATTTGAGATGCCCGATCAGGAACCCGACCGCGATCGTCAGGAAGATCGCGAGCTCCGGGTTCTGCCGCAGCGCCGAGACGAAGTAGTCCATGTTCCGGCTCCCCTCCGACCGAGGCAATCACGCGCGACCGATGCCGTGGGGCTCATTTGGCCAGGACCATCGCGAAGTAGCCGAACACCGTGAGCAGGATGCCCGAGACCGCGTAGGCCACGGGAAAGCCGATCCAGGGCACGTTGCTCTGGATTTCGACCGCTGCCTCGCGGCAGGGGCCGGAATGGCTGCGCGCCCCGGCGACGCCCCCCATCAGCACGGCCGGATTGATCTTGAAGACGTGGTAGCCGATCGCCCAGACGACGACCGGGGGGACGGAGCAGGCGACGAAGCCGACGAGGAAGATCTTCAGCGCCAGCAGGCCGGTGAGCTGCGTCAGCAGGGAGTTGCCCGCGTTGATGCCGACGATGGCGACGAAGACCACGAGGCCGAGATCCTCGAGCACGTTGCGCGCGGCGTTCGGCGTGTTGCCGAAGAAGCGCAGCCGCGAGGACAGCGAGGAGACGACGACCCCGGACACCAGCAGGCCGCCGGCATTGCCGAGGCCGATCGAAGCGCCGAAGGCGGGAAACTGGATGGCTCCGATCAGGAAGCCCAGCACCATGCCGATGGAGAGCGTCAGCAGGTCGGTGGCCGCGCTCGGACGCACGACGCGGCCGAACAGGGCGCCGACGCGGCTGACGGCGTCCTTGAGGCCGACCAGCGTGACGACATCCATGCGCTGCAGCACCGTGTTGGAGCCGATCGGAAGCGTCACGCCGCCGCGCTCCAGCTTCATTACCTGGACCTGGTTGACGTCGGGCAGCGCCCGCATCTCCTGGTGGGTGAGCTTCAGCATGTCCCGGTTCGTCACCAGGATCTCGGCCTGGTCGAGCGGGACGTCGAGGGCCAGGCGGTCGGAGACCTCCGGCCCGATCAGCCCCATCTTCTCCGTCATCGTCTCGCGCCGTCCGCCCAGCGCGATCACGTCGCCGGAGGCCAGGACGAGATCGTCCGAAAGATCGAGCTTCCGGCCGTCGCGCACGACGTTGACGACGCGATATTCGGGGTTGCTCCTCAGCATGGCGCCGACGCTCTTGCCGGACCATTCGGCGTTCTCGAGCCGATAGGCGCGGACGGCGCCCGGCATCCAGGCCGTGATGGTCGGCGTGTCGCCGCTGGCGACGCCATGAGCGACCTCGTATTCGCGGGCCGCCGCGCGGGCATCGACGCCCCACCATGTCGGAAGATACTTGGTGATCAGGATGATGCCGACCGTGCCCCAGATATAGGTGATGCCGTAGGACAGGGCGATCATCGAGGAGACCTGATCGGGCGTTGTCCCGGGCGGCAGCGGCACGACACCCGCATTCACCGCCTCCTCGGCCGAGCCGATCGCCGCCGACATGGTCTGCGATCCGGCCAGCATGCCGCCGGCGGCGCCAGGCGGCAGGTTGAACAGCTTGGCGCCGGCGACCACCAGCAGCAGGCCGACGACGCAGCTCACCACGGCGAGCCCCGTGAAGCGGAGCCCGTCGCGGCCGAGGCTGTTCATGAAGGAGGGGCCGACGCGCAGCCCGACGCCATACATGAAGAGGTAGTAGAACATCGACTTGGTGAAGGCGTTGAGCTCCAGCTTGATGCCGTAGCTGGAGGCCCAGACCGACAGCCCGCAACCGACGATGATCGCGGCGGCGACCATGCCGAGGCCATAGCCCGCGATGCTCTGGCGGCCGATCCAGATCGCCAGTCCGACCGTCAGGAACAGCAGGATGAAAGGATTTGCGCCCAGATAGTGGAAAAAGCCGGCCATCGTCGTCTCCCCCTGCCCCGGTCAGGTCGTCTTGCGGTCGAGAACGTCGGCGCGCAGGAGCTTCAGCCCCTTGGCGGCCTCGTAGCCGTGGATCTCCTTCACATCGAGCTTGCGCATGAAATCGATGGTCTCGCGGGTCAGAACCTGTCCGGGAACCATGATCGGGAAGCCCGGCGGATAGGGGATGACGAAATTCGCGGAGACGAGATCCGGCCCGCTTTCGAGCCGCTTGTCGGTCGCCGCGCCGAAGAGCGGGACGTATTCGCATTCATCCTCGACATAGGCGCCATAGAAGGCGGTGCGCATGTCCCCCTCCGGCGTCTTCTTGCCGGCGTCCTTGCGGAAGGCCTTGTGGAAATGGCTGAAGTTCGGCAGGTCCGGGACATCGTCCATCAGCGACTTGACCCGCGCCTTGAAGGCCGCCTGAACGCCGGGGCCGCCACCGGCCAGTTCGTCCTCGATCCCGCGCGATATCTCGACGAGCACGCGGATGAGATGGGCGACGTCGCTGCGCGTGTTGTTGATGTTGGATTGCAGCAGCACGGAGTTCCGCGAGGTCTTGTTGAGCTGGATATTGTAGGTGTTCGCGAGCAGCCCCTTGAACTGGGTGCCGTCGAAGCCCGCCGTGCCGCAGACCAGCGTCATGCGCGTCGGATCGAGATAGAACTCGTCCTCGCGCATCGCCTTGGCGACATCGCCCCAGTTCACGCCCGGCTTCAGGAAATCGACGAAGCCGGACTTGCGGAACTCGGCCGGGATCATCTCGTCGGCGCCGAGAACCTTGAAATATTTCGAGATCAGCGGATGCCGGTTGACGGCCATGCGGATCTTCAGCGCGATCGAGATCGCGTTCATGACGAGCCCGTAGCCCTCCAGCTCCATCTGCCGGCGCGCGACGTCGAGACTGGCGATGAGCTGCTGGTTCGGGCTCGTCGAGGCGTGGGTGAACACGGCCTCGTGGAACTGGCTTTCGACATGGGCGAAGTCGACATCGTGGACGAGGACCATCGAGCCCTGCCGGATCGCCGACATCGACTTGTGGGTGGAGTTCGTCTGGTAGACGCGCAGCCTGATCTTGCGCGGGTCGGGGATCAGGCGCGTTTCGAGCAGAGTCGCGTCCGAGGGCTTCTTGCCGAGCTCCGCCTGCTGCGTCTCATAGGCCTGCACCGAAGCCGGCTGGCGCATCCAGTCCTGGATCGCCGCCGCCGCGCCCATCGCCGTGCGCGGACGCAGGAAGGGCGACCAGTGCGCGAAGCCGGACCATGCCTCGTCCCAGAGAAAGATCAGGTCGGGCTTGATCGCGAGGCATTCCTCCATCACGCGACGGGTGTTGTACATGTGCCCGTCGAAGGTGCAGTTCGTCAGGTCGAGCAGCCGCAGCCGGTCGAGCCGGCCCTCGGCGCGCAGTTCGAGCATGACCTTCTTGATCGCGCCGAGCGGCACCGCCCCGTACATCGAGTAGCGCGTCAGCGGATAGGCCTCGACATAGATCGGCTGGCCGCCGCTCAGGACCATGCCGTAATGGTGCGACTTGTGGCAGTTGCGGTCGATGATGGCGATGTCGCCGGGCTTCATCAGCGCCTGGACCACCATCTTGTTGCTGGTCGAGGTGCCGTTGGTGACGAAGAACACCTTCTCGGCCCCGAAGGCGCGCGCCGCGTAGTCCTGCGCCTTCTTGATGTTGCCGGTGGGCTCCAGCAGGCTGTCGAGGCCGCCGGTGGTCGCGCTGCTCTCGGCGAGAAACAGGTTGATCCCGTAGAAATCGCCCATGTCCCTGATCCATTCGGATTTGAACACGGATTTGCCGCGCGCGATCGGCAGGGCATGGAAGGTCCCGACGGGGCGCTGCGCATAGCGCTTCAGATTGTCGAAGAACGGCGTCTCGAAACGCGCCGCGATGCCCTCCAGAATCGAGAGATGCAGCTCCAGCGGCTCCTCGACGGCGTAGAAGATCCGCCGCACGCAATCGGCCCTCGGATCGCCCGCGAGCTTTTCGACGTCGCGATCCGACAGGATGTAGATGTCGAGCTCCGGCCGGATGGCCTTCAGCACCTTGGCGAGGTCGACGCCCGAGGCCTGGTCGCCCGAATAGTTCAGGATCGGATCGAGCACCGAGCGCAGGACCGGCGCGTCATGGCGCGAGCGGTAGGGCATGTCGTCCGTGGTCACGACCGCGGCGATGCGCGGATTGACGATGGCGGCGCAGACCGCATCCTCCAGCGAACCGACGAAGACCGCGTCGTAGATGAACTGGTCCTCACGGCGGCGCAGGCGCCGAACCTCCTCGGTCATGGCCGGCCAGCGCGAGGGGGGCTGCAGCGTGACGAACAGGGTCTCGAAGGAGGGGCGCCGCGTCTCGCCCGAGCCGAAGCCGCCCGGCAGGATGTCCGGCACATCCTCGTCGTTGCCACCGCGCGCCATCGCTTGCGCGAGCGTGTCGGCGTTGTCGCGGCCGGTGACGATCGCATCGGAGATCTGGCGGATGATCGCGGCGGAGCCGGCCGCATCGTCCGCTTCCAGATGCTGCTGGAGCACGCGCATGACCCGCGGCCCGGGAAAGGCATGGAACTCCTCGAGCACGGCGACATCGGCCAGCGCGGCCTTGACCTCCGCGCGCGAGGCGGTGCCGGCGACCCATGCCTCGGCGAGGCTGTGCACCATGCGCCAGCTATCGGCGCGGGCCGAATGCATGAGGAAGAACGAATCGATCCGGCTGCCCGCTTCGTCGCCCATGGCGCACGCTCCCTCGCTGTTCACCCGGCCCGCGCACTGTTCGAGCGGGCTCGGCTATCGGCCCGGAGCGGCGGCGCCGCGAGGGGCAGAGTCTCGAAGGGAGATGCCCCGCGCCGGCTCGGATAGTCCGTCGCGCGCCCAGGCAGATCCCACCCGTCGCCCTGGAGCGATCCCTCGCAAACTGCGCGCGTCCGCCCCGCATCGCTTGACTTTTCGCGACTGGCCGGGCCGTCGGCCGGACAACGCGCCTCGCGGCTGTCGCGAATAGGCAAGCGCGACCGCCGGCATTCAGGCCTTGATCGTCGGCCGCCAAGGACGATCGCCGGCGGCTCTCGCCGCACGCAACGGGAGCGTCAGTGAAGGACCGGGCGGACATTGCCGGGCTGCAACTCGCGATACGCGTCGCGCTCGCCGCGCTGCCGGCCTTCGCGCTGGCGGAGGCCCTGCGGCTCCCGCATCCGATCTACGCCTTCATCGCGGCGGTGATCGTCACCGACCTATCGCCCCGGCAATCGCGCCGATTGGGAGCGACGCGGATCGCCTCGACCGTGGTCGGCGCGGCCACCGGCGCCGCGCTGAGCCAATGGCTGCCCGCGGGACTGCTCGCGCTCGGCATCGGCGTGCTGGCGTCCATGCTCGCCTGCCAGCTCCTCAAGGTCAGCGAGGGGGCCAAGGTCGCCGGCTATATCTGCGGGCTGATCCTGATCGACCACAGCGGCGAGCCCTGGAGCTACGCCCTCTGGCGCTTCGCCGAAACGGTTCTGGGCATCGCCGTCGCCTGGAGCGTGAGCGCGATTCCCCATCTGATCGCCCCTGCCGATCGAGAGGAATGACGCGCGCGGAGCGACGGCACCGGCTTCCGGCCCGGGGACATGGCATGCCCTGCAGGACCTCGCCGGGCTCGACGGCGGCTAGAGTATCGGCCCGAAAAGTGGAGCGCGGTTTTCGGTAAAAGCCGATGCAAGATCAAAGAGTTGGAGTATCGGACTGAATACGATATTCAGTCCGATACTCTAGCCAGCCAGCGCGTTTCAGCGCCCGTCCTCGGTCGTCGGCGTGCCGCCCTCGAGCCACTGGCCTTCCAGCGTCATCTTGGCCCGATAGAGTTCCCCGCCCGTGGCATTGCGGACATGCACGCTGAAAATCCGGTTGTCGCCGTCCGGCAGCACGTCGCGGACCATGTCGGCGAGAGCATCGAGCGCGGCGGCGCGTGCCGCCTTGTCGCTCGCGAGTTCCAGCCCGCTGTCGTCTTCGACATCACGCGCGCCATCGGAGCTGTCGATGAAGTATCGGGGCATGACGGACTCAATGCGACAGGCGCCGCGGAGTTCCGTCAGCGAGGCTCCTGGATCAGGTTCAGATAGGTCGGGTCGAAATCGGCGAGTTCCGCCAGGCGCTTGTAGTCGCGCATGTGAACGCGCCCTCCCTCCCAGGTGAAGAAGTTGAGCTGCCGGAGTTCCTTCAGCGTCCTGCTGACATGCACGATCGAGAGGCCCAGCATGTCGGCGAGGTCGGGCTGGGGGAGCGGGAGTTCGAAGGTGTCGTTCTCGACCAGGCCCGCGACGCCGAGGCGCAGATACATTTCGCAGAGCAGGTGGCTGATATGGGCCAATGGCGAGCGCCGGCCCATGGAGGCGATCCAGGCCCGCTGGATCGCGCCGTCGATCACGGTCGAAAGCCAGAAGAGCCGCGTCAGATGCGGCGACTGCTCGGAGATGCGCAACAGCTCCCCATGCGGGACGAAGATCGCCTCGCACTCGGTCAGCGCCACGACGCTGTGGTCCATCAGCTTCAGCAGGAAGGCATGGAGATCGACGAAGTCGCCCGGCACATGCATCGCGCTGATCTGCCTGCTGCCATCGGACAGGAACACCTCGCGGGCGGCGATCCCCCCGGTGATCAGGCAGCTCTCGGTAGGCCGCGAATGCTCGACGACCAGCTGGGCCCCCTTCGGGAAGAGGCGGCGACGGTGCGGCAGCCCGAGGATCAGCGCCCTGTCGTTCTCGGTCAGGCGGTCGCGGCCGGCCAATGCGCTGATGAGATAGGAGAATCCGGACACTCTAGCTCCTTCGCCCTGACGTCTGGCCACGCGCTCCCATGCAGCCCGCCGGAGACGGGCCCGCGCTTGGATCGGGAGGCGGTGCCATCAATCTCGTTCGTCGGTCATATCATTTGATGGGTCGCGAATGAAAACGACGTGCTTCATGCGTGGAATGCTGAGCGCAAACGATAGCCTGCCCCCGATCGACGCATTGGTGGTCGAGGACGACCCGGTCATCAATCTGCATCTGGTCGACGCTCTCGAGAGCGAGGGCTTGCAGGTCACGGAGTTCTACTGCGCCGAGACCGCGCTGGCCGAGCTGCGACGGCGCAGCGACGTCAGGCTGCTGGTGACCGACTTCAAGTTCCGCTCGGAGCTGGACGGCCTCGCCCTCGCCTGGAAAGCGCGCGAACTGCATCCGCGGATCAGGCTGATCATCGCGACGGGCAAGGCCCGGGAGGAACTCGGCGGGATGCCGGAGGGGACCGTCTATCTCGGCAAGCCCTTCGGCGTGGCGCAGATCCAGACCGCGCTCTCGGAGGCCCTCGGCGAGGTCGACGCGGCCATCGCCCGCAAGGCACGATAGCGCAACGGTCTTCGCGACCGGCGGAAACGTCCCATACGAAAAAACCGGCACACTTGGCCGGTTTGCGAACGCCGATGAATATGAAAATGGTGCCGCAAGAGGGATTCGAACCCCCGACCCCCTCATTACGAATGAGGTGCTCTACCAGCTGAGCTATTGCGGCAACGGGTGGGCCTGTACCAGTCGCACAGGTCCTTGGCAAGGCATTCTCGGTTCGCCGTCCCCAGCGAGCCGGACGCCCCGCTCCCCCGGGGCGTCACTCCTTGCGCAGCTTCTCGGTCTCGGGCTTGTCCTGGCCGAGCGCCACGATGCCGCGGCGGATCGCGCGGGTGCGGGTGAAGTGCTGGTGCAGCGTGTCGCCGTCGCCATAGCGGATGGCGCGGGTCAGCACCGCGAGGTCCTCGCTGAAGCGCCCGAGCATCTCCAGAACCGCCTCCTTGTTGTGGAGGAAAACGTCGCGCCACATCGTCGGGTCCGAGGCCGCGATGCGAGTGAAGTCGCGGAAACCGCCGGCGGAGAACTTGATCACCTCCGACTGCGTCACCGCCGCCAGCTCGTCGGCCGTTCCGACGATGGTGTAGGCGATCAGATGCGGCAGGTGGCTGGTGATGCCGAGGACGAGGTCGTGATGCTGGGCGCTCATCGTCTCGACGATCGCCCCCATCCCCTCCCAGAAATGTCGCGTCCGCGCGACGGCGGCCTCGTCGGCGCCCTCGGGCGGCGTCAGGATGCACCAGCGGTTGAGGAAGAGGCTGGCGAAGCCGGCATCGGGGCCCGAGTTCTCCGTGCCCGCGACGGGATGGGCCGGCACGAAATGCACGCCCTCGGGCAGATGCGGCAGCACCGCCTCGACCACCGAGCTCTTCACCGAGCCGACATCGGAGAGGATCGCGCCCGGCTTCAGCGCCGGGGCGATCTCGGCCGCGACCGGGCCGCAGGCGCCGACCGGCACGCAGAGGATGACGAGATCGGCCCCCGCGACCGCCTCGCGCGCCGTCTCCGCGACCTCGTGGCCGAGGCCGAGCTCGCGGGCGCGGGCGCACACGGCCTCGTCCCGGTCGGCGAGCACGATCCGGCCGGCGAGGTTGAGCTGGCGCGCCGCATGGGCGATCGAGGAGCCGATCAGCCCGATGCCGACGATGGCGAGCCGGCCGAAAAGCGGCTCCTCGCGGCGCGGCGCGAAGTCGGGGGCCTGCGCCATCAGCTCTTGCCGAGGAAGGCGCCGAGCGCGGCGACGACGCCGCGATTGGCCTCCTCCGAGCCGATAGTCATGCGCAGCGCGTTCGGCACGCCGTAGGCGCCTACGCCGCGCAGGATGAAGCCGCGCTGGGTCAGGAAGGCGTCGGCCTCCCTGGCGGTCTGGCCGGCGGTCTCGGGGAAGTGGATCAGGATGAAGTTGCCGACCGAGGGCGTGACCTTCAGGCCGAGCGTCTCCAGCTCGGCCGTCGTCCAGGCCAGCCATTTGTCGTTGTGCTCGATCGCGGCGGCGACATGCGCCTCGTCGGCGATGGCCGCGGCGCCGGCCTCGATGGCCGGGCCGTTGAGGTTGAACGGGCCCCGGATGCGGTCGAGCGCGTCAATGACATGGGCCGGACCGTACATCCAGCCGATGCGCAGATTGGCGAGGCCGTAGATCTTCGAGAAGGTGCGCGTCATCACCACGTTCTCGCTCTCGGCGACCAGCTCGAGCCCGGAGGCATAGTCGTTGCGGCGGACATATTCGGCATAGGCCGCGTCGAGCACCAGCAGCACATTGCCGGGCAGGCCGGCATGCAGGCGCTTGACCTCCTCGAAGGGCAGATAGGTGCCGGTCGGGTTGTTCGGGTTGGCGAGGAAGACGATCTTCGTCTTCGGGGTCACCGCCGCCAGGATGGCGTCGACATCGGCGGTGAAGTTCGTCTCCTTGACCACGACGGGCTTGCCGCCCGCAGCCAGGATGGCGATGCGGTAGACGAGGAAGCCGTGCTCGGTGAACACGCCCTCGTCGCCATCGCCGAGATAGGCCTTGGTGATGAGCTGGAGCAGTTCGTCCGAGCCGGTGCCGCAGAGGATGCGGGCGGGATCGAGACCGTAGCGGCCGGCGATGGCGCCGCGCAGCTTGCTGGAGGAGCCGTCGGGGTAAAGCTCCAGCTTCGTCGCGACCGAGCCATAGGCCTCCACCGCCTTGGCGCTCGGGCCGAGCGGCGTTTCGTTGGACGACAGCTTGTGGAGCTTGACGCCGGCCGGGGCGGCCGACTTGCCGGGAACATAGGCCTCGATATCGAGGACGCCGGGGCGGGGAACGGGGCGGGAGGCCGACATGGGATGTTCCTGACGAGTGAGCTCAGCGGACGGATTTGAAGGCGAAACGGGCGGCGTGGCTGCCGATCTCGGCGAAATCGCTCAGGCCGGCGGGCTTCAGCGCCTCCCGGATCACGCTTTGGTCCACCTCGCCGGAGGCCGCGACCAGAAGCGAGAGATGCGAGCCGTCGGCCGCGGAGGCCGAGACCTCGGCCAGATGCTGGGCGAGCCCGGCGCGAAGCGGCTCCGACCAGCGCTCGACGCGGGCGGCGTAGAGCACGATCTCGCGCACCGCCGCATCGGCCAGCGGCTTGGCGACGCAATAGACCGGCGTCCCGGCCGGATGGTCCGGCCGCTCGATGAAGGGCAGGCGCGCGATGATCTTGGGGGCGTCCGGCCCGACGAGCTCGCGCCACCAGATGCCGGCGCTGGCGCCCTGGTCCATGCGGAAGATGCCGAGATCGCCGGCCGACTCCGCGACGGCGCGGATCACGGCGCGCGCGTTCTCATGCGTGACGAAGGGCACGGTGAAGCCGAAATGGAAGCGCGCCGAATCCCGCATCGGCGCATCGCCGCCGGAGACGTCGGCATGGACGGAGTAAGGCGCCTGGACATAGGTGAAGGTGGCGATGACGATGCGCCAGATGCTCTCCACCGTGTCGAGCGGCAGCAGGCCCTCATGGCGCAGCGCTAAGCGCTTCATCATGTCGGCTTCGCGGCCGGGCCTGAAGGCGGAGCCGGAGGCCTGCGTCTTCTTGACCGCGATCAGCGTCTCGATGATGCGCGAGCGCTCCATCAGCAGCGCATGCATCTGTGCGTCGATGCGGTCGATGTCGGCCCGCAGATCGGCAAGCGTGGTGGGAGCGGCTTCGGTCATGATGGCAGCGCAATCGGAGGAACAGCCCTCATCCCGAGGAGCCGCGAAGCGGCGTCTCGAAGGATGGTCCAGCAGGCTCTGGAGCATCCTTCGAGACGCAGCCGGATGGCTGCTCCTCAGGATGAGGGCTGAGGATCTGACTTAGGCTCTTAGCGCCGACGCACGGCCTTGGCAAAGCCGGCGAACGCAGTGCCGCGTTGACAGCGCGGCCACATCGCGGCATCGCTAGAGTTCGATTTTCCGAACAGGCCGGCCGGCAAGACAAATGATACTGTCAAAGCGGACGAGATGAGCGACTTTTCCCGGAGCCTTGCAGACCCCTTGCGAGAGGCCAACGAGCCGTCGAGCCATGTCGCGCGTTTCGGGCCCGACACGCCGCTGCTGATGGATTGCGGCGTCGTGCTCGACCGCTGGCAGATCGCCTATCAGAGCTACGGCACGCTGAACGCCGAGAAGTCGAACGCCGTGCTGGTCTGCCACGCGCTGACCGGCGACCAGCATGTGGCGAGCCGCAACCCGATCACCGGCAAGGGCGGCTGGTGGACGGCGATGGTCGGGCCGGGCAAGCCGATCGACACCGAC
Organism: Chelatococcus sp.; assembly: GCA_003248805.1. Classification (GTDB taxonomy): domain Bacteria; phylum Pseudomonadota; class Alphaproteobacteria; order Rhizobiales; family Beijerinckiaceae; genus Allobosea. Next base: position 29,226 of record QFQY01000005.1, on the reverse strand, counting down.
CGCTTCTTCGTGATCTGCGCCAACGTCATCGGCGGCTGCACCGGCACGACCGGACCGGCTTCGACAGATCCCGAGACCGGCAGGCCCTGGGGCTTGTCCTTCCCGATGGTGACGATCCGCGACATGGTGCGCGCGCAGGCGGCGCTGATCGACTCGCTCGGTATCGAGAGCCTGTTCTGCGCGGCCGGCGGCTCGATGGGCGGCATGCAGGTGCTGCAATGGGCGGCGAGCTACCCGAACCGCGTGTTCTCGGCGCTGCCGCTGGCGACGGGCGCGAAGCATTCGGCGCAGAACATCGCCTTCCACGAGGTCGGGCGACAGGCGGTGATGGCCGATCCCGACTGGCGCGGCGGGCGCTATCTCGAGGAGGGCACGCGCCCGTCCAAGGGACTCTCGGTCGCGCGCATGGGCGCGCACATCACCTATCTCTCGGAAGCCGCGCTGCACCGCAAGTTCGGCCGCAAGCTGCAGGACCGCGAGGCGCCGACCTTCTCCTTCGACGCGGATTTCCAGGTGGAGAGCTATCTGCGCCACCAGGGCGTCAGCTTCGTCGAGCGCTTCGACGCCAACTCCTATCTCTACGTGACGCGCGCCATGGACTATTTCGACCTGGCGGCCGACCATGGCGGCGTGCTGGCCAAGGCCTTCGCGGGCACGAAGACGCGCTTCTGCGTGGCGTCCTTCACCTCCGACTGGCTGTTCCCGACCTCGGATTCGCGCGCGATCGTGCATGCGCTGAACGCGGCGGGCGCCTCGGTCTCCTTCGTCGAGCTGGAGAGCGACAAGGGCCACGACGCCTTCCTGCTGGAAGAGCCGAACCTCTTCGCCACGACGCGCGGCTTTCTCAGCGCGGCGGCACGGGCACGGGGGATTTGATGAGAGCTTCCCTCCGTCATTCCGGGGCGGCCCGCAGGGCCGAACCCGGAACCCACGACCGGGCGAGCCTTATCGACTGGGCTTCACCATTCGTCGCGCCCAGTCGTGGGTTCCGGGTTCTTCGCTTCGCGAAGCCCCGGAATGACAATGCGCGGAGCGAGCCGGACCGATTGCAATGACCCTGCCCGACAGCCACACCAACCGCATCGACCTGCGCCTCGTCGCCGAGATGGTGAACCCCGGCACGCGGGTGCTCGATGTCGGCTGCGGCGACGGCGCGCTTCTGGCCCTTCTGGCCGAGACCCGCAATGTCGACGCGCGCGGCATCGAATTGTCGCGCGAGGGCGTGGCGGACTGCGTGACCCGCGGCCTCTCGGTGATCCAGGGCGACGCCGACACCGATCTCGTCGACTATCCCGACGACTCGTTCGACTACGTCATCCTGTCCCAGACCATCCAGGCGACGCGCAATCCGCGCTTCGTGCTGGAGCAGATGCTGCGGATCGGCCGGCGCGCCATCGTCTCCTTCCCGAATTTCGGGCATTGGCGGATGCGCGGTCAGGTCTTCTTCCAGGGCCGGATGCCGGTGACGGACGCCCTGCCCTATTCTTGGTGGGACACGCCCAACATCCATTTCTGCACGATCCGCGATTTCGTCGCGCTCTGCGACGTGATCGGGGCGGAGAAGGAACGCGCCATCGCGCTCGACGCGGCCGGCGGCAGGGTCGGCGTCAACGCGCCCTGGTGGTTCTGGAACCTGTTCGGCGCGCAGGCGGTGTTTTTGCTGAAGCGGGGATGACGCCCCGGTTGAACTCCACAGAAGTGTGGACTACAATTGAGATGTGAACGCCAGCGAGCTGAAGCGATATTTGGCCAAGCAAGGCTGCACCTTTGAGAATCACAAAGGTGGTTCCGGTCATGTCACCGTCTATCTGAACGGCAGGACCAGCCAGATTCCGATGCATGGCTCGCGGAAGGAACTGGGCACAGGGTTGGTCCGCAGCATTCTGAAAGATCTGGGTCTCAAGTGATGTTGGCTTTTCCGGTCGAACTCCACCCCGACGATAACGGCACCCTGTTCGTGACGTGTCCTTTTCTCCCGGAGGTCAAGACATTCGGCGATGATCGCGCCGACGCGATGCGCCACGCCTCCGATGCCATCGAAGAGGCCATAGCCGGCCGGATGGCGAGGTGGGAAGATATCGATGTTCTCCCTGACACGGATGCCTTCAAGACTGCGGCAGCCGAAGACCGTCTGGTCAAGCTGCCTCTGCAGGCCGTGATGAAGCTGCTTCTGTTTCGGGCCTGCAAGCAGGAGGGCGTTACCCGCGCGGAGTTGGCGCGGCGTCTCGGCTGGCATCGCGAACAGGTCGATCGGCTGTTCCGCCTCGACCATGCAAGCCGCATCGACCAGATCGACGCTGCCGTCGCGGCGGTCGGCCGTTCCTTCGAGCTGGAGCTTCATGCCGCCTGATCACCCGAGGAGTTGTCCCCTCGGGTGATTGGACAGGACCTCAGTTCAGCGGCACGCCAGCGGGCCGCTTCTCCTTCACGGCCGCGACGTCGCCCAGCATCAGGCTCGCCGGCCCGACCGTCACCGGCACCGTCTCGCCGTCCTTGATGCGGCCGGCGAGGATCGCCTCGGCGAGCGGGTCCTGCACCGACTTCTGGATCACGCGCTTGAGCGGGCGGGCGCCATAGGCCGGGTCGTAGCCCTTCTCCGCCAGCCACTCGCGCGCGTCCTTCGCGAGTTCGAGCGTGATCTTGCGGTCGGTGAGCAGCTTGGCGAGCCGGCCCATCTGGATGTCGACGATGGCGCCCATGTCCTGCCGGCGCAGCCGGTGGAACAGGATGATGTCGTCGATCCGGTTCAGGAACTCCGGCCGGAAGGCGTGGCGGACCACGCCCATCACCTCGTCGCGCACCGCATCGGAATCCTGCCCCTCCGGCTGGTTCACCAGATACTCGGACCCGAGATTCGAGGTCATGATGATCAGCACGTTGCGGAAATCGACCGTGCGGCCCTGGCCGTCGGTGAGGCGACCGTCGTCGAGCACCTGCAGCAGGACGTTGAACACGTCCGGATGCGCCTTCTCGACCTCGTCGAAGAGCACGACCTGATAGGGCCGGCGGCGCACCGCCTCCGTCAGGGCACCGCCCTCCTCATAGCCGACATAGCCGGGAGGCGCGCCGATCAGCCGGGCGACCGAGTGCTTCTCCATGTATTCCGACATGTCGAGGCGCACCATCGCGGTCTCGTCGTCGAACAGGAAGGAGGCGAGCGCCTTGGTCAGCTCGGTCTTGCCGACGCCGGTGGGGCCGAGGAACATGAAGGAGCCGATCGGCCGGTTGGGGTCCTGCAGGCCGGCCCGCGCCCTGCGGACCGCCGTCGCGACGGCTTCCACCGCCTCGCGCTGGCCGACGACGCGGGAGGCGAGAACCTCCTCCATGCGCAGCAGCTTCTCCTTCTCGCCCTCCAGCATGCGGTCGACCGGCACGCCGGTCCAGCGGCTGACGACCTGCGCGACATGGTCCGGCGTCACGGCCTCCTCGACCATGCCGCCATTGCCGCCCTTCTCCTCGATATCGGCGAGCTGCTTCTCCAGCTGCGGAATCTCGCCATAGGCGAGCTCGCCGGCGCGCTGGTACTCGCCCTTGCGCTGGGCCTGGGCGAGCTCGTTGCGGGCATTGTCGAGCTTGGTCTTGAGCTCGGCGGCAGCGCCGAGCTTGTCCTTCTCGGCCTTCCATTTGGCGGTGATCGTCGCGGAACGCCCCTCGAGCTCGGCGAGCTCGCCCTCGAGCCGCTTCAGGCGCTCCTTGGAACCCGCGTCGTTCTCCTTCTTCAGCGCCTCCTGCTCGATCTTGAGGCGCACGATCTCGCGGTCGAGCGTGTCCAGCTCCTCGGGCTTGGAGTCGACCTGCATGCGCAGCCGCGCAGCCGCCTCGTCGACGAGGTCGATCGCCTTGTCGGGCAGGAAGCGGTCGGTGATGTAGCGGTTCGAGAGCGTCGCGGCCGAGACCAGCGCCGAATCCGTGATGCGGACGCGGTGATGCTGCTCGTACTTCTCCTTCAGGCCGCGCAGGATCGAGACCGTGTCCTCGACCGTCGGCTCGTCGACGAAGACGGGCTGGAAGCGGCGGGCGAGCGCAGCGTCCTTCTCGACATATTTGCGGTACTCGTCGAGCGTGGTCGCGCCGATGCAGTGCAGTTCGCCGCGCGCCAGAGCCGGCTTCAGCAGGTTGGATGCGTCCATCGCGCCGTCGGTCTTGCCGGCGCCGACGAGGGTGTGCATCTCGTCGATGAACAGGATGACGCCGCCATCCGAGTTCATGACCTCGGTCAGCACGGCCTTCAGCCGCTCCTCGAACTCGCCGCGATATTTCGCGCCGGCGATGAGCGAGCCCATGTCGAGGGCCAGCAGCTCCTTGTCCTTCAGGCTCTCGGGCACGTCGCCATTGACGATGCGCAGCGCGAGGCCCTCGGCGATGGCGGTCTTGCCGACGCCGGGCTCGCCGATCAGGACGGGATTGTTCTTGGTGCGGCGCGACAGCACCTGGATGGTGCGGCGGATCTCCTCGTCGCGGCCGATGACCGGGTCGAGCTTGCCCTCGCGCGCCGCGGCGGTGAGGTCGCGGGCGTATTTCTTCAGCGCGTCATAGGCCTGCTCGGCGCTGGCGGAATCGGCGGTGCGACCCTTGCGGATGGCCTCGATCGCGGTGTTGAGCGCCTGGGGCGTGACACCGGCCTTGGCGAGCGCCTTGCCGGCCTCGGTCTCCTTCTCGATCGCGAGCGCGAGCAGGAGCCGCTCTACCGTGACGAAGGAATCGCCGGCCTTCTCCGCCGCCTTCTCGGCCGCGTCGAAGACACGGGCCAGGCCCGCCGTCAGGTTGAGGCCGCCCGAGCCGCCCGAAACCTTCGGCAGCTTGGCCAGTGCCTGGTCGACCAGTTGCAGCGCGACACGGGACTGGCCGCCGGCGCGGTCGATCAGCCCGGCCGCCATGCCCTCGTTGTCGTCGAGCAGTGCCTTGAGCAGGTGCTCCGGCGTGAACTGCTGGTGACCCTCGCGAAGCGCGATGGTCTGCGCCGCCTGGAGGAAGCCCTTGGCCCTGTCCGTATATTTTTCGATGTTCATGTCGTCGCTCCGCCCGCCGCCCGCGCCCCGTGGCGACGCGATCCGGCTGCCTTTCATTCGGGATGGGGCGCCCTGGAAGGCCACCCCTCGCCAAGGAAGATAGTGTGGCTTTCCCGCAACGGAAGGGGTCGTCGGCATCAGTTGACGCAGGTCAAAAGCGCAGCGAAGGCTGGAGCATGGCCGGGACAAGACGCCAGCAGGCGATTCGCAAGGCGTTGAGGGCGCTCGCGCCCGGAATCCCCCTCGCGGATGCGGAGGCGGTGGTGGCGCTCGCCGAGCGCAAGACGATGAAGGAGCTGCCGCCCTCCACCGCGCTCTGGCTCTCGCTCGGCAGCCATGTCCGCCATGTCCATACCGATTACGAGCGGCTGCTGGCGGAAGGCTACGACCGCGATGCGGCCCGCTTCTTCGTGGTCGACGAGACGGACGCGGTGCTAACGGGCTGGGGCTGCCAGCGCTCCGTCGCCGACGGCGAGGACGACGAGGGCTGATCGAAACGTTCACATCTTTTGATCTGCCGGGCGGGCCGAGGATCGCTATCGTCCGGCCGCACTTTCACCGGATGATCCCGCCATGCGTATCGCTTCGCTCTATCGCTATCCCGTGAAGGGACTTTCCCCCGAGCGGCTGGAAGAGACGGAGCTCACGGCCGGCGGCTATTTCCCGGGCGACCGGCTCTTCGCCATCGAGAACGGCCCCTGCGGCTTCGATCCCGCCGCGCCGGAGCACAAGCCCAAGATCGTCTATCTCATGCTGATGCGGCATGAGCGGCTGGCGAGGCTGCGCAGCCGCTACCACGACGCCAGCGGCGAGCTCGCCATCGCGCTCGACGGGCAGGAGGTGCTGCGCGCCGCCGCCGCGACCCCGGAGGGGCGCGCCGCGATCACCGCCTTCTTCGAAAGCTACATGCCCGAGGCCCTGCGCGGCCGGCCCGAACTGCTCGCCGCGCCGGAGGGCTACCGCTTCACCGATTCGCGCTCCGGCTTCGTCTCGATCATCAATCTTGCCAGCGTCGCCGATCTCGGAGAGCGGATCGGTGCGACGCTCGATCCGCTGCGCTTCCGCGGCAACGTCATGGTCGAGGAGTGGCCGGCCTGGGCGGAGAACGACCTCGCCGGGCAGGAACTCGCCGGCGCAGGCGGCGTCAGGCTGCAGGTGATCAAGCGCATCGAGCGCTGCGCCGCGACCAATGTCGATCCGCAGACCGGCACCCGGGACCTCCAGATCCCGAAGGCGCTGATGAAGAACTACGGCCATGTCGATTGCGGCATCTATTGCCGCGTGCTGTCCGGCGGGAGCCTGCGCCCCGGCGACCGGCTGGAGGTCGTTCCGCTGTCCTGATTCGGCCCTGCGCGGTCAACGGACAAGCGAAAGGGGCCTTTCGGCCCCTTTCGCATTCCTTGAACCGGGTGGCCAGTGCCTCACTCGGCCGGGCCGTCGACCTCCTGGCCGAGCGCGTCCATGACCTCGCGCGGCGAGCGGCGCCGACGCGCGCGCTTGGCGGGAGCGGCCTCGGACGACGCCTCGCCGGCGTCCACGGCGGGCGTGGCCGCTGCCTCCACCGGCTCCTCGACCGGCGCGGCCACCGGCACGCGCACGGGGGTCGTCAGGAAGGACGGCAGCGCGGACGCCTCGTCGTCGGAAGCCTCGACCTCCACCGGGCGCTCGCGGCGCGGGCGACGCTCGGGGCGGGGGCCCCGCTCGAAGCGACGCTCGCCCTGCGCCGGGCTCTGGCCCTGCTCGGAAACGGCGGCAACCGCCGGCTGCTCCGCCTCGACCGGGATGTCGGAGCGCGGCGCGTCGGGGCGCGGGGCATAGCCGCCCGGCACCTGCTGCCCCTGCTCGGGATTGCGGTCGAAGCGACGCTCGCCCCGGTCCTGCCGGTCGTTGCGGTCGAAACGGCGGTTGTTGTTATTGTTGTTGCGGTCGTTGCGATCGTTGCGATCGTTGAAACGGTCGCGGCCCTGGCCCTGACCCTGGCGATCGAAGCGCTGGCCGTTCTGGCCGCCCTCCCCCGCCTCGCCCTCGGCGCGCTGGGGATTGTTGCCGCCATAGCCGTTGCCGTTCTGGCCGAAGCGAATATCGGGCTGCGGGCCCGCGCCGGGCTGAAAGCCCTGGCCCGATCCGTCCTCGTCGTCCTCGTCGCCCTCGTCGGCGTCCTCGACGAACGCCCGGTTGGGCGGGAAGGTATGGCCGAACTGCTGCGACATCTGCTCCTGAGCGGCGAGCAGGATGCGGTAATAGTGTTCCGCGTGCTGGTAATAGCCTTCCGCGGCGACAGTATCGCCCGACGACTGCGCATCGCGCGCCAGCTGCAAGTATTTCTCCGCGACATGCTGCGCCGTGCCACGGACCTTCACGTCCGGACCGTTCGACTCGTAGCTGCGCTGGAGGGGATTCGGCGCTTTGCGGTTGCCGTTATTGTTGCCGCCGCTGTTGTTGCGGCCGCGCATACGCCGGTTCTGACCTGGTCTCATTCGCGTCTGTCTCGCGCTTCTGTGCTCAAGGCAACCGTGAGGTGGTCATGCGCGTTGCGACGCACAGCGGGTTGCGACGCTGCGTCGGACTGAGTTGACCTGAAGGGGCTTCGCGCCGTTCCTGGTCTTCACGCGCTCGTTATCCAAAGGGCTCCCCGCCCACGAGCCGACAGGCGCCCAGCGCCTTCGGTTTCCAATCTGGCATGCCGACTCCGTCGATCTACGGAGGTTCCGGATGCTGCACCTCGACGCTGCCAAGCAGTCCAAGGTTCGGCGCCGGCCACACCAGCTTCGGCTGATCGTGCATAGCGGCTTTTACGTGCCGCTCCAAGCGAAATCGCACCACAGCCTGTGCATTTCACGCGCTCTCGAAGATCAATGCGCGGATATGTCCACCGAGATCGTAACGCGATCCGCGAAATGCAAGCCCCCCCGCCGTCATCAACGCCTGCACGTCGTGCTCCTGGCCGGCGCCGATCTCCAGCACAACCAGCCCTCCGGGGGAGAGCAGCGGGGGCACCTGCCGCGCGAGCAGCCGATAGCAGTCGAGCCCGTCGGCGCCGCCATCCAGCGCGAGGCGCGGATCATGCTCGCGAACCTCGACGGCGAGGACCGCGATCTCGCCCGACGCGATATAGGGCGGATTCGAGAGGACGAGGTCGAAGGGGCCCGACAGGCCTGCCGTCCAGTCGCCCTGCCGGAACGTGGCACGTCCGGCGACACCGTTCAGCGCGGCATTGCCCCGCGCCGTCTCGCAGGCCTCCGCAGAGAGGTCGATTCCGAGCCCGGTCGCGCCCGGGCACTCATGCAGCACCGAGATCAGCAGGCAGCCCGTGCCGGTGCCGAGATCCAGAATCGAGAGCGGCCCCTGCCGACGCGGGCCGAGCGCCTGCAACGCGGCCTCGACGATGGCTTCGCTGTCGGGACGCGGCTCGAGCGTCGCGGACGACAGCCGGAAGCGCAGCCCCCAGAATTCGCGCTCGCCGAGAATGCGCCAGACCGGCTCGCCCGCCAGCCGCCGCGCCGCGAAACCGTCGAGCCGCGCGAGAGCTCCCGCATCGACGGAAGCGTCCGGCTGCCAGCGTTCGAGACCGAGCGCCCCCTCCACCAGCACCCTGGCGTCGCTGTCGGGGCTGTCGACACCGGCCGCGCGCAGGCGCCGGGCAAGCGAAAGCCGCGACGACCTCGCGGTCGCCGCGGCATCCGTCACCCGAGCCGGCGAAGGCCCGGGCTCCCCGGGCTTCCTCAGCTGTTGCCCTGCATCTTCTGGTCGACGCACATCTTCATCTTGGTGCGCAGGGCGGACTTGCTCTCGCGAGCGCCCTTCATCTCCATCTGGCAGGCCTTGCGGGCCTGCGCCTGCGTCATGGCGCCGGGCATCGCCGCGCTGGGCTGCGAGTTCATTCGCTTGAGGCCGCGCTCCATCGAGCCCTCGATCTTCTGCGCCGTGCTCTGCGCCTGGGCCGAGGTCGCCAGCGCCAGACCCATCACCGCCGCGATCGCCATCCCCGAAATCAGCTTGCTCATGACCGGTCTCCTCCGTGTCGTTCAAGTTCGATACGGATTCAACGCCCGAAGCGGCGGGAGGTTTCATCATGCGCGCCATCGCGCTCAGGCCGCGCTCTGCTGGGCGAGCAGCCGCGCCTGATGCTCGGCCGTAAGAGCGTCGACGATCTCGTCGAGCGCCAGGCCCTGCATCATCTCGTCGAGCTTGTAGAGGGTGAGATTGATCCGGTGATCGGTCACGCGCCCCTGCGGGAAATTATAGGTCCGGATGCGTTCCGAGCGGTCCCCGGAGCCGACCTGGGCGCGCCGGTCGGCGGCGCGCTCGGCATCGGCGCGGCTGCGTTCCATGTCGTAGAGCCGGGCGCGCAGCAATTCGTAGGCGCGGGCCTTGTTCTTGTGCTGGGACCGCTCGTCCTGGACCAGCACGACGGTGTTCGTCGGGATATGGGTCAGGCGCACCGCCGATTCGGTCTTGTTGACGTGCTGGCCGCCCGCGCCGCCCGAGCGCATGGTGTCGATGCGGATGTCGGAATCGTTGAGGACGATGTCGACATCGCCCGCCATCGGCAGCATCGCGACCGTGGCGGCGGAGGTGTGGATGCGCCCGCTCGCCTCGGTCGCCGGCACCCGCTGGACGCGGTGGACGCCGGACTCGTATTTCAGCCGGGCATAGACGCCCCGGCCGGATATCTCGGCTATGACCTCCTTGTAGCCGCCGGCCGTGCCCTCGCTCTCGGAGAGGATGTCGACGCTCCAGCCCTTCTGCGCGGCGTAGCGCTGATACATGCGCAGGAGATCGCCGGCGAAGAGCGAGGCCTCGTCGCCGCCGGTCCCGGCACGGATTTCGAGGATGACGCCGCGCTCGTCGGCGGCATCCTTCGGCAGCAGGGCGAGCAGGATCTCGCGGGAGCGCGTCGCGAGCTCGGCCCGGGCGGCGTCGCGCTCCTCATAGGCGAGGTCGCGGAACTCGGAATCGGTCGCCGGATCGGCGATCAGCCCCTCCGCCTCGTCCAGCGAGGCCTGGGCGCCGCGCCAGGCGGCGATGGCGGCGACGACGGGCTCGAGCTCGGCCAGCTCCTTGGCGAGCTCGACCGTGCGCTCGGCATCGGCCGAATGGTTGATCTCGTCGGTGGCGGCGGCATGGCGCGCCACGATCTCGTCGAGACGGTCCTGGGGAAGCTGAAGCGACATCGCGTGTCCGGCAACCATACGGGGCGGGAACACCGTCCCTGGAACAACGAGCCCTCATCCTGAGGAGCCGCGAAGCGGCGTCTCGCACTCCTCCGGAGCGCTCCTCAGGATGAGGGCTGAGGCGTGGAGCGACCCGTCTTTATAGCCGCGGAGACGCTTCCGCTAGACCGGAACCCTGTACTCGGCGGCGAAGGCCGCGAGCTGCGGGCGCAGGCTCACCGGCCCCTCGTTGGAGGCCAGCATCCAGTCGAGGCGCTCGCTCAGCTTGCCGACGTCGAGGGCGCGCAGCATCGCCTTGATCGGGCCGACCGAGGCGGCCGACATCGAGAAGGAACGATAGCCGAGGCCGATCAGCGCCATGGTCTCGATCGGCTTGCCGCCCATCTCGCCGCAGACCGTGACGGGGCAGTCCGTCTCGGAGGCCGCCTCGACGATGGAGCGCAGGGCGCGGAGCGCGCCGACGCCGAGAGGGTCGAAACGATCGGCGACGCGCTTGTTCTCGCGATCGGCGGCGAAGAGGAACTGCAGCAGGTCGTTCGTGCCGACGGAGAGGAAATCGGCCTCCTGAACGATCTCCGGCAGCTCGAAGAGCAGCGAGGGCACCTCGACCATCACGCCGAGATGCAGCGAGGTCGGCGGTTCGTTGCCCTGCTTGGCGAGCATCGCCTGCTCGCGCTCGACGAGGAGCCGCGCGCGCCGGAACTCGTCGACGGTGGCGACCATCGGCAGCATGATCTTCATGTCGTGCCCGGCGCCGGCGCGCAGCAGCGCGCGAAGCTGCGCCCGCAGCAGGCGCGGCCGGTCGAGCCCGATGCGGATCGCGCGCCAGCCCAGCGCCGGATTCTCCTCCTCGACGCGCTCCATATAGGGCAGCACCTTGTCGCCGCCGATGTCGAGCGTCCGGAACGTGACCGGCCGCCCGCCTGCGGCCTCGAGCACGGCGGAATAGAGCGCCTGCTGCTCGGCCGTGGTGGGCATGTGCTGCGCCACCATGAACTGCAGCTCGGTGCGGAACAGGCCGATGCCGGAGGCCGCCGTCGCCTCGAGATTGGGCATGTCGACGATCAGGCCCGCATTGATCTGCAGCGTGATCTCCGTGCCGTCCTTGGTGACGGCCGGCAGCTCCTTGAGCTTCTCGTACTGCTTCTGCTTGCGGGCGCGGAGCCGCGCCTTGTCCTTGTAGGCGTTCTCGACATCCGGCTGCGGCCGGATCTGCACCTCGCCGGCCTGGCCGTCGACGATCACGGCATCGCCCGACTGGACGAGGGCGGTGGCGTTGACGATCTCTCCGACCGCCGGGATGCCGAGCGCGCGGGCGACGATGGCGATATGGCTGGTCGGCCCGCCCTCCTCCAGCACGAGGCCGCGCAGGCGGGCCCGATCGTAGTCGAGCAGGGCGGCAGGGCCCATCGAGCGCGCGACCAGGATCGCGTTCTCGGGCATCTCCTCGCGCGCGACGCCGTTCGCCCGGCCGATCAGCGTGCGCAGCAGGCGGTTGGCGAGGTCGTCGAGATCGTGCAGGCGCTCGCGCAGATAGGGGTCCGTCTGGCGCAGCATCTTGGCGCGCGTGTCGGACTGGACGCGCTCGACGGCCGCCTCGGCCGTCAGGCCCGTCAGCACGACCTCGCGCATGCGCCTGAGCCAGCCCTTGTCATGGGCGAACATGCGGAAGGTCTCGAGCACGTCGCGATGCTCGCCGGTATGGGCGACGTCGCCGCGCTCGACCAGTTCGTCGATGGCGGCGCGCATCTCGTCGATCGCCGCCTCCAGCCTCGCCACCTCGGCAGCCGGATTCTCGGCGATGAGGTTGGTGATCGCCACGCGCGGCTCGTGCAGCACCGCATAGCCCAGCCCGACCCCGTCGGAGAGCGCGACGCCCTTGCCGTGAATCGGCCGGTCGAGACCGATCGAGGCCCCGGGCGCGGCGAGCGACTTCAGCCCGCCGGCGGCGATCATCTCCGCCATGATCATGGCGGTGGTCTGGAGGGTTTCGACCTCCTCCTCGCTATAGACCCGCGAGGCGCGGTTCTGGATGACGAGGACGCCCATCACCGCCCCGCCGCGCAGGATCGGCACGCCGAGGAAGGAGCGGTAGATCTCCTCGCCCGTCTCCGGACGGTAGGAGAAGGCCGGATGCGCCTGCGCATCCGACAGGGCGAGCGGCTCGGCCTCGCGCGCGATCAGGCCGACGAGGCCTTCGCCGGCGCGCATCGTCGTCAGGTGGACCGCCTCGCGGTTCAGGCCTTCCGTGGCATAGAGTTCGAGAGAGCCGTCCTCACGCAGGACGTAGACCGAGCAGACTTCGGCGACGAGATTTCCGGCGATCAGGACGACCAGCCGGTCCAGCCGCTCCTGGGCGCTGACCGGTGCCGCCATCACCTCGCGGAGGCGGCGCAGCAGAACGCCAGGTCCTCCGAGAGCCCCTCGCATCAATCCAGTCCTCCGCGCGTCTCGGCGGCCGTCGCAGCCGTCGCGGTTCGCCGGCCGGAAGCCGCCGAGGCCCGAGTCGCCGCCGCCCCCGGATCAAGCCGCCTTCTAGCGACCAAAGGGAGTGTTGGGCAAGGGCCTCGCTCGTCGGCTCCCCCGATGCGGGGCGCAGCCGCCGCCGCGATCCGCTCAGGGCGTGCGAGCGGCGCCCTCACGGGCGGACGCCGCCGTGCCGGACGGGGCCCGGGACGCGACGAGGCGCGGCCTGCCGCGCGGCGTCGCCGGGCGCCGGGGCTGGCGCGGCGCGGAAGCCTCGCCCATGCCCGTGGGACGCCCCGCCAGCGCGTCGAGGAAAGACCGGGTCCACCAGGCGATGTCCGTCGCGTCGATGGTGGCGTAGAGCCGCTCGAACCGTCGGATGCGCTCGCTGCGGGGCATGGCGAGCGCGGTGCGGATCGCCTCGGAGACCTCGTGCGTGTCGAACGGGTTGACGATCAGCGCCTCGCTCATCTGCTGCGCGGCCCCGGCGAAGCGCGACAGCACGAGCACGCCCGGATCGGCCGGGTCCTGCGCCGCGACATATTCCTTGGCGACGAGATTCATGCCGTCGCGCATCGGCGTGACCAGCCCGACCTGCGCACGGCGATAGAAGCCGGCCAGCGCGGTCCGCGAATAGGCCTTCTTGACCACGCGGATCGGCGTCCAGTCGAACTCGCCGAGCTGGGCGTTGAGCCGGCCGGCGGTCTCGTCCGACTGGCGGTCGAGCTCGGCATATTCCGGCACGTCGCTGCGCGAGGGCGGCGCGATCTGCAGCAGGCCGACCTTGCCGCGATGCTCCGGGTGGTTGCGCAGGAACTCGCCGAAGGCCTCCAGCCGCTGCACGATGCCCTTCGAATAGTCGAGGCGGTCGACGCCGACGACGAGCTTGCGCTCGCCGAGCGATTCCTTGGTCGCGCGCAACGGCGTCGTCGCGGCCCGGACGGACGCAGCGGCGAGCTTGCGGAAGGATTCCACGTCGATCCCGATCGGAAAGGCGCGCACCACCGTGCGGCGGCGCGCGAGCTGGACCGCGCCGTCCTCCTGCGTCGCGCCGCACATCGAGACCAGCCCGTTGACCAGGTTTCGGGCATCGAGCTCGGTCTGCAATCCGACGAGGTCGTAGGACGCCATGGTCCGCACCAGCGTCGCGCTGAAGGGCAATGCGCCGAGCACGTCCGGCGAGGGCCAGGGGATGTGGTGGAAGAAGCCGATCCGGTTGGCGACGCCGCGACGACGCAGCTCCGCCGCCAGCGGGATGAGATGGTAGTCGTGGATCCAGATCAGGTCGTCGGGGCGCAGCAGGGGGACGAGCGCCTTGGCGAAGCGGCGGTTGACCCCGAGATAGCCGGTATAGTCCGAGCGCGTGAACTCGGTGAGCCCGAGCCGGTAATGCATGATCGGCCACAGGGCCCGGTTGGAAAAGCCGAGATAGTAGCTGCTCCGCTCCGCCTCCGTCAGGTCCATCACGGCGTAGGTGACCTTGCCGCGCTGGGCCATGCGCGGCTCCTGCGCGGCCGCCGAGACCTCGCCGCTCCAGCCGAACCAGAGCCCGCCTTCCGTCTCCAGCGCCTCGCGCAAGGCGACCGCCAATCCCCCTGCTGCGGCCTTCTCGCCGCGATCGGGGACGGCTACGCGGTTGGAGACGATGACGAGTCGCATTGCGCGGGTGTTCTCCGAGATCGGCCAGCCGCCTGATTTCGGCACCGCCGGCAGGAACAGAACGCGACTGGCGGCGTAATGTTTCCATATGCGACGCCACGAAACGGCGAAGCGGTGTCGGCTTTGTGTTCAGAGTGCCGCGATTATGACAGAGTGCGGTGAGACGATGTCAAGTGGCCAGACCGTTGGAGTTGATGCCGTAACCATCTCACAATCCGCGAAAACCCATAGCGTTGAAGCCAAGTCACGACATCGAATTTGGACATCGACATTTCGAAAATCAGACCTGCATGACGACAGATATCGAAACAAGATCATTGAACGATGCCCGTAACTTCACGGGAGACGAACGCCCTGTCGCGCTGTTCCTCGATTTCGACGGAACGCTGGCGGAGATCGCACCTGCGCCCAACGACGTCCGGCTCGACCGGCGCGTGGCGCCGGCGCTCGACGCGCTGCGCGAAAAGCTCGGCGGAGCGCTCGCCCTCGTCTCGGGCCGGCCGATCCCTTTTCTCGACGACGCGCTGACGCCGTACCGTTTCGATGCCGCCGGGCTCCATGGCGCGGAGATCCGGATCGACGGCGAGATCGCCTCCCAGGCCGACGCCCCGGAGGCGATGCAGGAGGCGCTGCGCGATCTCGTCCGCTTCGCCAGCAGCCATGTCGGCATCATCGTCGAGGACAAGCGCATCTCGGCGGCGCTGCACTGGCGCCTCGCCCCGCAGCTTCAGGACGACGCGCTGGCGCTGATGCGACGGACGGCCGAGCGCCTCGGGCCGGGCGTGCGGCTCCAGGAGGGCAAGTCGGTGGCCGAACTCGTGCCGGCCTCGGCCAGCAAGGGCAGTGCGATCGGACGCCTGATGCAGAGCGCGGCCTATCGGGAGCGCATGCCGGTCTTCGTCGGCGACGACATCACCGACGAGGCGGGCTTTGCCGCGGTCAACGCGATGAGCGGCCTGTCGGTCCGCATCGGCGGCGGCGAGACCTGTGCCGCCGCGCGCCTGCCCTCCCCCACCGCCTTGCGGCGCATCCTTCTCGACGCCGCCGAAAACGGCGGGTTGAGTGTCTCCAGCTTCTTCCGGGATTGACCATGACGGCAGTAACGACGACCGCGGGGCGGCACTCCGCCTCGCTAGACCTCGGCGTGATCGGCAATTGCTCGATCGCCGCGCTGATCGACCGGCGGGCGCGGATCGTCTGGGGCTGCTTCCCGCGCTTCGACCGCGACCCCGTGTTCTGCGCCCTGATCGACAACAAGGCCGAAGACGGCGACGCCACGCCCGGCAAGGGCGTGTTCGCCATCGAGCTCGTCGGCATGACGCGCTGCGAGCAGAGCTATCTCGACAACACGGCGATCCTGTCCTCGGTGCTTTCCGACGATCACGGCAACGCCATCGAGATCCTGGACTTCGCGCCGCGCTATGTGCGCTTCGAGCGCTTCTTCCGCCCGCCGCAGCTCGTGCGCCGGGTCAGGCGCGTCTCGGGCCGGCCCCGCATCAAGGTGACGGCGCGGCCCTGCCTCGGCATCGGCGAGCTGCCGGACGAGATCACGCGCGGCTCGAACCATGTCCGCTTCGTCGGCGCCGACCAGACCATCCGCCTCACCACCGACGCGCCGCTCTCCTATGTGCTGGAGAGCACGCCCTTCGCGGTCGACCAGACCTATTCCTTCATCATCGGCTCGGACGAGGCGCTGCGCGCCGAGATCGAGACGACCTCGCGCGAATTCCTCGACAAGACCACGGACTACTGGCGCGACTGGGTGCGTTCGCTCTCGCTGCCGTTCGAGTACCAGCGCGAGGTCATCCGGGCCGCGATCACGCTCAAGCTCTGCGCCTTCGAGGAAACCGGCGCCATCGTCGCGGCGCTGACCACCTCGATTCCGGAGGCGCCCGGCACGCAGCGCAACTGGGACTACCGCTTCTGCTGGCTGCGCGACGCCTATTTCGTCGTCCATGCGCTGAACCGCCTCGGCACGACGCGGACGATGGAGGACTATCTCGGCTTCATCACCAACATCGTCGACAGCTTCTCGGAGAGCGGCGCCCAGCACCTGCCGCCGCTCTACCCGATCACCCGGGGCGGCGCGCTGACGGAATTCGAGGCGCCGAACCTCTCGGGCTATCGCGGGCACCAGCCCGTGCGCTTCGGCAATGGGGCGGCGACGCAGATCCAGAACGACGGCTATGGCGCGGTCGTGCTGGCGGCGACGCATTCCTTCTTCGATCAGCGCCTGATCCAGCCGGGCAAGGAGCTGCTGTTCGCCCAGCTCGAGCATATGGGGATGCTCGCCATCGCGGTCTTCGACAAGCCCGACGCCGGGCCATGGGAGCTGCGCAACAAGGAATCGGTGCATTCCTTCTCCAGCGTGATGTGCTGGGCGGCCTGCGACAGGCTCGCGCGCATCGCCGGCACGCTCGGCCGCGCCGACCGCAAGGACTTCTGGAAGAGCGAGGCGAAGCGCCTGCGGCAGACCATCCTCGACCGCATCTGGAACCAGGAGAAGGGCCATTTCGTCTCGACCTTCGACGGCGATTCCCTCGACGCGACCCTGCTGCTCTTCGCCGAGCTCGGCTTCGTCAAGGCCGACGACCCGCGCTACATCGCGACGGTGGAAGCGATCGGCCGCGACCTCAGGCGCGGCGACCTGCTCCTGCGCTACGCCACGCAGGACGATTTCGGCTACATGCACACCGGCTTCCTGATCTGCGCCTTCTGGTATGTCGACGCGCTCTACGCCATCGGCCGGGTCGACGAGGCGAAGGAGCTGTTCGGGCGCATCCTGAAGCGGCGCAACAGCTTCGGCCTGCTCTCGGAGGATGCCGATCTCGCGACCGGCGAGCTCTGGGGCAATTTCCCGCAGACCTACTCGCATGTCGGCATGATCAATTCGGCGATGCGCCTCTCGCGGAACTGGGAAGAGGCGTTCTGAGGGACGCTCGACCTGCCCTTCTCGTCCGGCGGGAGAAGGTG
Source organism: Chelatococcus sp. (assembly GCA_003248805.1). Lineage (GTDB taxonomy): Bacteria > Pseudomonadota > Alphaproteobacteria > Rhizobiales > Beijerinckiaceae > Allobosea. The sequence goes on along the minus strand of QFQY01000005.1, from coordinate 11,945 downwards.
GCAGCGCGAAGCGCTGACGGATGAGGGGTCGCGCCGCCATCACCTGCTTGCGCATATCGAAGACGCCGCCGCGGGCAGCGTCGTGAGACCCCTCACCCTAACCCTCTCCCGCAAGGGGAGAGGGGACAGGGCACGGCGTCCTCACTCCATCAGCTTGGCCGCGCGCATCACCGCCAGGGCGAGCGTCTGCGCGGCCGGCACGATGCTCTCGATCTCGAGAAACTCGTCGGGCGTATGAGCCATGCCGCCGATCGGCCCGACGCTGCACAGCGTCGGAATGCCCTGCGCCGCCGTGAAGCCCGAATCGGCGCAGCCGCCGGTGAACTCGGCGATGGTCGCGATGCCGAAGCCGGCCGCCGCCTCGCGATAGGTCTCGAACAGCTTCTGCGACCCGGCCGTGCCCTCCAGCGGCAGGAACTCGCCCTTGATCGAAAGCACGGCGCTCGTCCCGGCCACGACCGGCGTCTCGACGATGGTCCGGATCGCCTCGACCAGCTCGGCCCGCTGGGGCGCGGTGACGTAGCGCAGGTCGATCTCGCACCAGGCGTTGGGGGCCACCGTGTTGACCGTCTGGCCGCCGCCGATCAGGCCGACATTGACGGTGACGCCCTTCTCCAGATCGGTCAGGCCCTGAAGCTTCGGGATCTTGTGGCCGAGATCGACGATCGCCGAGGCGCCCTTCTCGTAGTTCGCGCCCGAATGGGCGGGCTTGCCGGTAAAGTCGGCACGCATGAAGACGCCGCCCTTGCGCCCGCTGGTGACGGACTGGCGATGGTCGCGCGCGAAGTCGGTGCCGGCCGGGAGGCGGCTCGGCTCGGCGTTGAAGACGCAGCGCGACTCGCGCGCCGCCGCCTCGATCACCGGGCGCGAAGACGGCGAGCCGATCTCCTCGTCGCTCGTGGTCAGCATGGTCAGCGGGGCGGACAGCCCGCCGCATTCGGCGAAGGCCGCCGCGACGAAGGCCTCGATGACGACGCCGGCCTTCATGTCGGCGACGCCCGGGCCATAGGCGCGTCCGTCCTTGACGGTGAAGGGACGCCGCGAGGGCTCGCCCTTGGGAAACACGGTGTCGCGATGGCCGAGCAGCAGCACCGGGCGCTGGTCGTTGGCGGCCGGATTGGGGAGCCGCGCCTTCACCGCGTCGCCGAAGCGGGCATCGGGAATGATCTCGACCTCGAGCCCGTTCGCCTCGTGGAAGCGGGCGACGACCTGCCCGGCGCGATCCACGCCCTCCTTGTCGTAGGAGCCCGAGTCGGTGTCGACGAGTTCGCGCAGCAGCGCGACCATGGCGTCCTTCCGGCCCGCGAGCCAATCGACGATCGTCTGTTCTTCGGCGGTGAGAGACACGGCAGCGGTTTCCTCGATGGCGACGGGGCAGGATTAGCGCGGTTCGGTCTTCGCCCGAAACGGATTTACGCGGGCGGAGGCTGCGTCAGACGAAGCCTGCCAGCCAGGCGGCGAGATAGGCGACGGTGCCGGCCGCCATCGGCAGCAGCGGGTTGAGCTTCGTGGCGTAGGTGGCGACCATCGTCGCGGCGGTGATGACGAGCCCGAGCAGGCCGGCCTCGGCCGCGCGAGCCGCGACGAGCCCGCTCGCGAGCATCAGGCCGAGCGCGATCGGAACGAGCGCGACGGTGACGATCTTGACCGCGCCGGCCTGCGCGTAGCGCCTCAGCCCCCGGCTGGCCGCGAAGGCCAGCAGCGAGGACGGCAGCAGGATCGCCGCCGTCGCGACCAGCAGCCCGGGCAGACCGGCGACATGCCAGCCGATGATGCTCGCCAGCATGACGTTCGGCCCCGGCGCGGTCTGGGCAATGGCGAAGAGCCGCGCGAAGGTGGCGTCGTTCATCCAGGCCAGAATCTCGACGGTCTGGCGGTGGACCTCCGGCACGATCGCGTTGGCGCCGCCGACCGCGATGAGCGAAAGCCCGCCGAAGAGCAGCGCGAGCTGGGTGAGGATGCCGCGCTCCATCAGCGCCTCCGGGCCGCGATGGTGGCCACGACGAGCGAGAGCGGGACGAGGACGGCGAGGACCGTCGGAAGCGGCCAGCGCAGGACACCGACCGCGACGAGCGCCAGTGCCGCCACGCCCCAGCCCCAGAGCGCCAGTTCGGCGCGGCTGATCAGGCGTGCCGCCGTGCCGATGATCAGCCCGGCCGCGCTGGCGGCGGCGCCGGTCAGCGCGACCTGGGCCCAGCGCTGGCCGGCGACCATGTCGTAGACCGTCGCGAGCGCGACGAGGCTGAGCAGCGGCACCGCCATCAGGGCGACGACGCAGGCGAGCGCGCCGGTCACGCCGCGATAGCGGTCCCCGATCATCACGGCGGCGTTGACCGTGTTGGCGCCCGGCAGCGCCTGGCAGAGGCCGATCAGGCGGGCATAGCCGCGATCGTCGAGCCAGCCGCGTTCCGTCACGATGATGTGTCGCGCGATCGGGCCGACGCCGCCGAAGCCCATCAGCCCGATCTTCAGGAAGCCCCCGAAGAGGGCCCCGAGCGTCGGGGTGGCTTCGCTGCCGGCTACCGGGGAAGTCTCGTCCGGCCGCATGGCTAGCGCTGTGCCTCCGTCGCCATCTTGACGGCGAACCCGCCCAGCATGGTGCCCATCAGCCAGCGCTGCGCCAGCGACCATCCGGGCCGCCGGCAAGGTGATACAAGCACAGAGGATGAGGCTGAAACGGACTCCAAGCCGGGACGTGTGAGCCACCGCCCGGATCGGCGCGATGCCAAGGTGGTCGGCGATGCGTCGGCCGAAGCTCGACTACCGGCCGCGCAAGCCGCCGTTCGCCCGGCTTTCGCCGGTTGAGGCAGAAGCCGGGGCACCTTCGTTCGGCTTGAATTCGTGGCGCCGACGATAGCTTTCGTAGAGGGAGGCCGCCTCGTCGCTGATCTGATTGCGCGCAAAGAAATCCTGGGAAAGCGCCTCGACGCGATCCGCGTCCGCGCTGGGCTCCAGCGCGATAGCGCCACTGCCCAAATCGATCCGTTTCATTACACACCACCGTTCAATCCAGAGGCGAGAGTTAGAGATTCGGCACGAAAAAATCAACCGGCGCGGCCGGCCGAAGCAAAGCGAAATCTATCGGCCCAAAGGTAATCCAAGCGCCCTAACGAAGCATGGATGGGTTTCGCCCCGAGGGGCGCCCCTCCCATATCGAAGTCCCCTGCGCGAAACGCAGAACGAACGGACATGTCATGGCTGAACCCCGTCCAAACTCTTCAGGATTTCATCCACGCAGGCATGTGCCAGAATCCGCCCGCCCAGGAGTTTCTCCATCGCCTCCGTGGCCCAGGCTGGGTCGAGCAAGCGTGGCACGATCGTCGCGTCCGAGCTGGAGCCGAAAGAAACCACGCCGACGCAAGCCCATGGCGGCGGCCTCTCCTCGTTCACTCGCGAGGGGTGGAAGATCGGAATAGACAACATCGTTCGCATTTCGACCTCGTCATCTCCCTCCCCCCATGGGTAGCGGATCGGCTTGACGAAGGGCGACTCCGCGCTGGCGGCCGCCCATGGAATGATCCGCCCCTGTTGAAATGCGAGACCGGCTATGCCGCGCCCGAGGGGGATCGCGAAGTCTTTCCGCATCGGCATCGTCGACCAAGACCTCACGCTCAGGACCGGCCGGAGAGCGACCTTCAGGCTGTCGTAGACGAAGAGTTCGACGCAATGCCTCTCGGCGCGCCCGCCCTGCCCGAACAGATGCACGAGGTCCCTTGCCAAAACGGCGAACGACGCCATCGCCGGCGCGTTGTCCGCCTCAGCATCGAGGGCGTCGAGCAAAACCCTCCGTTGATGGAGCACGTCGGCCTTCACCGGCTTGTCTAGCGGGACGTCCGGCGTTCGCCAGGCGATTCTATAGTCGTAACCAACCATCGGAGAATCGATCACCGCTTTCCACACGCCGCGCACAGGGTCGAAGTGAAGATTGCCGCGCTCGTGATCGGTGATCTCGACATCCCCGGACCATGAGGCATCACCTTGGAAAGTCGCGTCCCCGGCCGCATCGATCTTGTAGTCCGGGTAGCCCTTCGGGCACAGGCAATCGAGCGCCAGCGCAATTCCCGACAAACTCTGAGGCAACTTCAAGGTTATGGTTAGGCGCTCGATCGGGTGTGTCACCACGATGCCAACATATCCCTTGTCCCATCCCTCTGCGCGGGGTCCAGGCCCCGCACGTTCCTCGCATTCCCAGTGGCTCATGTTCACCGAGTTGGCGGACGCATAGCTCACTGCGTAGCTAATCCCGCGGCTCATCAGCTCGCCGGGCGGAAAGCTGATCGTGAACCGTTGGCTGCCCGGACCGCGATCTCCGTTCGCCTGCTCCGCCTCGCGCGCGGTCAGACCAACGCCCTGGGTGGTTAGCCGTTCATCGAGCGCGAGCAATTCGTCGACGAACCAACTGTCCCGCGGCAGTGACATGGAATGATCGCGGCATTCCGGATGCCCCAAAGCAGCCGTCTTCAACCCGATCAGCGTCGCCTTTATTCTGGTGTCTCCGGTCTCCGTAATCTCGAAATCCTGCAGTCGCTCCCTGCAGTGAAGCGAATGTCGTTCTCTGGAGCGGGTATAGGCCCGCCGCTTCGTGGTAACGAGCGGTTCCCGATAGGATATGTTGTGTTCCGCATCGTCGCGCGACGGACTGCGCCCTCCGCCAAAATAAAGACTCTCCACCGAGATGCGGCCGTTATCCGATATGGTTAGCAGATTGAAGCAATTGCCCCGCGTGTTGTCTTGCGTATTGAGCGCGCAGCTCCCGGCGGAGACAACAGCAACGGGGTAGCCCGTCTCGTCCCGGGGTGAAAGGTCGAGTCGGGCATATTGGGCGACGTGCTTGTGACCGTGCAGCACCAGGTCGAAACGGTGCTCTGCCAGGAGCGCCAGCACCGTCCCCGCATTGTGTAGCACCATCAGTGGCTCCGCACCGACCAAACGGCCGCTGGTGAATGCGATCGGCAACAGATGATGGTGAACGACGGCGATGCGGACCAGATAGGTGTCGCGGACGTTCTTGAGGTCGCCACGCAGCCGGACGAGGTCGTCGACATGAACCATCCCGGTAGCGAAACCGATGGGCTGACCCGGATGGTTCGAGTCCAGCATCGCCAGAACGGCACTGCAATTGCCCGGGCGCTGAACGGTCTCCTGAGATCCGTCACCCGGGATAAGACTTTCGAACGGCGGGTTCGGGCGGCGCCTGAAACTCAGTAGCGAGCGAAACCCGCGCAGCGGAGAGGCCGCAGGAAGGTACCGTTCCTTGAAACCAGGCGTTTCGCCGTACTCGACGGCCAAGGCATCCTCGGCAGCGGCGGTATCGTCGTTGAAGAAGATGCGCTCGAACCAATCTATGCGGCGCGTCAAGGGCGTGTTGACGCCGTTCGAGAATACGTCGTGATTTCCGGGAACGACGACCAGTTTTGCGTTCGCTTGCGCGGCGAGTTCACGAAGCTCGCATTTCGCCGCCAGAAGTTGAGCCGGATACGGATCGTCGACCACGTCGCCGGACACGATGACGAGATGCGGATCGAAATCGACGATCTGCTCTTTGACCGCCTCCCAGAGCGCCAGGTTGAAGCGTTTGCCGAAATGAATATCAGACAGATGAGCTATTCTGATTGCCAACGGATGCTCCCGTCATACGCCGACCGTGAGAATAGTGCTTTTAAAGTGGTGCAACTCAAGCGATTTCGTCCACCTCGAACCTCGCCGCCGGTTCAACCTGATATCGATGAATCCGAAAAGCAGCGTCGGCAGCGAAGGCGGCTCATCCTTGTCTCGGCATCGAGCACGGTCATCGCTAGCGTTTCAGCGCTGCGCCTCCGTCGCCATCTTGACGGCGAAACCGCCCAGCATGGTGCCCATCAGCCAGCGCTGGGCCAGCGACCAGGCCGGCCGTTCGCGCAGGAACAGGGCGATGGAGCCCGCCGCGCAGGCGATCATGGCATTGACGCTGACGCTGATCGCGATCTGCACGCCGCCGAGAGCCAGCGACTGCCCCAGCACGGAGCCGGCGGCCGGCTCGATGAATTGCGGCAGCAACGCCAGATAGAGCATCGCGATCTTGGGGTTGAGCATGCTGGTCAGGAAACCCATCGCGAACAGCTTGCGCGGCGGATCGACCGGCAGATCGCGGACCTGAAAGGGCGAACGGCCGCCCGGCCTGACGGCCTGCCATGCCAGCCAGAGCAGATAGAGCGCGCCGCCGAAGCGCAGCGCGTCATAGGCATAGGGCACGGCGAAGAGCAGCGCCGTGATCCCGAAGGCCGCGCTGAACATGTACACCAGAAAGCCGAGCGCCACGCCGCCGAGCGACATCAGCCCCGCGGCCCGGCCCTGCGCGATCGAACGCGAGATCAGGTAGATCATGTTCGGCCCGGGCGTGACGACCATGCCGAGGCAGATCAGAGCGAAAGCGGCGAGGTGTGCGAGATCGGGCATGGGCGGCTCCGGAGCGGCCAGCGAGCATTCCGATGTTCCATCGTCGCCCGCAAGCGCCCTCTCCTGCCACGGCGGCAGCCCTGCCCCGCGTGCGCCGCGTGGGGAACCGCAAAGGCTCGTGCCGGTTGAGCAACCGGGCCCCGGCGCCAGCTGCCGGGAGGGGGATGTTCCATGACCGTTTTCAGCCGTCTTCTCTACACGGTGATCGCCTTCGCCCTGCTCACGGCGTCGATCATGCTGATCGGCGTGGCGGTCTGGCGGACCGCGACGGGCTACTGGACCGGCGAATATGCGCTCGAGACGATGCTGGACGGCATCGGCCTCATCATCATCGCGGTCGCCGTCGCCGATGTCGGCAAGTTTCTCTACGAGGAGGAGGTCGTCGCCGATCGCGAGCTGCGCCGGCCGGCCGAGGCCCGCGGCTCGCTGACCAAGTTCATGACGATCATGATCGTCGCGCTCAGCCTGGAATCGCTGGTGCTGATCGCCAAGACCTCGCGCGAGACGATGAAGGATATCGTCTTTCCGAGCCTGCTCGTCTTCGTCGCGATCCTCGCCATGGTCGGCCTCGGCCTGTTTCAGCGGCTCAGCCAGAACGTCACGGTCACCGTTGCCCCCGAGCATGGGCAGGATGACGAGGACGGAGACGGCGAGGGCGGCAAGGGCGAGACGAAGAACCGGCGCCCGCAGGCGCGCCGTGGGGGAAAGCGTCCGGCGGCCGAGTCGTGAGCGAGGGCTCCGCGCGCCCCTGAGAGGCGCGCCGCGACCGCGGGACCGGACATCCGATCCCACCACACGCCCATGGCGACGGCATCAGATGATGTTGGATTCCAGCAGCGGCCGGCCGGCGACGACGCGCTCATGGCCGAGATCGGAGATGTCGAGGGTGAGATAGCGGCCGTGCAGGATCTGCTCGGCGAGGCCGCGACCGACCGCCGGCGCCTGCTGCAGGCCGTGGCCGGAGAAGCCGTTCGCGAGATAGAGGCCGGGCATGCCGACGGCCGGGCCGACGATGGCGTTGTGATCGAGCCCGCACATGTCGTAGGGGCCGGCCCAGGCGCGGCCGGGCCTGATCTGCTCGAAGGCGGGGATGCGATGCGCCAGCGGCGCCCAGACCGCCTCCTCGAAGAACGGCCAGTCGACATCCTCGACGGTCGGGTCGGTCTCGACCCATTCCTCGTCCTGCTCCTCGGTGAGCGGGGAGCAACTGCCGATGAAGAGCTGCCCCTCGGCGCCGCGCTTGCCCTCGGCCCGGCACCAGGCGCCGCTGGTGTCGATCAGCAGCGGGCAGTCGTCGACCTCGCCCTTGCAGGTGAAGGTGAAGACGTAGCGCTTCATCGACTTGACCGGGATCGCGATGCCGGCCGTGGCGGCGAGCCGCGCGCCATGCGTGCCGGAGGCGTTGACGGCGGCGCCGCAGGCGATGCGGCCGCCATCGGCCAGCTCGACGCCAGCCACCTTGCCGCCCTCGACGAGATAGCGCGCGACCTCGCCCTGGCGGTATTCGACGCCGAGCGAGCGCGCCTTCCTGCGGAAGGCCTGGAGCACGGCCCAGCCGTCGAACCAGCCCTCGCCGCTGACGCCGAAGGTGCCGCAGGCGAGGTCGTCGACGTTCAGCCAGGGGAAGCGGTTCTTCAGCGCCGCGGGATCGTAGAGGGCGATGTCCGCGCCCTCGGCCGCCTGGAGCTTCTGGTTGGCCTCGAGCACCGGCGCGCCCTGCCCGCTGGCGAGATAGAGATAGCCGCCCTCATGCAGGTCGATGGCGGGAGCCTCGCCGTCGACCGCCAGGTGCCGGCCGATATCGCGCAGGAAGCCGATGCCGTAGAGCGAGATGCGGATGTTGACCGCGGTCGAATACTGCTGCCGGATCGAGGCGGCCGAGAGCGCGGAGGCCGCGTAGCGATAGGTCGGGTCCTTCTCGACGACGATCACCTTGCCCCTGAAGCCGGGATCGGCGGCGAGATGATAGGCGACGGAGGAGCCGATCGCGCCGCCTCCGCAAATCACGACATCGGCGGTTTCGGAAGCGGACGGCATGGCGGCACCTCGGTCGGAACCGGCTGACTCATGGCCGGCGTTGATGAACCGGGCGCATGATTGACGTGGCGCCCCGCGCTTGTCGAGGGGGGATCGTCCGGCAGCCGCGGGGGAAATGCGCGGGCGCTAGAGTGCGCCGCACTCCTCCAGCAGCCAGTCGCGGAAGGCGGTGACCGCCGGCAGGCCGGCGCGCGCCTCGGGATAGACCAGATAATAGCCCTCCGCCCCGCTGACGGGCCTGTCGACAGGCACGACGAGTGCGCCGGACCGCAACTCCTCTTCGACCAGGAAGCGCGGCACGATCGCCATGCCAAGGCCCGCGACGGCCGCCTGCGAGACCATGGCGAACTGCTCGAAACGCGGCCCCATCAATGCGCGCTGCGGCGGCAGGCCCTGCTGCTCGAGCCAGCTCGCCCAGGCGCGCGGCCGCGTCGACTGCTGGAGCAGCGGCGCCTTGAGCATGTCGGCCGGCTCCCTGATGGCGAGGCGCGCGACGAGCGAGGGCGCGGCGACGGGAACGACCTCCTCGCCCATCAGCCGGTGCAGCCGGGCGCCGGGCCAGACCGGCTCGCCGAAATGGATCGCGGCGTCCAGCGCCTCGCCCGCGAAGTCGAAAGGGACCAGTTTCGTGGCGAAGTTGATGGTGATGCCGGGATGGATCTCGGTGAAGCGCGGCAAGCGCGGAATCAGCCAGCGCGTGCCGAAGGTCGGCAGGATGGCGAGGTTCAGCAGGCCGGCGGCGCCGCGAAAGGCCATGGCGGAGACCGTCGCGGCCGCGAGGCGCGAAAGGCCGTCGCGGATGTCGGCCGCATAGGCGCTGCCGGCCGGCGTGAGGCTGACGCGCTGCTTGACGCGCTCGAACAGGCTGACGCCGAGCACCTGTTCGAGATGGGCGATCTGCCGGCTGATCGCGCTCTGGGTCAGGCTCAGCTCCTCGGCCGCGCGCGTGAAGCTGCCATGGCGCGCCGCCGCCTCGAACGCCGCCAGCGCGGACAGCGAGGGAACGGAGAGACGCCCGGGAACGATCTCGATCGTCATGATTATTTCTCATCAACCGGTGAGAACATATCGGTTGCCGAGCAGCGGCGGAAGGGGGCATTGTGCAGGCCGACTACAGCGTCCTCGTCGCGCTCCTCCGGGACCGGCGCGGCTTTGCCGCGTGCCCGAACGGCCCGGCGGCGACGCCTTCGCCGACCCGACATCAAAAGGCTTCGATCAGCATGGCTTCCACACTGCCCCAGGACGCGCTCGCCCTGCTCAAGCGGCTCGGCGTGTCCGATGCCGCCTATGCCGCCTCCGGGCTCGCCGCACGGTCGCCGATCACCGGCGAGGCCGTCGCCACGCTGAAGGAGACGACCCCCGCCGGGGCCGAGACCGCCATCGGCCGGGCTCAGTCCGCCTATCTCGCCTGGCGCAAGGTCCCGGCGCCGCGTCGCGGCGAGTTCGTGCGCCTGCTCGGCGAGGAGCTGCGCGCCGCCAAGGCCGATCTCGGCCTGCTGGTCACGCTCGAAGCCGGCAAGGTGACCTCCGAGGGCCTCGGCGAGGTCCAGGAGATGATCGACATCTGCGACTTCGCGGTCGGCCTGTCGCGCCAGCTCTACGGCCTGACCATCGCCACCGAGCGCCCGAACCACCGCATGATGGAGACCTGGCACCCGGTCGGCGTCGTCGGTGTCATCTCGGCGTTCAATTTCCCGGTCGCGGTCTGGTGCTGGAACGCGGCGCTCGCCTTCGTCTGCGGCGACAGCGTCGTCTGGAAGCCCTCGGAGAAGACCCCGCTGACCGCGCTGGCCGTGCAGGCCATCGTCGAGAAGGCGATGAAGCGCTTCGGCCCCGAGGCTCCGGCCGGCCTGTCCGAGGTGCTGATCGGCGGCCGCGAGATCGGCGACATCCTCGTCTCCGACCACCGCGTCCCGGTCGTCTCGGCGACGGGCTCGACGCGGATGGGCAAGGACGTCGGCCAGAAGCTCGCCGCCCGCTTCGCCCGCGCGATCCTGGAGCTCGGCGGCAACAACGCCGCGATCGTCGCGCCCTCCGCCGATCTCGACATCGCGCTGCGCGGCATCGCCTTCGCAGCGATGGGCACCGCCGGCCAGCGCTGCACCACGCTGCGCCGCCTGATCGTCCATGAGAGCGTCTACGACGCGCTCGTGCCGAAGCTGATCAAGGTCTACGGCTCGGTGAAGATCGGCGACCCGCGCGAGGCCGGCGTCCTGGTCGGCCCGCTGGTCGACGAGGGCGCTTATCAGAACATGCAGAAGGCGCTGTCCGAGGCCAAGGCCGAGGGCGGCAAGGTCCATGGCGGCGAGAAGGTCGATGTCGGCCCCGGCGGCTTTTATGTGCGCCCGGCGCTGGTCGAGATGCCCTCGCAATGCGGCCCGGTCGAGCGCGAGACCTTCGCGCCGATCCTCTATGTGATGAAGTACAAGACCATCGACGAGGCGATCGCGATCCAGAACGCGGTCGGCGCGGGCCTGTCCTCCTCCATCTTCACGCTGAACATGCGCGAGGCCGAGCTCTTCGTCTCGGACGAGGGGTCGGATTGCGGCATCGCCAACGTCAATATCGGCCCGTCCGGCGCCGAGATCGGCGGCGCGTTCGGCGGCGAGAAGGAGACCGGCGGCGGCCGCGAGGCGGGCTCCGACGCCTGGAAGGCCTATATGCGCCGCGCTACCAATACGCTGAACTACGGCACCACGCTGCCGCTGGCGCAGGGCGTCAGCTTCGACGTGGATGCGTGAAACTGAAGCGTCATTCTCGGGCGAAGCGAAGCGCAGACCCGAGAATCTAGTGACCAGATAGCTGGTTTCGAAGATGGTCGGGTCAAGCCCGACCATGACGGCAAACCATAGGGGAGCAGACACAAATGGCCGAAGCCGCCCGCAGCCACAGCACGAGCCACAAGCTGGCCGAGTTCACCTGGGACGACGCCTTCCTGCTCGACGAGCAGTTGACCGAGGACGAGCGGCTGATCCGCGACACGGCCCGGCAGTATGCGCAGGAGAAGCTCGCTCCGCGCGTCCACGACGCCTATCTCGAGGAGAAGACCGACCGCTCGATCTTCAACGAGATGGGCGAACTCGGCCTGCTCGGCGTCACAGTGCCCGAGGAATATGGCTGCGCCGGCGCCAACTACGTGTCCTACGGGCTCGTCGCGCGCGAGGTCGAGCGCGTCGATTCCGGCTACCGCTCGATGATGAGCGTGCAGTCCTCGCTCGTGATGTATCCGATTTACGCCTATGGCGACGAGGCGCAGCGCAAGAAGTACCTGCCCAAGCTCGCCTCGGGCGAATGGGTCGGCTGCTTCGGCCTGACCGAGCCCGACGCCGGCTCGGACCCGGCCGGCATGAAGACCCGCGCCGAGAAGGTGGCCGACGGCTACAGGCTGACCGGCTCCAAGATGTGGATCTCGAACTCGCCGATCGCCGACGTCTTCGTCGTCTGGGCGAAGTCGGCCGCGCATGACAACCAGA